>JAJZRS010000016.1 GCA_021802545.1 Pseudomonadota bacterium
GGAAAATCGACCTGTTCCTGGATTCTGGAAATGGTGATTTTTCCGGACTCCATGGGTTCCCTCAGCGCCTCCAGAACGGCCCGATCGAATTCAGGCAATTCGTCGAGGAAAAGCACGCCGCAATGGGTAAGCGAGATTTCTCCTGGCTTCGGATGTGTGCCGCCTGTAAATTCCAAAATTAAATGCAAATAATAAATATCGTTAAATACAAATCACGTCGAGAATTATCGTAATGGATTAGGATTTAATCAGGTTTGTCGGAACTTGTCGTTAGGACTGATTTCCTATTGAAACTTTCTCTCAGGCTGACAAGCCGCTGGGCTGTTTTGTATGGCAGGAAATAAAAGACAGCATAATAGAAAATTAAAAGAGCCGTATTGATATACGGCCAGCCCCAAATGTCCCAGTGGAGTAATAAGGGAGCACAGATAGCGGCAGCGAGAGGTACATAGTCCCCCCATGCTGGCGGATTAGCCCTACCGGTTCTTTCCAGGTATCGTTCCCACCCCCAAAATGAGTCTGTTCTCAATAGCCTTGAAACCTTTGGGCGAAGTACATTCTCAATATATCTGACTTGGTTGTAAACTTCATGTAATGCGAAGAGATAGAAGTGAATTACTAGCAATATTGCAATAATACAACCCCAGATTACCCCAAATCTTGGAATGCCGTCTGTATCAGAAGAGAAAGATTTTACAAAGAAAGATAGTGTGGCTATTGAAACGGGCCAAATTGAATATTGGAGAACCATAAATCGGATGATCCGATTTTGTGCGGCTTGATATTCCTGAAAATAGGCTTGTACAAGTAACCTGTCTGACTCTGATCGTATTCCCCGCATTGAAATACTCCTCGAGATTCTACGTGGCTGGACTGGTTTCCAGATGCGATTAATTGCTTGTCCTGTCATATCATAGGCTTGATGCAATTAAGGCCCTGCATCCCCGTTTTTGAAAGCTATAACTTCACAACAAGCCTACGGCTGTGCCTGAAATCTTTTGAGCAGGTCCTGATATTCTTTGCAGCGCTCATCCATTGCCTCCCACGCCTGAAGTAACGAGTCGCGATGATAATTCGAGATATTCTCGAATTCAGCATTTGCTTGCGACCACGTATGTCCTGAATTACGCAATGAGTCAATGAGCGATTTGTGATTTTTAAGGATTTCGTCCCATGCTATTTGTTCATGAAGAGCTCTCTCACGTGCGACTCTCCAGGCCTCTAATGCTTGGTCCAGCTGATTTTTGGTAATCATGGTATCCCTGTTGCAATATTAAAAATTGAGTGCAAATTACAATTGTTGTCCACTACAGATATTTAGTTTAGCCAGAGAATCATTGTCTCGGCATGCGATACGGATAGCTTCTTTTGTCGAACTTGATTGTGTAACAGTCCAGTAATTGCTTACAACTAAATACCGAATAGTCGTCTCTTTAGAATGCAAACCGATGACATTCAGGGCAGAGTTGAGGTAAGCCAGTAAATCATGCTTGGGTGTAGTTTGGAATGCAATTTGAACGATCATTGCGTCTGGCTGCATCCATGATCTACTGGATAGAGGCGGGATCCTAAAATTGATTGATGAGTTTGCGGGCAATAATCGACCGTCAAGTTCTCTAAATTCGGAAGCAGGGACATAGCTACTGTTTCCGCCAGGAAGCGTTATATGACCATGAGCGTCAAGCGTGGCGTACACATCTCGGGTTGTTGTTACTATGACACTTTGATGTGGAAAAATAATTCGAAACTTTTTTACGATGTCGTCTGATGGGGTGTCATTTTTTAGTTTAAATTCGTAACCGCTATCGAGTGGCTTAACGAATTCCAATGAAATGTCACCTGAAAGAAAGTGGTAACTTGTTGTCAAAATAAGTACAAGCAGACCTGAGGCGACAATCCACTGGAATGTTTTTGCAATGCTACTTTGGACTTTAGGTGGTGCTTGTTTCCTTGTGCGGTTTTTGTTGTTCTTACGACGAGCCATCTTGCTATTGTGTCCTGAATGGGGTTGGTTATGGAATCACCACATCGATACCATGTGCAGGCAAAAGCTCGTGAAGAACGTATTGTCGATGGGTATTGGCAGCTTTCATGAAAACATAAACAAAGGTGTTTTTGACTTGTGCACTCGACAGGCCTGGAAGTGACTGTGCATCGTTCTCAAAGTCAGAAGAATCGTATTCAGGAATCTGGCCTTTGGTCGGATTTGAAAAGACAGTTTCCGCTGCTGCTGCAGCTTGCCAAGCTGCTACTCGTGCATCCATAGCACCTTCGACACTGAGCACATTACGAATCGCATCAGAAATGTCAGCAAAATTGCGCCCATCACCTTGCGAATAAAACCCGTTGGCCGTTTTACTGAACTCGACAAACATTGCATGAAGTTTTTCGCAGGCCAGAAGGAACGTTTCTGGATTATTGCGTACGCCCGATTCTCTGCCATCAGCATATTTGAAACTCCATGTTAGGTATGGTCGATCAGGAAATGTTGCCGCACCTCCATGACCCAGTTTCAATAGATCTGCCGCCCTTGCTTGACCCTCTTCCAGGAAATCGTCAGCTTTTTGTTTGATGTATCCAAGCACTCCTTGGTCTTGGACGTGCAAGTCGAATGAATCATCAGCTACCTCGTTTAATGAAGATGAGATGCCTGAAAATCCATAATGAGAGAAAGTGTCAGCGTAAACATGGGCTGTGATGCCGATGAGAAGGCCGCCATAGGGTTGGGCGGCAAGCGAAAGGTTGTGTGCCACCATTTCCTGTGCAATGGCACTGTCCATTTGGCAAATGAGCTTTGCCGGTAAAGAATCGCCGCTACCTCCTGGCAGGAAATGAAAGGGAAGCCAAACATGTCTTTGGTCTTCGATGTCTAGGTTCATCGACGTATCGCCAATTTCTGGAAGCTTAATGGAGGTTCCATGTGCGGTTGCCCGGTAATCAATATAGCTGCCATCAGCAATCGCCTGAGATAACGTCTTTGAATCATCCACAAATTGGGATGCGGTAGCGATATTTTTAGCATGATCGGGTTTGATTCCGGCCGCGCGTGCAAGAGCATAGGTGCCGTAATAGTGCATATCTGTTTGCATCGATACCTCCCAGCTTGTTAAGTCATTTGGCTCTATTAAACAACAGTCTACAATAGAATGATTCTAATCAGGATGGAATTCCTGATTTCCTGATAGAGTATTTGTCGGGAGGTATATTTATGGGGATGCGTAAAGTTCCGATCGGGACGCGTAGCGTAACCGGCAAGCATGCCATGGGTGGTGCAGCGTATGAATCTTCTTTGGAACGTGACCTCATTACCCTGTTCCAATTTGATCGGAAAGTCGAAAAAGTAATTACCCAGCCCGTTACGATCAGCTACGTCGACGATGAGGGTAAAGCGCGACGGTACACACCAGATGTTCTGGTTCGGTACCGGAGGGATTCCACATCCACTGAAGGGATCAAGGACCTCTTGTGCGAGGTTAAATATCGAGATGAGCTAGCGGAGAAATTTCAGGAGCTGAGACCACGGTTCAAGGCGGCGATCCGTTATGCCAGATCACAGGGGTGGCGATTCAAGATTTTCACGGATAGGCAGATCAGGACACCGTACCTGTTCAATGCGCGCTTTCTGCTGCCTTATCGCGAAATCGAAACCGGCACTCATTCGCTTGATCGAATTCGTTGCGCCCTGTCCGTTTTGAATGAATCCAGCCCGGGCTCGCTTCTATCTACTATATCTCGCGACAAATTCGAGCAGGCCGCCCTCATTCCGGCATTGTGGCATTTGGTCTCAAATTTCAGTGTCGGCGTGGATCTCGAACAGCCCCTGACCATGGCAAGCCGAATCTGGAAATTGCCATGAACGCGAAATCGTTCATTCGGCCAGGCGCAGCCATATTGTGGAATGGACGCAGGTTTGTGGTCATCGACATGGCAGGAATCGACGCCGTCCTTGGTAAGGATCTCGATTCCGGTTCTGCTGAGCGCATTCCGGCAGCCGAAGCTGTACTCGATGGCATGGCCTCTAAGGACAGGGTTCCTCCAGAGCTGGCGTTGGTATCCGACAAGGAATGGCAACGTGCACTCGATAAGGCCGAGATGTTGCGGCCATTATTGGAAAAAGGGCGCAGAAAACGGACATTCGAGGATGTGAAGGCAGTCGCTGCAGCGTGCGAAGTGAATCCATATACGATATATCGATGGCTCAAGGATTACGAAAAAACTGGTCTGCTTTCTTCGCTTCTGCGCCGGGAAAGAACCGATCGGGGCAAGACGCGTTTACCTGATGGGGTTGAAACGATCATCTCGGAAGCAATCGCCAAAGTCTATCTGACTGCAGAGAAACCGGACGTCGAAGATACGCTGCGCGAGATCGAGCTGCAATGCAATCGTAAGGGACTGAAGCCGCCTCACCGCAACACGCTGCGCCGGCGCATCCAGACAGTCCCGGGCAAGCTTGCCATGGAGAAGCGCCTCGGACGCAAAGCTGCCAAGGAAAAATATTCACCGATCCGCGGGCATTTCCCTGGGGCAGACTACCCCCTCGCTGTAGTCCAGATTGACCACACGAAGGCCGATATCATCCTGGTCGACGACAAGCACAGGCTGCCCATCGGGCGGCCGAACATGACGCTCGCCATCGACGTGTACTCGCGCATGGTACTGGGCTTCTACATTTCCCTTGATCCTCCCGGAGCTCTTTCGACGGGGCTTTGCCTTGCTCACGCGATGCTCCCTAAGGATGAATGGCTTGCATCCGTGGGCATCGACGCTTCATGGCCATGCTGGGGAAAGATCAGGATGGTGCATGCCGACAATGCGAAGGAGTTCAGGGGGACCATGCTCTCCAGGGCATGCGAGCACTACGGCATCATCCTGGAGAACCGTCCGAAGGGCGAGCCCCAATACGGCGGGCATGTCGAACGCGGGTTCCGCACCTTCATGAAGCAAACCCACAGGTTGAAGGGTACGACCTTCTCCAACGTTGAGGAAAAGGGGGACTACGATTCGGAGGGAAATGCCGTCATGACCTTGGCGGAATTCGAGCAATGGTTCGCCACCTATATCGTGAAGATGTACCACCACCAGTTTCACAAGGGAATCAAGACCACGCCCTTCCAAAAATGGGAAGAAGGGATTCTCGGTACATCCGACCGTCCAGGGACGGGACTCCCCGCGAGGATCGCTGACGAGGATCGTCTGAAGCTCGACTTCATGCCATTCATCGAGCGAACCGTGCAGGAATACGGGGTGGTCATCGACAACATCTGCTACTACAGTGACATCCTGCGCAAATGGATCCACGCCCCCGACCTCGAAGATCCAAGCAAGAAACGCAAATTCATCTTCCGCGTCGACTACCGCGACATCAGCGCGGTCCATTTCTTTGACCCGGATACCCAAACCTACGCGCCTATTCCTTACCGAGACGCGACTCATCCGCCGATCAGTATTTGGGAACTGCGGGCCGCCGAGAAGCGCATTAAGGAAAGGGGGCTTTCTGCCGTGAACGAGACGTTGATTTTCGAAGCGCTCGAGGAGATGCGGGAGATCGAGCAGCATGCCGAGGCCCAGACCAAACGAGCAAGGCGTGAGAGCCAGAGAAGGCGCAACAACGCGAAAGCAGTGAAGAAGAAAGATGCTGCGAAGCCTGCTACGGAAAAAATGCAGGAAGAAGTGCCCGTAGTGCCGATGGACGATGAAACCGAAGACATCCTGCCCTACGACGACATCGAGGAGGCTCCACTGTGACGGACGATCTCAGCCACCTGAGCGACCAGGCGAAGCTTGCTCTCGAGTTGCCGCTCGAAGAGCGGATTCTCTATGTGCAGAAGCGTCGCTGGATCGGCTATCCGAAGGCGAAAGATATCCTGGATAGGTTGGAAGCCTTGATGGTCCACCCAAAGACTTCCCGCATGCCGAATCTGCTTATCGTTGCGAGGACGAACAACGGCAAGACCCACCTCATGAACCAGTTCCTCAAGGCTCATCCGGCTGACGACAATCCAGAGGGCGAGGCGATCAAGGTTCCTGTGCTCTATGTCGAGGCCCCTCCTGTCCCGGAAGAGGTGCGATTCTACGAAGCCATCCTGGACAGCCTGTTTGTTGCCCACAAATCCACGCACAGGGCGAACGACAAGTTCCGCCAAGTCGTGGCCGTACTCGAGCGGATCCAGCCGAAGATTCTCGCGGTCGACGAGCTGCACAACATTCTCGCAGGTCCTCCCACGAAACAGCGTCAATTCCTGAACGTGCTCAAGTCGCTGGGGAACTTGCTGCAGATCCCGATAGTGGGGCTGGGTACGGAAGACGCGATCAGGGTGATCCAGAGCGACCCCCAACTCGCCAACCGGTTCGAGCCGGTTGTGCTCCCACGCTGGGAGCTGAATGCCGAGTACCTGAGACTGCTTTCCAGCTTCGAGCGGATTGTGCCGCTCCGCAAGCAATCGGGCTTGAATCAGCGCGACATTGCGTTGCGTATACTCGCCTTGTCGGAAGGAACGATCGGGGAAATATCATCGCTTCTGAACCGGGCTGCCGTTTGGGCGATTAGGTCGGGTTCGGAGGCGATCGACGAAAAAGCGCTTGCTGGATGCGGATATACCTCGCCTTCGAAGCGCAAATCGGCGATCTCCCAGGTTTGAAATGCACCCGCCAGGCATTTCCGGAAATATTATGGCAGTGCATTTACACCCACTGCCAGACGAATTGCTTACATCCTGGATCGTGCGTCTTGCCCAAGCTAGCGGCCTCAAGCTCCAGCCATATTGCGATGTAACTTTTGGTCGCGAACGTTCCATCTGGACTCGAGATTTCGACAAAAGCGTCAGAGATGACTTCTTGGATGAGTTTTCTCAGCTTACAGGAGTGTCTTTCGATAGGGTGCTGGGAACTACTCTGCGTTCATACGAAGGGATTCTTTACGAACATCACAATCCACACGGAAATTCAAAATGGATACTTCCGCTAGGTGTTTATCATCGAACTCGACGACATGCGGGATTGCAATATTGTCCTCTTTGCCTAGCTGAAGACCAAATTCCATATTTTCGGCGGAAATGGCGGCTTGCTTTCTATACGGTTTGCGATCGGCATGGCATGCTTATGCATGAAAGGTGCGCACAGTGTGCAGCGCCAGTAGCTTTCTTTCGAAGAGAACTCGGAGATCGGCACAAGTTTGAAATCGATTCTCTGACGCTATGTCATGTTTGCGGCGCAGATTTATCACGTGCAGAAGCAAGGGATCCTTCAGTAGGAGACGTGCAGCCTCTCATCCAACTTCAATCGCTGGCGTCTTTTTTTGAATTGGGGTGGATTTTTTGTGGGAGTGCGTCTTTTCAGTATGCACATCTATTTATGGATGTCCTCCATCGGATTTGCAATCTTCTAATTTCGCTCAGGGGGAAAAGTCTGCTTGATTTGGCTGCATGCAAAATGGGATTTCCACCTGTTGAAGCCGTAGGCAACCATCAGGGATTTGAATATTTGCCCTTGCGGGAACGTCATCTACTGATGATGGTGGGACTTTGGTTATTGCTCGACTGGCCAGAACGCTTTATTCATACATGTCATGACGCACATATAACCTCGTCGAGAATTCTCGCTGACTGGAGTGCCCCTTATTGGTTTGCAAGTGTGTTAAATGAGCTACTCGGCTGTGGCGAGTATTCTCCTACAGCAAGAGAAGCTAGCAATGCCGCAATGCATCTTTCTCATAAGCATAAAGAAGTGACAGCTAGATCCGTTGGACGCTTGCTGGGATATCGCGATGCGAAAGCAGCTGAATGCTATCGTAAACCACAATGTCCCCCTATGACAGACGAGGGAGCCGCGGAAATATTGGCAACGCTCGACAGCAAGATCCAGTCAATGTTACAAGGATCCAGAAAGAGGCTCCTTCTTGAAAGGGATCGAACAATCCTTCTCTTTTTGCACAACACCAAAATACCAAGAGAGCGGATTAGGGTGATTACTATCAATGAAGCATTGCGGTTGACTGCTGAAATGGGTCAAGATTCATTATCAAACGCCCTTTCGTACTACCTCTTCGAAGTAAGACCATATTTCACAAGAGGAGAAGATAATGGAAAATTATTCTTGGCTACCAGCGGCCGTGCTATGTGCGCTGAAGCTTTTCGCCTGAGATTCAATTTGATTCTTGCAGGGAATAAATAGTAACGGCAGCCTTGATCCATCACTTAACATTATCCTGAATTGCCTGGATGTACGTATGGCTATAAGAAATTATTCGTGCAATTTTTTTTGCGCAAGTTCGCTGAGTCGCTGTATCAGACCATCGCGTGCAATGCGTTCGAATTCTCGTGATAGCAAATTAACAACCACTTCCGATTTTGAACGTCCATAAAAACCGGTGCGAACAAGCTGTTCAATTGCAGAGTCCACTTCTACTGGCAACGTAAGTTGAACTAAAGTCGTACAATCGGACGATGGTTTTCTGCCGGCTTTCGACATACTGAAATGACCTGCATACTTAGTAATTAATGTATAATTAAATCATATAAAATTACACATTCATAGGGACATGCATACTTCCGCCGCAACCGTGAATGCAGGATTGTTCGACACTGAGTCGGCACTGGTTGACCAATTTATCGCCCTTATAGGATTAGACTCATCTCCTTGGGGAAGCCTTCAGATAACTACTGAATGGGATTACCGTACTGGAATTACTGATGTGTTGGCACGAACTACGGACGGACGGATAGTTGCTTTTGAGGCTAAGTTATCTGACTGGCGGCGCGCAGCACATCAGGCATACCGAAATACTACATTCGCTACCCGTGCCTATGTTGTATTGCCTTCAGTTGTTGCTGAGCGTATCCGCGTCCATGAACAAGTGTTTGAACGTTATGGTGTTGGCCTTTGTTCCGTAAATGCTGATAATATTAAAATATTAATTGAAGCACGGGAAACAAAACCTTTGTTGCCATGGCTTTACGAAAGAGCTCAAACTTTCTTCAACGCGGTTTCGTATGACTCAACAACCGCTCACCAGCCTCGAGAAGGTTGCAATTTCGATTTGCAATCAACTTGATGTAATCCTAGGGCGTACGTTGGGTGCTGGGGCGCATAAGCACGTATTCCTCATTAATCAAGCCGGTACCAACCTTGCGCTCAAGATTGCACCCGTTTCCGCCACATTAAAAAGCCGATTTGAACGAGAATCACAGGCTCTCTTAGATTGCCACCACCCAGCTATTGCCTCGTTGAAATACGTCAAATCATATGTATTTGATGGCGAAGAGTACTGGGTCACAATAGAAGAGTTCCTTGCTGGAGGTACGTTGCGTGACAGAATGGTGCATGGTCCAATGCCAGTACCTCAGTTGAGGCACATAGGAACTGTGCTTGCCGATGCCCTTGTTCATTTACATGAGCGTGGACTGGTTCACCGTGATATCAAACCGGAAAACATTTTGTTTCGGGACGAAAACGAGCCGGTTCTCACTGACTTCGGGATAGTACGAGTACTTGGTGAACTTTCTCTTACCCAAGATTTCATGGCGCAAGGGCCTGGGACACCGTTATATTCAGCTCCGGAGCAGTTGCTTAACGATAAAGCATCTATTGATTGGAGGACTGACCAATTTGACCTGGCGCTTGTTCTGGTTGAGTGTGTCCTTGGCCATCATGCTTTTTTCCAAAATGGACTAAGCCGCAGGGATGCAATTTTGGCGGTAGCGAACCGAGCGTCATTACCACGGGAAACTGAGGTTAAATTAGAATGCATGCGCCTAGGTTGTTTAATAAAGGCGTTGGCACCTTGGCCAGTGCAACGGTACAGATGGCCAGAAGAGTTTATAAAAGCTCTTTCCACAGAACCTAGTGATTAGGTTAGAAAAAGCTGTCGGCAACATGTGGGATAGATAACAAATCATCGATAAAGTGGAGGCGAGAAATGGCTGTTTATCATCAGATGGGGCACGACTCGTGGAATCTCGTTGACGAAAAACCTTTGCATGGCTATACAGGCATAATCTTAAGCCCAGTAAACGATTCCCCCGAGGATGTTGTTACTCGATTAAATAAACTGGGAAAGCGACGCAAAAATTTAGATGTTATCCTCGACCCCCAGTTTTACAAGCCAAGAAGTGATCGTGGACAGTTAGCTCATTGGAGCCATTTTTCAGAGGAGGTCGACACCATTGACCTCACTAACATGGCTTGGTGGAAAAAACAATGCAAAACCCTAGTGAAGACCGCCGAAGAAATTGGAGCAAATTCAATTTGCTCGCCAGCGATGATCCCACGAGTCTTTGACACTGAATATTATAAGTGGACCGTTGATTGCGCAGAACAACTCCAGAAGGAGGCTGCAACAAAAGAGGTGAAAATACTTATAACAGCAGTAATTCACTTGACTGAGATGGCTAAAAACGGGATGCCTCAGAAAGTGGCTTCCATACTGACTAGTACCAGTATTTCGCGACTTTACCTTGTGTTTTTTGACGATATTGGTCCACGCCAACAACGTACAGATCTTATGGCGTTGGCTGGCGCAATTCAGTTGATTCGAATGCTTGAGGAAGCTGGCACTCGTGTTCTTGTTGCATTTTGTGGGCTTGACTTACTATTGTGGAAAGCCGCCGGGGCATCTGATGTGGCGACAGGTAAGTTCTTTAATTTGCGGTGCTTTGTCCCAGGTCGGTGGGAAGATGCTGCGGAAGGAGGGAGGGTCGTTCCATATTGGACCGACGATATCCTGATTACGTGGTTAAGAGAAGATGATGTAAGGTTACTGGATAATAATGGGTTAATCGATCGAGAGCGTGCGGAATCCAACCCATATTCCAGAAAAATTCTAGATATACTAGATGCAGGGAAGGGGGAGGCATGGGTTGGGCATGGCTGGCGTCAATATCTACACTGGTTTATGACGACAGAAGAGGCTATTGCGAATAACCGAGCTATTGCTCGCCAAATACTTTTGGCGGCTGATACTCGTTGGGGCGAAGTAACCAACTCGGAAATTTATCTTTTTGACAGGCAAAATACAGGTGATTGGATTCGTCCGTGGCTAAATGCCATTCATTCTGGAACAAAAGCAGGATAATAACTTCTGCGGGGCCCGATCTTAGTTGTTAAATAAGCTCATAGAGAGCCAGTGGATTACCGGGTCGCCTTCGTCATAAGTTGGCTTGACTGAAAAAGGGGAACCATTCTGACTGCCCCTCTCCCCATAATGCATAGCGTAACTTGTCGTAGTAACATGTTGCATCACTGATGATCCCGCTAGGGTCAGAGCATACAAAGAGGTTGGGCGTTTCATCTTGGGGATCATTTCCCCAGGCGGTTTCCAAGAAGAATGCGATGCCACTTGGAAAGTCTATTCCATATCGCAAAACGGAGACATACCGTGGCCTGCCTTTTCCTTGTTCTTCAAGCAGGCACCAAGGATGAATTTCTCCATCGTCATTGACGATCCTGGGCATCAATGAAATCTGTGGGTAGGATTGTCTGGGATCCAACGGCACGAATTGCACGACAGAAAATTCTTTCTTCAAGGATTCTACGAGCTCGGAAAGCATCTTCCAATAAGGCGTATGGAATAAAGGGTGCCATACAGGGAGTGGCGCCCGATCAGCATCCACCAAATCGACCGGTCGGATTCCGGTCTCTGTCCCTCCATCACCCGTCGACCACGATTCGATTTCTGGCGAGGTACTCGAACAATAAATCGTTACCGGTTTGATCGGATCTATGCGCAATACAGGCTTGGGAATCAGGTCCGGAAAGCGTATTTCGCGTTTGATAGGCACCCGTCTGCTGCCCAAATTCTTGGAAGGCTCGCGATTGTCTAACGGCAAGTTTTTTTCTTTGTGGCCGCTACGCCCGCCCCCAGGCTTGCCCTGATCCCCGTCATCGCTGTTGCCCTGGCCCGTTGAAATAGGTTTGCGGGCCATGGTGTAGTGCAGTGAGACGAAGGGAAATGGGTGTGAGCAGGAAAGGATTCTGAATGCGAGGAATCTCTTTTTGTCGTCATCGAGCCATATCCCGTTCACCACTAATTCAGTTTCGCCAATGAATGGGAACACCGCTTTCGGATAGGCCTTTTCTTTCATGGCTGTGGCTGCCATGCATGACTCTCCTGCAATCCTCACGGCGCGCCAGGCATTGGCGTCGAGTGCAATTCTCGCAACGTCTGCGGCGGAATAACCAGAAATCCCATGGGCCAATCCAATGTCGGCCATGCCATCTTCATCCTTTTGGATGGACGTCCATAACCTGCTTTCATCGAATGGAACGTTGAAAATTCGCGCCAACAGATTGCTTGATGACCCGAAATAAAAACGGATCAATTCGAGCGATGGAATTATCACTGAGGCTGTGCCGGATTCCACCATCAGGCAATAGGAATTGGTGTGCCCCTTATGATATGGGTGGCGATCGAACGGCAGGATGAAGTCGGCGTTTTCTTCTCTGCTGACGCCTGATTTGATGATCTTGGCGCAGTCAGGGTGAATCCGCAGCTTCATTTTTTCGGTCGTGTAGTCTGGCTGCTGAAGCAGTGAGCCGTTTTGCCAGATGTCACCGATTCTTATGAGAGGCAGATAACCAATGGGAACCCATTTGCTTTGCTGCTGAATAGGGGAGTCAAATTTTTCAGGGTAAGTCCATTCTCCATCATTCAAGACTTCGGACAGCATGATTTTGACGAATGGTTGGCTGTGGCGAATGCTGTTGAAATGCGCCAAGTTTCCGAACCAGTCGATGCGGAAGGGCTGCCCCTCAGGAAGGGATTGAATGGCTTTAATGATCGGAGATTTCAACCCGGCTGATCATGATTAATTTTTATCATTATCCGTGAAATAGATTTTTGAGGTACCTGCCAATTCTGCCAGTATGAGGCGAGCTTAGCAGTATGTAGTTATACTGATTTACCTGTGTTAGCATGCTTGGCCGCAATGAAATAGTGTCGATCTAAGTTTTTATTGCGCCCCTAATAAAATAAGTTGACGTTATCTGATTAGAGCGATACTATCCTCGCTCGATTACCCTGAGGAGCAAAGCATGATTAAACGTCACGTTGATCAAGTGTGGGGCCGCCTTGATCAATTATATGCAAATGGCACTACATTTATCAGCTGGGGTGAGCTGTATCATTGGTATGACATTCAACGCATTGCAAAGGCGCCATGGCGAGATATTCAAGCAAAGTGGCAAGAATTACTGGAACAAAAAGGGGAAAAATATCTTGATCCACAAATTGCCGAAGTGCCCGGTGGTGTTTCTTTTTTCTTCTCAAGAAAACCTGGGCAACTCAGTAAATTGGCAGCCTGACTTTCCGCTCGAGTTCGCCACCTCAGGGGGCTGGGTTGCTGCAAAAGCGCGGCTCCCATCAGCTACACGTTAGACATCAGAGAGTCGCCACGCCATACCATCAGTACCGCCACCAACAAAGGAGGAAGCAATGGCACAATGCACAGCACCAGTTCGAGGTCACCATTCCGCAGCCGCCCGAGCGAACTGCCCTGCATGCAGTTCCCGCTATGGTGGTTATCGCAGTAACTACGGGGGCTACAGTTCGTCTCACACGTCGGGCAGCAGCTACAGCGGAGGTGGAAGATCAATCGGGAGCGGTGGCTCAAGGCCGCGCTGGTCACGCGCCAGTTCGCCTGTCTCGTACACGCCAACTCAGATAGCGTCTCTCACACCGGTGCGTGAGGCTGTTGAGTTCCAAACGGCGGCTAAGCCAGATCTTCGAGATTGCTTCCTCTGCCACGCCTGGGACGACCGGCAAGGCGCCGCCAAGGAACTGCACGATTTGCTCGAGGCGACTGGTGTCAAGGTTTGGTTTAGCGAGAAGGATCTTGGTCTTGGCGTGCCAATGATGCGCGCGATCGACAAGGGCTTGGTCGCCTCGAAAATCGGACTCGTCCTGGTGACCCCTGCATTGCTCGCACGCCTCCCGAAAGAGGGCGTGGCAGATAAAGAGCTTTCGACGCTCCTGCAGGGTAACCGGCTGGTGCCTATCGTGCACGGTACGACATACACAGCGCTCCGTGATGTCAGCCCCATGCTCGCTTCGCGAAGCGGTCTGGACACATCGGAGGATACAATGACGGTGATCGCAACCAAGATTGCAGAGCTAGTCGCTATCTGGAGCTGACAGGATAGAGGATGAGTTGGTGCATCGTCTGCTCCTTCGTTCGCGCTCTCGGTTGCCCCTCACCTCAAACGTTATTTCTTATGTTGATCCAACCAATAACTGACTTGTTCCAAAACTACCAGTCGACCGCTTTCTTTGGCGCACTGGTCTGCATCTGGGAAGCACGCTGACGGATCTTGCCCTTCATCTTGACGATTTGCATGGGGCTGATCATGATCTCGGGAAGGAAGCCATTCAAGTTCTCGATGGCGCCCAGCTCGCGCAACAAGGCAATCACAGTGGCCAAGTGGGAACCTTTTCCGGTTTCCAAAGCGCTGACGGCGTTCCGATGCATGCATGCCCTTCTGGCCAGTTCTGCCTGGGTCATGTTCTTGCGCAGACGGAGGGCCTTGAAGCGATTGCCGATCTCCTTTTCGATTGCGGGATCAGACATGAGTTGGAAATCCATAGCGCATCCTTAATAGTGCATTGATCCAATTTTAACCACTCAATGCACTATTATCAATTCATTCTGATTTCTACAGAGTAGAAATGGGCTCGGCATAAACTCATCTCTATATTCAATTTGGATGTACCATTGATCCTCGAACAGGTGGTCAAACCAACGAAAGTGGACACCATGCGGCATGCATTTCTGGATACCGAGCTCACTGATTTATCTATTGAAGCAGGTTTGATCTCGATCGGAATCGTCGACGAGACAGGAATGCACACTTTCTATGCCGAGCTCTCGGATACATGGTCTCCGGAGATCTGTTCGCAATGGGTGGCCGAGAACGTGTTGCCTCACTTGGAAGGCGGTTCGATTCAAGGATCCGGGGTCGCAGTGAAACTCGAGCAGTGGATCGACAGTCTCAAGGATGATGTCGTTCTATGGACTGATGCGCCGAATCTCGATTGGCTGCAGATTCAAAGGCTCTTTGGTTCGTCATGGCCGAAAAGATTGGTAAAGCAACCCGGGGTACTACCCAGCGTGTTGTCCCATGACCATAAAACCGGGGAACGTTATCAGGCTGCAGTCGAGACCTTCTGGTCAAAGAACGGCCAGGCTACACGTCATCACGCGCTTTGGGATGCAATGGCCGCCCGAGCCGGATGGCTCGGCATTCCCAAGTCGAAACTGATTCGTGAACTCGAGGAAGCATTGGGCTCATCCTGATCAACTATGAAGATCCATATTCTGAGTGACCTGCATATAGAGCTTTCGAAATTTCAGCCGAAACCAGTCGATGCTGACGTGATTGTGTTGGCCGGAGATATCGACAAAGAGGCTTGCGGTATTGCCTGGGCTCGGCAGATATGGCCGGACAAGGAAATTGTCTATGTGCCTGGGAACCATGAATATTATTTCTCCTCGATCGAAAAAGAGAATCAGGAGATTGCTGAGACAGGCAAAAGCCACGGTGTTCATGTGCTCAACCCGGGCGAAGTCGTTATCCAGGGCGTGCGTTTCCTCGGAGCCGTGCTATGGACTGATTTCAATTTCCTTGGCACAGATCGTCGCGATGCGGCCATGAGGGCCGGACAAGGCAGCATGGATTTCCGTGTGATCAGATACAAAGAGAAGCGGTTTACTCCGCTGGACTCGATCACCCTGCACGAACGAGATCTCGGCTTCCTGAAGCAGAGTCTGTCCGTTAAGTTCGACGGTAAAACTGTGGTGGTCACGCACCATTTACCGTCGAGTATGTCGGTTGCGGACCGCTTCAAGGAAAATATCCTGGCAGCATGCTTTGCCTCGAATCTGGATGAGTTGATGGGTGACAGCACATTATGGATTCATGGCCATACTCATGATTCTTTCGATTATCAGCATCCAAATGGAACACGGGTGATCTGCAATCCGAGGGGTTACATGATGCCTGATGGATCTATGGAAAATAGCCAATTTCAGCCCGATTTGGTGGTTGAAGTTTGACTAATCAATAAACGACTTCCAGAACGCCCAATTGCTTGCCGATTCCCCATTTGTGCAGGGTGTGGCAAACATGCAGAATCAAATTGAGATCGGGATGGCCCTCCCCTTTGGGGCCTAAACCGTACAAGCTATTATTGGTTCGAACAACGCCTTTCTCCAGGTCAATGGCGTTGACGGCAGACGTCATCCAGGCGCAATCGGCTTCGCGATTAACCCCAAGCAAGAAATGCGTGAGTTGTGGCGCCATGTTCGCAGCCTTCGTGTAGGTGAGACAAATCAGGTGCCAGTTGTCGATGGTCGCTTGGATTGCTATATCGCGGTCCTCAAGAGTTTCGGCCGACAATGCAACTAACTCATCTGGGGAGGATAGGCGGAGCGAAAAGGACTCGCGGCGTAGCCGGATCACTTCGTCAAGGGTTTTAGGGATATGTTCTTCGATTGTCCTTGGTTCTGACCGCATGGATTATTAGACTTATCGTTTCCCCGAAGATCCAGTAGACAACTCTTTCAATAAAAAATCTCTTCGCTGACTGTTGTTGTCGTCAAGTTTTGCGCGTTCTACAAATTGATGAATCTCGTTGAGCCAGAATGGCAGGAGGACAAGATAAGATAATTCAATTCCCACGAGCAAGCCTGCAGATAGTCCATAAATTGCTGAATGTTGCGCAAGGTTTGTAGATGCTATTACCCAAAGCAACAGGTTTGAAATGACCCCAACTCCGGCAAGCCACCAAACTCGACCTCTTAGTTCAGGAAGGACAAGATTTAATCGATGATTCGGGCGAGCTTTTAGCTCTTTTAGGGTTGAAAGATCCGATAATTTTCTATAGAAATACAGAGCTAGTCCCCATGTTGGGACCCATATAGAAAGGAAATAATAGAGTGCTCTGGGCGACAATAAGCCAGGTGCAATATACCATGCCGCCCAAAATATGAGCGCACATGAAATTATTATTCCCAGTCTCAACAGTCTGAGCATGTCAATCAGGCTTAACTAGCCCATTTTTTATCTGTTGGCGCAACCATTCGCGCATGTTATTAAAAAGATCACTTTCCACGGGAACTCCCTTGCTAACAGAAAAGGACACATTTCCAGTAACGCGCAGATCATTTCCTTTGACTTTAGAACCATCAGTAAGTTGTAGCTGAATTTCATCTTCATCAAGACTACGTAAACCGAGTGCCAAATCATCTAATAGGCGAATGGAGTCCTCAGGCTTTGAGCGGATTCTGGCTGGGTGCCGCAATTCAACCCATACTTCGAGATTTCCATCAAGGACACGGTCAGCAAGTCCTAATTTTTCAAACTGAGCTGGATCCATCAGTTCCTTGATAACTTGAATCATGGGACCTGATGCCTTGAACGCATGTGTTATTTTATTTTTAGGTACAGCAGCACTCTCTTCAAGCTCAGTTTCATTTAACAATGGACGTCCCAAGCGGATACTTTTAATGTGAGCTTTCCGAATACGTTCTTCGGTGGCGGGCATCGGTTCATCGATAAGAGCGAAGCCCTGCTTCGGCGTTAACAGCTCTGTTTTATCTCTTAGAAGCCAAGCCAAATAATGTTCAAAAGCGCTCGACTTGAGTGATTGGCTTTGGATGATAGCGACATGGTTTTTAACAATGATAAAGAAAAGTGCTCCTTGAACCCATTGTTGTTGTTTTGCAGTCTTCAGATTGGTAGGTGGCTGTACAGCTTCAAAGGTAAGTTCAGTGGCATTGGGATCATCGCTGATCACCAATTGCCAGCTACCGCGTTCGAACATGGTCATGTGTCCACACAGGAAACCATCCTCTTCCTTGCAACGACTAATAAACCTTGTAGCTGTTGCAGCAGCATCTATAGTTTGTAGGCGTTCGTGTATTTTTGATTTTTTTGCTATTGCTGCAGCAAGGAGCTGTTGGAGATTTTGAGAAACTCCATCATTGAAATGTGCTCGTAGGTACCGGATTGCACGTTTACCGGTTGAGGTGGCAGCCATTTAGAATCCTGCAAGTTATCATTTTATACATTATGAATTAAAGCATGCGTGAACCCAATAGGAGGCCAATACATTATCTGAAGAGTTGGCCATAAAAGTGTTAATTGCTAGCTAAGAATTTTTCTTAACGCTATTCAGAGATTATTTCTTGTTGTTATTTAATTCTATGAATTTGCGTTTATTGTTGTTCATTGTTATTTATTTTAGGAACTAACACCGCCTCCCACCATGGCGGCTGCGGATGAGGTGTGATGGGGGGAGCGGAAAGGGCGCCTGCCCCAGTTCGCTGGATCGAATCCCGAATTCGACAGGGAATGGATCGCAGCGGATTCGAGCGCTTCCGTCTCTGTCATTTCAGGCAATATGCCAGGGAAACGGGATGCGAGCATTGATTTTCCCGTGCCCGGCGGACCTATCATGAGGAGGCTGTGGTTTCCCGCAGCAGCGATTTCGGCCGCGCGCCTTGCGTGCGCCTGTCCCCTGATTTCCGAAAAATCCGGATAGACAGCCTTCCTTGTTTCGGGGCTGCCTGCGAATTTCGGGATGGGAGCAATTTCAGTGAGATGGCCGCATACTTCGGCAAGCGTTCTTGCGGGATGGATGATTGCGGATTTGACGATGGCCGCTTCCATTGCATTTTCAGCAGGCAGGACAAAGGCCCTGCCCGTCTTCTTTGCATTGAGGGTCATCACGAGCACGCCTTTGACCGGCCTCAATTCGCCCGAGAGAGCAAGTTCCCCTGCGAACTCGTATTCGGCGAGCCCGTTCTTGGGGATCTGTCCGGATGCGGCGAGGATGCCGATCGCAATCGGCAGATCGAACCTCCCGCTTTCCTTGGGGAGATCGGCCGGTGCGAGATTCACCGTGATCCGCTTGGAAGGAAAGCTGAACCTGCTGTTGAGCAGGGCGGACCTGACCCTGTCACGGCTTTCCCTGACCTCGAGTTCCGGGAGGCCGACAATGGTGAAAGCCGGCAGTCCTGATCCTATGTGCGCTTCCACGGTCACGAGCGGGGCATCCAGTCCGTAAAGCGCCCTGCTGTACAGGACAGCCAGTCCCATGACAGCGGATTATTCCTCCGGCGCCAAGGCAGCCTTCTCGAGCGCCGCAACGCGCTCTTCAAGATGTCCCAGTTTTTCCCGCGTCCGCAACAGCACTTCTTTCTGCACGTCGAATTCTTCGCGGGTCACCAGATCCAGCTTCGAGAACATGCTGGCAAGCATCGCCCTGACATTCTTTTCGACATCCTTGGCCGGGCTTGATGCCATCACCTCACTCACCTTGGCGCCGATTTCGTCGAGCAGTTTTTGATTGATCATGATTCCTCCTTAATATTGATTCCCAAGTGTAGCAAAATTCGCAATTCCAGCTGTGCTCAATTATGGTGCATAGTGCACCAATAAGAGTCAGTTTTTCCAGGATCAACTTTATTTATGTAAATAATTCCTTAATATTCAATTAGATGATTTTCTGGCACGGTAACTGCTTTAAAGGGGGTGTAGTTTTTTCATCCACATAAAAAGGGAGTATTACTGTGAACAAATTGACCTCTTCTCTTATCCTTGCCGGAGTCATCTCGGTTCCCTCCGTCGCGATGGCTGATGGCAAGGTACCGACCCTGTCCGACGTCCTTGGCGCATCAGGGGTCACGATGAGTGGCTACATTGATGCAGGTTACACCAATATGGACAGCACCGGGCTCTTCACGACTGGCGGAGCAACCCGTGTGTTCGACGCTCCGAACGCTGTGGCAGGCAAGAAATTCGACAGCTTCAATCTCAACCAGGTAAGCGTCACGGTTGCCAAGCAGCCTACTTCCGGATTCGGCGGAGTGGTCAATTTGACAGGCGGGCAGGATTCCAGCGTGATCGGTTCAGTCGGCGCGGGCGCCGGTACACAGCATCTTGATTTCACCCAGGCGTACGTCAGCTATGCTACCGGGCCGATGACCGCAATCTTAGGAAAGTTCGCGACCCTTGCCGGCGCTGAAGTCATTCCCAGCATGTCGGACACCAATTATTCCCGCTCCATCCTGTTCGGCTATGCGATCCCCTTCACCCATACCGGTGCGCGCGTCACCTATGCAGCATCCGACACGGTCAGCCTGATCGCCGGCATCAACAATGGATGGGATCAGGTTCAGGACCAGAATACGGACAAGACGCTCGAGCTGGGATTCACGGCAGCACCCTCCAAGATGATTTCCCTGGCAGGTTCCTACTACGGCGGCAAGGAAATGGCCGCAGCCAACGGCAACCGCAGCTTGGTTGATCTGGTGGCGACGATCAATGCGACCGATGCGCTTTCCTTCGTGCTGAACTACGACAACGGCAGCCAGGAAAATGCGCTGGCTGTGGGTTCCAAGGCAAAATGGGACGGCTTGGCAGTGTACGCGAATTACATGCTCAGCGACATGTGGAGGGTTTCCTTCCGTACGGAATACCTGAACGACAAGCAAGGCTATAGGACCGGCACAGGCGTTCCGATGAAGTGGTCCGAAAATACCCTGACGCTCGCCTACATGCCTGCGAAGAGTTTCGAGTTCAGGGGCGAAGTGCGGGGCGACCATTCCAACAACGGCGTTGCTGCAGGATTCAAGCAGGCCGATGGTACCTCGAAATCGAACCAGACCTCGTTCGGCCTGGAAGCGATCTACAAGTTCTGACATCCACTTAAGGAGTTCACATGAAAATCGTCACAGCAATCATCAAGCCTTTCAAGCTTGACGAAGTGCGTGAAGCCCTCTCAGCCATCGGCGTGCAGGGCATCACCGTCACGGAGGTCAAGGGGTTCGGCCGCCAGAAAGGGCATACCGAGCTGTATCGCGGCGCAGAATACGTCGTCGATTTCCTGCCGAAGGTCAAGATCGAAGCAGCAATCAAGGCCGATCTTCTCGACCAGGTGATCGAGGCCATCGAAAAGGCTGCCAGAACGGGGAAAATCGGGGACGGAAAGATCTTCGTTTCCGATCTTTCCCAAGTCATCCGCATCCGCACCGGCGAGACCGGTCCGGACGCACTTTGAGGAGAACATGATGAGAAAGCTTTGGTTACTGCTCTCGCTTTTCGGAGCATTGTGTTTCGCATCGCCTGTCTTTGCTGACGATGCGTCCGCACCTGCCGCAGCGCCCGCTGCAGCAGCTCCCGCAGCCGCGGCGCCAGCTGCAGCCCCTGCAGCCGCGCCGAATCCGGGTGCATTCATCAATTCCGGCGACAATGCCTGGATGCTGACTTCCACGGCGCTGGTGCTGATGATGACCGTTCCAGGTCTCGCGCTCTTCTACGGCGGCATGGTGCGCAAGAAGAACGTGCTGGCCACGGTGATGCAGAGTTTCGCAATCACCTGCCTCGTGACCGTTCTTTGGATGATCATCGGCTACAGCCTGGCGTTCACCAACGGCAATGGTTATTTCGGCGGAATGAGCCGGTTCTTCCTCTCGGGCATGGGTCTGGATGCGGTCAATGCACTTGCAGGTACCATTCCTGAATCCACCTACATGACCTTCCAGATGACATTCGCCATCATCACGCCAGCGCTGATTACCGGCGCCTTTGCCGACCGCATGAAGTTCTCGGCGATGCTCTGGTTCATGGCGTTCTGGCTGGTTCTGGTGTATGCACCGATTGCCCACATGGTATGGGGCCCTGGCGGCTGGCTTGGCGGCGACGGCGTGCTGGATTTCGCAGGCGGTACCGTCGTTCACATCAACGCCGGTGTGGCAGGCCTGGTGGCAGCCCTGGTGATGGGCAAGCGCGTGGGTTACGGCAAGGAGCCGATGCCCCCGCACAACCTGGTGCTTACCCTGATCGGCGCGTCCCTCTTGTGGGTGGGCTGGTTCGGCTTCAACGCCGGCTCCGCAGGTGCAGCAAACGACCGCGCAGGCATGGCAATGGCAGTCACCCAGATCGCGACCGCAATGGCAGCTGTGTCCTGGATGTTCGCCGAATGGATGGCCAAGGGCAAGCCCTCGGTTCTGGGTATCTGCTCCGGTGCAGTCGCAGGTCTGGTCGCAATCACCCCGGCATCCGGTTTCGTGGGTCCGACCGGCGCACTGGTGATCGGCATCGCGGCCGGCGTGATCTGCTTCTGGACTGCGGTCTACATGAAGAACATGCTCGGCTATGACGATTCTCTCGATGCATTCGGCGTCCATGCCATCGGCGGTATCGTCGGTGCGCTCCTGACCGGCGTGTTCGCTGTCAAGGCGATCGGCGGAACGGCTGGCGTCCTGGAAGGAAACGGTGCACAGCTGATGATCCAGGCCAAGGGCGTTCTGGTCACGATCGTCTACGACGCTGTGGTGAGCTTCGTCATCCTCAAGGTCATCGACATGGTCGTGGGCCTCAGAGTGACCGAAGAGCAGGAACGCGAAGGACTCGACGTCAGCCTGCACGGCGAGCGCGTCGAATAAAAGATTTACCCCAACTTCAAGGGGGCTTAGGCCCCCTTTTTTTATTTTCTGAATTCCCTACAATGTAACAATCGGGAGGAAATATGGACGAACCTTACATGATCCATGTGGCGAGGCTGGCGCCGGCCTTCATGACGATCACCTTCCTGATCCTCTACTATCATTTCTTCGTCTACAAGAACAAGCTGATTTGGGCCATCGGCCTGTTCATCTTCGGGTGCCTGGTTTCCTACCGTTCCTTGACCCTGTTCGGTTAGTACATCCTGTTCCTGAACAGCCAGCCCGCGATTGCAAGGCAGACGATGCCGATGGCGGCAAGCGGCCAGAGTTCGGGAAGGAGCAGGGGAAAGGGCGTTCCCTGAAGGAAGACGCCTCTCAGCATGATCAGGAAATAGCGCATCGGGTTGATCAGGGTGATATCCTGGACGATGGTCGGCATATTGCGGATAGGCGTGGCAAATCCGGAAAGGATGATCGCAGGGACCATGAAGAAAAATGCGCCAAGCAGCCCCTGCTGCTGGGTCACGGCGATCGACGAGATCATGAGCCCGACGCCTACTGCGGAGAGCAGGAAAAGGAAAATGCCGACATAGAGCGTCAGGATGCTGCCCAAGAGCGGTACGTGAAACCAGAAAACCGCGGCCAACGTGATCACGGTCGCTTCAAGCATGCCGATCAGGAAGCCGGGCAATGCCTTGCCGATCAGAATTTCAACAGGGCTCATGGGGGTGACGAGAAGCTGGTCGAATGTCCCCTGTTCCCGCTCTCTCGCAACCGACAGGGCGGTGACCAGCATCGTGACGAGCAGGGTGAGCAGACCCACGATGCCCGGGATGAAGAACCAGCGGCTTTCCAGATTGGGATTGAACCAGGCGCGCGCCTCGATGCGCACGGGAATCGATCCGCCGTGCGAGGAAGCCCAGGCTTCGTTGAATTTCTTCAGGATCGTTCCCGAGTAATTGACGACCAGCATCGCCGTGTTCGAATTCCTGCCGTCCACGATGATCTGGATGGGGGAAGGCCTGCCCTGCAGCAGGCTTGAGCTGAAATTCGGGCCGATGCGCAATACCATCAGCACCTGTCTTTTGTCGATGAGGCTCGAGATGGACTTTTCGTTCGCAAGTTCAGCCTGGAGGGAGAAGCTGGATGCACCGCTGAATGCGGCGACGAGATCCCTGGAAACGGAACCCTTGTCTTCGGAATAGACGGCGAAAGGGACATGCTTCAGATCGAAGGTCGCCGCATACCCGAAAACGAGCAGCTGGATCAAGGGCGGCACGATAAGCACCAGCCGCCCCTTCTTGTCTTTCAGGAGGGCGAGGAATTCCTTGACCATCAGGGCGAAGATCCGCTTTCCCATTTATTCGAGACGCTTTCGGGTATTTTTCCAGGTGAGTCCGAAAAAGAGAACGGACAGCAGCACGAGCGCGCCTGCATTGGGCAGGATCACGCTCCATTCGTTGCCGGCCAGAAAGAGCGTCTGCAGGATGGCGACGTAATAGCGTGCGGCGATGATGTGGGTGATGAACTGGACGATCTTCGGCATGCTGTTGATGTCGAAAATGAAGCCTGAAAGAATGAATGCGGGCAGAAATGTGCCGATGATCGCGATCTGTCCTGCGACGAACTGGCTCTTCGCAATGGATGAGATGAAGAGTCCCATGCCGAGCGCAGTGACGAGGAAAAGGCTTGATGCGGCGAACAGCACCCAGATCGAGCCGCGTAGCGGCACCTCGAAGAGCCAGAGGGCCATGGCAACCGACAAGGCGAGACCGCCCATGCCGAGAAGAAAATAGGGGATCAGTTTGCCGAGTATCACCTCACCCATCGAAACAGGGGTGACGAGCAGCGCTTCCATGGTTCCCCTTTCCCATTCGCGCGCCATCACGAGCGCGGTGAGCAGCGCGCCGATGAGCGTCATGATCACTGCGACGAGTCCGGGAACGAGGAAATTCCTGCTCCTGAGTTCGCTGTTGAACCGGATCCGCTGCTCTATCCTGACGGGAGTTTCAAGCGGCAGGCCGCGCATTGCGGCATCACGCTCCAGCCATTTCTGGAAAGCGCCGTCGACGTATCCGGAGACGATCCTGGCCGTATTTTCGTCCACGCCGTTCAGAATCAGCTGCACCGGCGCATCATGTCCGATCCGTCTTGAAAAATCCTGCTTCAGCACGACAATTGCGTTGATTTTTCCGGATATCATCGCATCCGTCGCGCTTCTCGTGCTCCTGTAATAACGCGTGCTGAAGTAGCGGGAATCATGGAAGATCGAAGCAAAATTCGATGCATCGGCGTTTTGCTTTTCCATGACGACCCCGATGGGAATGTGTTCGGAATCCAGTGAGACGCCGTAGCCGAAGAGCAGCAGCAGGACGAGCGGCATCAGGAAGGCGATGGCGATGCTGCTCGGATCGCGCACGATCTGGAGGAATTCCTTTTTGATCAGCCCGCCAAGACGCCTGTTCATGAGGCCTCCACGGCACGAATCAGTTCGACGAATGCATCTTCCATGGTGGGGTTTTCAATGCCGGCCCCCGCCTTGATTTCCGCAGGCGTGCCTATCTTCAGGATTTCTCCTTCGGCCATGATGGCGAGCCGGTCGCAATATTCGGCCTCTTCCATGAAATGCGTCGTCACCATGACGGTCACCCCGCTTGAGGCGAGATCGTTGATGCGCTGCCAGAATTCCCGGCGCGCAAGCGGATCCACGCCCGAAGTGGGTTCGTCCAGAAAAAGGATCTCGGGTTCGTGCATCAGGGCACAAGCAAGCGCGAGGCGCTGTTTGTAACCCAGGGAAAGGTCTCCGCTGACGGCATCCTTCATGTCTGCCAGGGAGAATTCATCGATCGCCCAGGCGATCCTGTTCTGTCCTGCATTTCCGGAAAGACCATAGGCTGCCCCGAAAAACTTCAGGTTCTCGAGGATGCTCAGGTTGCCGTAAAGGGAAAATTTCTGGGACATGTAACCGATCTTGGCGCGCGCCTTGGATGCCGCATGCCTCAGATCCTCGCCGGCCACTCTCAGCGTCCCGCCGGAAGGCGCGAGGAGCCCGCACAGCATCCTGAACGTGGTGGATTTTCCGGCGCCGTTCGCGCCGAGCAGGCCGAAAACCTCTCCGCCGGACACCGAGAAAGTCACGTTTTTCACGGCGTAAAAATCCCCGAATTTTCTCTGCAGGTTCTCGAGTTCGATCACGGCTCCCTTCGCCTGAGCAATCGGCTTTTCGTAGGGCACTTCATGCCGCACTGACGAGGTCTTTTTCAGCAGGGTGACGAAGCGGTCCTCGAATCTCGGCGGCAAGGGCACAATCGACACATCGGGGCGGGCATCTGGCGGCGTTAGCCCTTCCATCACGATGCGCACATGGTCACCGTGGATCAGCGCGTCGATGACCCCTGGTGTCCGGGAAATCTCGGTCTGAAGAAGACGCTTTGGAATGCCGGGCGCTTTTGCTGCGAAAACCCGGCCATCCATGGATTTTCTGAATGTGGCCGGTTCACCCTGGTCGAGAACGCTGCCTTCATGAAGCAAAACGACTTCGTCGCAGCGTTCAGCTTCGTCCAGATAGGCCGTGCTGAGCAGAACGCTGGTCCCTTTTTCCTTCACTAGGCGATAGACGATGGACCAGAGTTCGCGTCTGGAAACCGGATCCACGCCCACCGTAGGTTCGTCGAGCAGCAGGAGCTCGGGTTGGCGTACGAGTGAGCAGGCAAGACCGAGCTTCTGCTTCATCCCCCCCGAAAGGTTGCCGGCTAAGCGCTTCACAAAAGGGAAGAGCCCTGCCATGGCGAGCAGTTCTTCGAAGCGGGATGGGCGATCCCCCATCGGGACGCCTTGAAGATCGGCATAAAGATCGAGATTCTCCTGTACCGTCAGATCTTCGTACAGGCCGAAACGCTGGGGCATGTAGCCGATGGCGCTCTGGATCTTGAGGGACTGCCTCGTGGCATCGAGGCTTAAAACGCTGATCGAGCCCGAATCGGGAACGAGCAGGCCTGCCGCAAGCCGCATCAGGGTCGACTTTCCGGCTGCATCCGGCCCGATGAGCCCTGTGACGAGGCCATGCTTCACCGTGAAGCTGACTTCATTCAGCGCCTCGATGCGCCTCCCGCCCGCCAGGAAAGTCTTGGAAAGCCGGGATGCTTCGATTGCCGGATTCAGAACGTCCTGCAAGGGGCTGCCTTGATCGGGTCAAGGAGGGAAATCGACGCTGTCGCGGGCATGCCGAGGCGCAATTCGTTTTCGGAATTGCACACGAAAATCCTCACCTGGTAGGACAGGCTGGTCCTGAGTTCAGGCGTTTCCACGGATTTCGGCGTGAATTCAGCGCTCGGGGAAATGTAGCCCACCCACCCGCGATAGCTTTTTCCTGGATAGCTGTCTGTCGAAACTTCGGCGGCCATGCCCAATTTGAGTTTGCCGAGGTCATGTTCTGAAACATAGGCCCTTACCCAGACCGGGTTCGTGAGCGCAAGCGTGTAGACAGGCTTTCCCGAGGAAGCCATGTCGCCCGGCTCCAGTATCCTGTCCTCGATGACGCCATTCGATGGGGCATGCAGGCTTGCATCTGCAAGATCGAGAGAGGCCAGGGCAAGTGCCGCCTTGTCCGCTTCCAGCACCGATTTCGCCGCATCGATGTCTTCCCTCCGCGGCCCTTTCCGGGCGAGCCTCAGTACTTCGCCCGCAGCATTCATGCGCGCACTCGCCGCCTTGGCAGCAGCAGTAGCATTGTCAGCCTGCTGTTCGGATACGAAATGGCGGGATGCGAGGCGCTTCAATCGCTCTGCATTGCGCTCGGCATTGCCGGCGTCGATTTTTGCTGCATCATAATCGGCACTTGCCTTGTCAATTTCTTCAATCCTGCTCCCCGATACCAACCGCTTCACGACTTCCTGCTGGGCGGAGAGCTCGGCATTTCTCAATTCGACATTTTCCCGGAACCGCGATGTATCGAGGGTGGCGAGGAGTTGTCCCTTTTCCACCTTGTCGCCCTCAAAGGCGAGCATCGTTTCGATGCGCTCCGAACCCTTGAATGCCAGCTGAACTTGCCTGATGTCGACATTGCCGTAAAGAACGAGACTGTTCGCTCCGACGTTGTCATGGGAATGCCGCCAAGCGAAAATTCCTGCGCCGATGATCAGGAGGGCGCTGGCTGGCAAGAATAGAGTCTTCTTCATTATGCCCATAATCATAGAATTCCGGAGGCCGTCGCGCAACGTTGTCTTTTAAAAAAACCTGTGCCAATATGGGGGCAAATGACCCTGCCTGAAGACTACACGCTGCGCCGCGAGCTCAACGACGAAGTCCATACGCACCAGTATGAAAAGCTGATGCCGCCGGAGCGTGCCTCCTTCATCGCGCTGCTTGTGGACGAAGCGGCAAGATCACAGGAATGGGCTCATCTTGCCCGGCTTTGCGAAATTTTCGGCAGGAAATTGCCCGAGAGGGAATCGAAGAACCTTCACATGGATCTGGGGGAATTCCGCCTGAAGGTGGAAAGACACCAGGAATTCACCCGCTACACCTTCGTGAAGCACGGCGCGTTCGACAATCCCTTTCTTGATTCCGCAGTGAGCTGCCTGCCCGAGGATTGGTTTGCCGGAATACCCGGAAAAACGCTGGTGGCTGCCCACATCGGTGTCATGCCCGGTCAATCGCGAAATGCGTTGCCCGAGCTCAGCGAGATCGCATCCTATTTCGGAACCGACACGCTGGCGGGATCGAAGGCAGGAGGCAGCGGCAGCCTCGTTTATACCGATTTCCGCATCCGCGAGGATGGGTTTTCCCGCTTCCTGGTGATTGCCAACAGCAACCTGCCTACCCAGAGCGGCAGACTGCTGCTTCGCCTCATCGACGTCGAAACCTACCGCATGCTCGCCCTCATGGCCTTGCCGGATGCGCGCAGCCTGATTGCGAAGGTTCCCGCCATGGACAGCGAGCTGACGAAGATCACGGACGCCATTTCCCAGGGCAGCGACAAGAACGACGAGTCCCTGCTCGATGACATTTCAGGGTTCGCCGCGCGGCTCGAGGGGCTGATATCTTCGACCTATTTCCGCTTCGCGGCAACAAGGGCCTATTTCGGCGTCGTCTCGAACCGGCTTTCGGAATTGCGCGAATCTCCCATCGAGGGCATCCCGACCTTCGGAGGCTTCCTCAACAGGAGAATGGAGCCTGCCAGAAACACCTGCGAATCGGCAGGCAGGTGGCTTGATCTCTTTTCGAGCAGGATCAATCATGCGAGCCAGATGCTGCGCACCAGGATCGACGTCAGGAGGGAGGCGCAGAATCAGGAGCTGCTCGCAGCGATGAACCGCAGGTTCCACCTCCAGCTGCGCCTGCAGCAGACGGTCGGAAGGCTGACCATCGCGGTATTCACGTTTTATTCGGTCAACTTGATCGGTTATGTGGTGGATGCGATCGAGGAGCACTTCCACTGGCACCTGGACACCACCCTGATCAGGGCGGTATCCATTCCCTTCGTTGCGCTCATTGCATACTCCCTGGTGGGCAGGAAGGTCAGGCACGCGCTAGTCAGCTCCGAATTCCTGAACTGAGAAGATAGTCCTCGTAATTGCCGTGGTAGTCATTGATGCCGGACGGGGTGAGTTCGACGATCCGGTTGGCGAGCGAGGAGACGAATTCCCTGTCGTGGCTCACGAAAATCAGTGTTCCCTTGAAAAGCTCGAGCGCAAGATTCAACGATTCGATCGATTCCATGTCGAGATGGTTGGTGGGCTCGTCCATCACCAGCACATTGGGCCGGGAAAGGATCAGCTTGCCGAAAAGCATCCGGCCTTTTTCCCCGCCTGAGAGGACCTTGACGCTTTTCTTGGCGTCGTCCCCTGAAAAGAGCAGGCGCCCCAGGGTTCCCCTGATCGCCTGATCGTCGTCACCGGATTTTCCCCACTGGCGCATCCAGTCGAATACGGTCATGTCCTCCTCGAAGTCCGCGGAATGGTCCTGAGCGAAATACCCGATCTCGGCCTTCTCGGCCCATTTGACTTCCCCCGAATCGATGCCAAGATCGCCGACGATGGAGCGCAGCAGCGTCGTCTTGCCTATCCCGTTCGGCCCGATGACGGCGATTCTGTCTTCGGCGTCGACCATCAAGTCGACATTCCTGAGCACTTCCTTGCCGTCGAATCCCTTCGAAAGATGCGACACTTCCAATGCGAGGCGCTTCAGCGGCTTGTCGAGTTCGAAGCGGATATAGGGAGAAACGCGGCTTGAGGGCTTGATTTCCTCGAGCTTGATCTTGTCGATCTGTCTTGCGCGTGATGTCGCTTGCCTCGCCTTGGATGCATTCGCCGAGAAGCGGCTCACGAAGGACTGGAGCTCGGCGATCTGAGCCTTTTTCTTGGCATTGTCTGCGACCAGCCGCTCTCTTGCCTGGGTCGAGGCGATCATGTAGTCGTCGTAGTTTCCCGGGTAAACCCTGATTTCGCCGTAATCGAGATCGGCCATGTGGGTGCAGACGCTGTTCAGGAAGTGGCGGTCGTGCGAAATGATGATCATGGTATTGCCGCGCTCGTTGAGGATGCCTTCGAGCCAGCGGATGCTGTTGATGTCGAGGTTGTTGGTGGGCTCGTCGAGCAGCATGATGTCGGGGTCCGAGAACAGCACCTGGGCGAGCAGGACCCTGAGCTTGAATCCGGGGGCGATTTCCCGCATCAGTCCATAGTGCTGCTCGATCGGTATGCCCACCCCGAGGAGCAGGTCGCCAGCCCTCGACTCCGCAGTGTAGCCGTCGAGCTCGGCAAAGCGCCCTTCGAGTTCGGCGACCAGAATGCCGTCTTCCTCGGTCATCTCTGGAAGGCCGTAGATCCTTTCCCGCTCCTGCATGATGTGCCACAATTCGTCGTGGCCCATGATGACCGCATCGATCACGCGGTACTCCTCGAATGCGAACTGGTCCTGGCGCAGCTTGCCGAGCCGCTCCCCCGTATCGATCGAGACGTTACCCGAACTCGCTTCGAGGTCGCCGCCCAGGATCTTGAGGAATGTCGATTTTCCGCAGCCGTTCGCGCCGATCAGGCCATAGCGGTTTCCTTCTCCGAATTTGACGGAAACATTCTCGAAAAGGGGCTTGGCCCCGAACTGCATGGTAATATTGGAAGTGGTAAGCATGACTTAATAGAGGCTTGCAAAAGCCCATTTTAACATCCTGCGAGGGACGGAAGGACAAATGGTTCCCCATCTGACTACTGCACTGAGCGGCGCGCTGCTCGATCTGGAGAAAAAAATCATCGAGGCGATGCCCTCGATCGAGCATTGGCTGAGAGGCGCATGGCAGGAGCATGCTGCTCCCTTCTATGCTTCGGTCGACTTGAGGAACAGCGGCTTCAAGCTCGCTCCCGTCGACACCAATCTTTACCCGGGCGGATTCAACAACCTGAATCCGGATTTCATGCCGCTTTGCGTGCAGTCGATGATGTCGGCGATCGAGAAGGTTTGCCCGGATGCAAGAGGCGCGCTGCTCATTCCCGAAAATCACACACGCAACCTGTATTATCTGCAGAATGTGGCTTCACTTGCCCATATCCTGAAGCTGTCGGGCATGAAGGTGAGAATCGGCACATTGATGCCCGAGATCGAATCCCCGACTGAATTTCTTCTGCCGAACGGGGAAAGCCTGCTTCTCGAGCCCGTCAAAAGGACCGGGAATCGCCTGGGCCTCGATGGTTTCGATCCGTGCATCGTTCTGCTCAACAACGATCTTTCTTCCGGCATCCCGGAAATCCTGCAGAACATCGAGCAGACCATTCTGCCCCCGCTTCATGCCGGATGGGCGACGAGAAGGAAATCGAACCATTTTTCCGCCTACAATGAAGTGGCCGAGGAATTTTCCAGCCTGATCGGCATCGATCCCTGGCTCATCAATCCCTACTTCGAAACCTGCGTGAAGGTGAATTTCCAGGAAAGGATAGGGGAGGAATGCCTGTCCTCCCATGTCGGAGCGATCCTCGAAAAGACCAGGAAGAAGTACGACGAGTACGGCATCAAGGAGGAGCCTTTCGTCATCGTCAAGGCGGATGCGGGCACTTACGGCATGGGCGTGATGAGCGTCAGGAGTCCGGATGAAGTGAAGGGGCTCAACAGAAAACAGCGCAACAAGATGGCAGTCATCAAGGAGGGCATGCCCGTTTCCCATGTGCTGATCCAGGAAGGCGTGCACACCTTCGAGAGCATCAACGAGGCCGTGGCCGAACCCGTCGTCTACATGATCGACCATTTCGTCGTCGGCGGCTTCTACAGGGTGCACACGGGGCGCGGGAAGGACGAGAATCTGAATGCGCCCGGCATGCATTTCGTTCCCCTTGCCTTCGAAACGACCTGCTCGCTTCCGGATTCGAAGGCGAACCCGAATACCCCACCCAACCGCTTCTATGCCTACGGCGTGGTGGCGCGGCTTGCGCTGCTCGCGGCCGCGATAGAACTCGAAAGGACGGCATGAAACTCGCCTTCTTCATCGATCCGCTCGAGACCTTCGACATCAAGAAGGATTCGAGCTATGCGATGATGCGCGAGGCTGCAAAAAGAGGGCACTCGATCCATGTTTTTCATCAGGAAGACATGATCCTGAAGCATGGGGTCGTGTTTGCCTCATGCACCGAAATCTTCCTCACCGGGAAAACGCCGTCCTGGTATGAACGGGGCCAATCCGGCATGTCCGATCTTTGCGAATATGACGTGGTCATGATGCGCAAGGATCCCCCATTCGACATGGAATATTATTACGCGACCCAATTGCTCGAGCTTGCGGAAAGGCAGGGAGCGCAGGTCGTCAACAGGCCGGGCTCGCTCAGGAACTGGAACGAAAAGCTTGCGATTGCGAAATTTCCCGAATTCACGCCACCCACCCTGGTCGCGAGGAGGGAGGAAGCGATCCGCGATTTCCTTGAAATTCACGGGGACATCATCGTCAAGCCGCTGGACGGCATGGGCGGGAGCGGCGTTTTCAGGATGAAGCAGAACGACCCGAACATCGGCGTCATCATCGAGACGACGACGCTTTACGGCAAGAAAACGGTCATGGCGCAACGCTTCGTCCCGGAAATAGAAGCAGGGGACAAGCGCATCCTGGTCGTGGGCGGCATCCCTGCGCCCTACTGCCTGGCGCGCATTCCCAAGCAGGGAGAGACCAGAGGGAATCTTGCCTCGGGTGGACGCGGGGTGGCCAAGCCCTTGTCAGAGCGGGATCTCGAGATCGCGAAAGCAATCGGCCCGTTTCTCGAAGCGGAAGGGATTCTGCTTGCCGGGCTCGACGTGATCGGAGAGTACCTCACGGAAATCAACGTCACCAGCCCGACCTGCATGCAGGAAATTCATGACCAGACGGGATGCGACGTGGCGAAAATGATGGTCGATCTTCTGGAATCCAGATGCGCCTGATTGTTCTAGCGTTTCTTTTTCTTTCAGGCTGCGCAAATCATCAAGTCTACCAGCAGCAGCGCTATATTTTCGGCACGCTCGTGGAAGTGAGCGTTTACGGCAAGGATAAGTCGGAAGCGGATGCCGCGATCAACAGCGTGATGCGGAAATTTTCCGAGATGCATGTTGCGCTGCATGCCTGGAAGCCGAGCGAAGTGACGGAACTCAACGAGGCCTTTCGGGGGGGCAAAAGAAAGAAGATAGCGCCTGATCTCGAAAAAATCGTCGACGATGCGGCCATGCTTTCGGACAGGTCGAAAGGGCTTTTCGATCCTGCGATCGGCAACCTGATCAAGCTGTGGGGATTCCAGAACGACGAATTCAAGCCCGTGAAGCCCGATCCGGAAGAAATCAGGAAGCTCGTCCAGGAACATCCCGAAATGGACGACATCGCCATCGAAAATGGAACGGCCTACAGCAAAAACCCTGCCGTCAGGCTCGATTTCGGCGGATTTGCCAAGGGCTACGCGCTCGATGTCGCGGCAAGAATGCTGCATGAGGATGGTGTGAAAAATGCACTCATCAATATCGGCGGCAACATCATGGCGCTCGGCAGCCATGGGAATCGCCCCTGGCGGGTGGGCATCCAGAACCCGAGAGGACCTGGCGCGGTCGCCGAACTGGAGCTGAAAGACGGTGAGGCGATCGGTACTTCAGGCGACTACCAGCGCTATTTTCTGCTGGACGGAAAACGCTATTGTCACATCATCGATCCGCGCTCAGGCTATCCTGCCCAAGGCGTGGAAGCGGTCACCGTGCTCATTCCCAAGGGAGAGCATGCGGGCGCGTTGTCGGATGCGGCCTCCAAGCCGATCTTCATATCCGGGGTGAGCGGATGGCGGGAAGCGGCAAAAGAAATGGGCGTTCAAAATGCGCTTCTCATCGATTCGGGCGGCAAGGTGCACATCACGAAGTCATTCGATGAACGCATCCATTTCGAGAAAAAAGAACCGGGCCTCGATGTGGTCGACTAAGGCCATATCAAGCAGGGTCGAGTTTGGGATAAAATTGAATTTTATGGGGGGAATATGATAGGGATACTGATCGTTGCCCACGGTACGCTGGGAGAGAGCCTCATCCATTGCGTCAGCCATGTCGTCGGACAAAGGCCGCCGCATCTGATGCAGCTCGGCATCGGCGTCCACGACGATCCCCAGGCCATCCTTCCGCAGGCGATCAGGCTCGTCAGGCAGCTCGATCAGGGCGACGGGGTGATCGTCTTTTCCGACATCTATGGCGCGACCCCTTGCAATATCGCATCCAAGCTGGTCATTCCCGGAAAAGTCGAAGGCATTGCCGGCGTCAATCTGCCGATGCTCGTTCGTGCGCTGACCTACCGGAACGAGGCGCTCGACGTGCTGGTCAAAAAGGCACTCTCCGGCGGCACAGAAGGCATCATTCCTTTCACCCGGGGCTTCCAAGATGCAGCAACGGGAAGTTGAGATCATCAACAAGCTTGGGCTGCATGCGCGTGCATCCGCCAAGCTTTCGCAGCTCGCCGGGAAATTCGAAAGCGAAGTCTGGCTCGCAAGAGGGAGCAGGCGGGTCAACGCGAAAAGCATCATGGGCGTGATGATGCTTGCCGCAACGAAAGGAACGAAAGTCATGATCGAAACAAATGGAACCGACGAAGCCCAGGCGGTCGAAGCGCTCATCGCCTTGATCGGGGATTATTTCGGGGAAGGCGAATGAGCTTCATGCTTCAGGGAACAGGGGTCTCGGGCGGGATCGCGATCGGGCGAGCCCACCTGATCTCCCACGCCCATCTCGATGTGTCGCACTATACTGTGCCGCAGAAAATGATCCCTGCCGAAATCGCCCGTTTCGAGTCTGCAGTTGCGGCAACGAGGGAGGAACTCGAGGAGCTGAGGGATTCCATTCCGCATGACTCACCGGCTGAATTCGGCGCCTTTCTCGATCTGCATCTCATGATCCTGGCCGACTCCACGCTTTCCGATGCGCCCCGGAAAATCATCGAGTCGCAGCACTGCAATGCCGAATGGGCGCTCAAGCAGCAGATGACCTATCTGCTCGCCCAGTTCGACAAGATAGAGGACAGCTACCTGAGAGAGCGCAAGGCCGACGTCGTTCAGGTGGTGGAGCGGGTGCTCAAGACGCTTCTCGGTCAGCGGCAGCAGGGCAAGGAGCAGGGCAGCATTCTTGTCGCGCACGATCTGAGTCCGGCAGACGTCCTGCTGCTCAAGGAGCTGCAATGCTCGGCATTCATCACCGATTTGGGCGGCACGACCTCCCACACGACGATCGTCGCGCGCAGCCTCAACATTCCTTCGATCGTCGCCCTGCACAATGCGAGACGACTGATCAGGGACAACGATCTCTTGATCATCGACGGCACGCGGGGGGCGGTAATCGTCGACCCCGACAAGTCGGTACTCGCCGAATACAAGCTGCTCCAGGATCAGTGGGAACTGGGGAAGCAGAAGCTCAAACGCATCAAGTCGAGCCGATCGACCACCCTAGACGGTACGCACATCCATCTGCATGCCAACATCGAACTGCCCCAGGACATCAAGCAGGTCAAGGAAAGCGGTGCGTCCGGTATCGGTCTTTTCAGGAGCGAATTCCTTTTTCTCAATCGGGACGAACTTCCCGGCGAGGACGAACAATTCGAGTTCTATCGCGAGGTCGTCCAGGAAATGAAGGGACTCCCTGTCACCATCCGCACGCTCGATCTCGGGGCGGACAAGCACCTCAGGGGAGCTGCGCGAATGAGCGCAAATCCTGCCTTGGGGCTCAGGGCGATCAGGCTCTGCCTTGCCGAGCCTCAGGTTTTCAGGACCCAGCTCCGCGCCATACTGCGCGCCTCGCATTACGGCAAGCTGAGGATACTGATTCCGATGCTGTCGAGCGCTTCCGAACTCAACCAGACGATTCTTCTGCTGGAGCAGGCGAAGCAAAGCCTGGATGCCGACAATATCCCTTACGACGGGGCAGTTGAAGTGGGCGGCATGGTCGAAGTGCCGGCTGCGGCGCTTGCCCTGCCGATGTTCATGCAGAAGCTCGATTTTCTCTCGATCGGCACCAACGATCTGATCCAGTACACGCTGGCCATAGACCGCGCGGACGACAGCGTGTCGCATCTTTACGATCCGCTTCACCCGGCGGTGCTGCACCTCGTTTCCCATGTGATCCGAAGCGCCAATCAGGCGGGCGTGCCGGTTGCGGTCTGCGGGGAAATGGCGGGAGACGTCGAGCTGACCCGCATGTTGCTCGGCTTCGGACTCAGGGAGTTTTCGATGCACCCATCCAATCTGCTCACCGTGAAGCAGCAGGTGATAAAATCGAACATCAGCGAAATCGCGCCCATCACGCAGAAAATGCTCAAAACAGACGAACCCGAAAAAATCCGGGGATTGCTCAATAGACTGAATGCCTGAGATGCAGGACTCACTCGGCATCGTCGTCCCTCAGCGCGTCAAATTCGACTCGCCGATCACGCTGAAAAGCGGGACCGTGCTCGACGCTTTCGAACTCGTTTTTGAGACGTACGGCAAGCTGAACGAAGAAAAATCGAATGCCGTGCTGATCTGCCATGCGCTTTCCGGAAACCATCACGTGGCAGGCTTTTATTCGGATGATCCCAAGTCGGCAGGCTGGTGGAACAACATGGTCGGGCCGGGGAAACCGATCGACACGAACGTGTTTTTCGTGGTCGGCGTCAACAACCTTGGCGGATGCCACGGCTCCACCGGCCCCGCCAGCATCGATCCGAAAACAGGGCGGCCTTATGGCGCGACCTTTCCCGTCGTCACGGTCAATGACTGGGTGGAATCCCAGGCGAGGCTGGCCGATCATCTCGGCATCGAAACCTTCGCCGCGGTCGTGGGGGGAAGCCTGGGCGGAATGCAGGCCCTTCAATGGGCGATCAGCCATCCTCACCGGGTGAGGCATGTGCTGGCGATTGCGAGCGCTCCCAATCTGACGGTGCAGAACATCGCATTCAACGATGTGGCGAGGCAGGCGATATTGACCGACCCGGATTTCCACGGCGGCGATTTCTATGCCCATGAAGTCATCCCCAAAAGGGGGTTGAGGCTCGCCAGAATGCTCGGCCACATCACCTATCTTTCTGACGATTCCATGGCCAAGAAATTCGGCAGGGGATTGAAGAAGGGTATTTACAATTACGGCTACGATGTGGAGTTCGAAATCGAGTCATATCTGCGCTATCAGGGGGACAAGTTCGCGACCCAGTTCGATGCGAACACCTATCTGTTGATGACAAAGGCGCTCGACTATTTCGACCCGGCGCATGCGCACGAAGGGGAACTGGCGCGCGCTTTCGCTGCTGCGCAAAGTGATTTCCTGGTGATTTCATTCACCTCCGACTGGCGCTTTTCTCCAGCGAGGTCGCGCGAGATCGTGAAAGCCCTGCTCGACAACGAGCTCAACGTGAGTTACACGGAAATCAAATCGAGCTACGGCCATGATTCGTTCCTGATGGTCGACGAACATTACCATGCCGTGGTGCGCGCCTACATGGACAATGTGGGAAGGGAGGCGTCATGAACTTGGCTTCCGTCAGGCACGATTTCGAAACCATTTCGAAATGGGTTGCGCCAGGCTCGAAAGTGCTCGATCTCGGCTGCGGGGACGGTGCTCTCCTTTCCTATCTTGCCAAAAACCGAGCCATCAGGGGATACGGCGTCGAGATCGACGACAGCAACATCCTCGCATGCGTCAAGAACAAGGTCAACGTGATCCAGAGCGATCTCGAATCAGGGCTTTCGGGATTCGAATCGTCGTCATTCGACTACGTTATCCTTTCCCAGACGCTGCAGGCGATGAAGAATACGGAAAGCATCGTGCAGGAGATGCTGAGAGTCGGCAGGGAAGTCATCGTCACTTTTCCGAATTTCGGCTACTGGCAGAACAGGCTTCAGATCCTGCGCGGCAAGATGCCGGTGTCGAGCAATCTTCCCTTCCAGTGGTACGATTCTCCCAACATCAGGCTCTGCACCAACAAGGATTTCGAGGATTTCTGCGCGCTTCACGGCGTGAATATCCTTGAGCGCATCGTCATCAACAACGGCGGGGTCGTCTCCTTCCTTCCGAATCTGTTCGGCACGCTGGCGGTTTTCCGCTTCACGAAGGGCGGCTGATTTGCCCCGCTCCAAATTCTTCTGGGTGTCCCTGCTTTATTTTTCATCGGGTTTTCCATTAGGTCTCTTCTACGACATATTTCCCGTCTATTTCCGGCAGCAGGGGATCGAACTGAAGAGCATCGGGCTCATCAGCCTGCTCGGTCTCGCCTGGACGCTCAAGTTCATCTGGGCGCCTCTGGTCGACCACTTCAGGCATCACCGCATCTGGATGGCGGCCATGGACCTGATGATGGGGTTTGCGATGCTCTTCTTCGCGGTCAAATCCGGTTTCGGCCCATGGGTATGGATCGGCATCGGCGTCATCACGCTTTTTTCGGCCACCAACGACATCGCGACAGACGCCTATTCGATCGAGCTCCTGGAAAAGGGGGAGATCGGTCTTGCCAACGGGTTGAGGATAGGTTTCTATCGGGTCGGGATGCTGGGCGCAGGCTTCATCCTCATCCTGAGCGACTACGTTTCATGGAAGGGGGCCTTCATCCTCTCTGCACTGATATTTCTTGCGGGCGCAGTCTGCGTGCTGTTCGCGCCGAAAGAAAAGCCGAGACTGAGTCGATCCATCCTGTCGATCTCGCTCGAAATCAAATCCATCCTGTCCCGTCCGCGATTGTTCGGTGCCATCCTTCTTTTTTTCCTGGGCGCGCTCTGGCTGGTCGATCGCGCAATCCACCTGTCCAGGAGTTTTCCATCCTTCTGGCCGATCGCTTTCGCGATCATGCTTTCCGTTTTCATGCTGTCCCTGCTTCTGCTGAAAAAGGATGAGCGGACGGATACGACAGAAGGGCCGATGTTCGGCGCGCTGCTGAGCCTCCTGCAGCGCCCTGGCATTCTGCCCGTGCTCGTCTTCATCCTGCTGTTCAAGCTGCCTGATTCGGCGATGGGCTTCATGATCAAGCCATTCTGGGTCGATTCCGGCTTTTCCAATACCGAAATAGGGCTCGTTTCGGTCAATATCGGGCTCGGCCTGTCGATCGCAGGGGGGCTGGCAGGCGGCTGGGTGACGGACAAGATAGGGATATTCAAGGCGCTCTGGGTGCTGGGGCTGTTCCAGGGCTTCTCGAATCTGGGCTATGTGATCGCAGCATGGGTCATCCCGCACGGCACCGGGACGCTGGTCTTGTCCCACAGAGTGCTCATTTATTTTGCAAGCGCCATCGAGTCCTTCAACAGCGGCCTGGGCACGGCCGCCTTCCTCGCTTTCCTGATGGCGATCGTCGACAAGAGAAGAAGCGCGACGGAATACGCGCTGCTATCCTCCGTATTCGCGCTTTCTCGCTCCTTCGCAGGCTGGGCTGGCGGATTCGGTGCGCAGTATCTGGGCTATGCACCCTATTTTCTCCTCACGCTCTTCATGATGTTTCCCGCGTACCTTTTCCTTCCCTGGGTGAAAAGGATGCTGGATAGAATGGAAAACTGAAATGCGTTTCGGAAAGAAGATATTCAGATCAAGGCAGGAAGAGGAGATCGACGTCAGCGAGCATGACGGAGTGAGAGCGCTGCATCTCGGCAGCACAGCCATTCAGAGCGCAATGCGGATTTCAAAACCCGATCAACTGGAACTCGCCTATACCCGAGCCATGATGGCCTTTCTCCTGTTCAAGCCTTCGCCTGACGAGATCCTCATGATCGGCCTCGGTGGCGGGTCGCTTGCCAAGTTCGTCCATCAGCACATGACCAGCGTGAGAACGGTCGTTGTGGAAATAAGCCCTAAAATCCCGTCGGTCGCGCGGCACCTTTTCTATCTTCCAGAGGATGACGAGCGACTGAGCGTGATCATTGAAGATGGGGCGGCCTATCTTCCGGGAAGACAGGACGTTGCCGACATCATCATGGTCGACGCCTACGACGGGCATGCTCAGCCGGAACCGCTGACGAACAAGGCTTTCTACGTCCATGCTCGGGAGGCATTGAAGGAGAGGGGCATTCTTGTCGTCAATCTCTGGGGGAGCGACAAGAATTTCTCGACCTATCTGTCGAGGATAGAGGAAGCGTTCGACAACCTCGTTCTTTGCCTGCCTACGGAAAAACGCGGCAACATCATCGTGTTCGGGTTCAAGACGTATGTCGGCAATTTCGACTGGCAGGATCTGAAGGCCTCGGCTAAGAGCCTGTCGGCCACATACGGGCTGGAATTTCTCAATTTCGTGGAAGGATTGAAGAAGTTGAACAGGCATACGGAGAAGAAACTGCTCTTGTCACAATAAAATCATCTGACTGTAACGAAAAAGCTGAATTCATGGCGCATAGTTCGAAAAACGAGGAGTTGCGACCATGTTCAGAAAATACCATTTTCTCATCAGCTGGCTCCTTCCCCTTCTGCTCTACAGTCACGACGCATGCGCATGGGGGCTTTTCACCCACGCCTATTTCGGCCAGCTGCTGATCTGGGGCATTCCGATCACCGACAGGCGCTTCCGCAATGCGGTCAAGCAATTTCCGGAACTGCTGCTCGCCGGCGCATGCCTCCCCGATCTTGCCATGTTCGGCAAGCGGGCCGGCACCACCGCATTCGAAGTCACGCACAGATGGGAAAGCGCCAGCCGCCTTCTGGATTCTGCGCAAAACGACATGGAGCGTGCGATGGCGCTCGGCTATTGCAGCCATCTCTTCGTGGACATCATCGCCCACAATCACTTCGTCCCTGCGCACGAGAAGATGTGGGGGAGGCACCATCTCGTCACCCATGCATTCTGCGAATGGGCCATGGATGCACACATCATGCCTCATCTTTTCCATTTTCCAGACAAGCTGCTTTTCAGGCACAGGAAAATGCTCTCGCACTATGCCGCGAACGCATTCGGGACCGAGGTCGAAAAGGCCGAAAAGTCCCTCATATATCTGGCGCGCGGCGTCAGCGCCTTGCGTGGCGGCAGGGTGCTGCAGCTTTGCCACATGGGGGCAAAGGGGATCGACCCCTGGCTATCCAGGCGCTTCGGTTACTACATGCGCGAGACGGGATCCAGGCTTTCCCAGATCAACAGGATACTGGCGGGAGAGGAGCCCGTATGGCATGCCGAACTATACGGCGAGGAAATCGAAAGGGAAGTGGAGGAAAGGATTGCGTCGATTCAGCCAAACAAGCTGAGGCACAGGATCCCGCTGCCGGCCAGTCTTTTCCAGGCAGCTTAAATGAGGAAGGAAATCCAGGCGATGGATGCGCCGATCAGTGCGCCTGCGAGCACATCGCTGGGGTAATGCAGTCCCAGCACCATGCGCGAGATTGCGACGAGGGCCGTGAACGGGAAAACGATCCAGGCGAAGAAAGGGAAATAGGCGACTGCGACCATGCTGAAGGCCACTGCGTGAAGTGTGTGTCCCGAAGGGAAGCTGAACCGGTCGAGCGGCGCCGTGATGCAGGCAATGTCCGGGTTCACCTGATAGGGGCGAGGCCTGGATATTTTCTGCTTCAGCCATTTGTAGATGAGGGTGCAGGTACCCCCGGCGAGCAGCATGTGCACGACCGGAAGGATTGCGTCGTACCGGAAGACGACCAGCAGGAGGATCATCAGCGTATACCAGAACACCCCGTCCCCGAGGCGGCTGACCGTCCTGAACAGTCTGCGCACCCAGGCGTACTGGCTGGTATGATTGAGTCTGATGCAAAGCGATAAATCGAGTTGGCTGATGTGTTTAATCGGCTGCATGTTTGCCTCCCGCTGCATTCATGAATAAGGTTTCGATTTTCTGGTTCACGCTGTCCTGATTGAGGTCCAACACGGACTGTCTCGCTCTGTTTCCGAGATCGGAGATCCGGGGCGGGTCATTCACGAGATCGACGGCAAGGCGCATGAACTCCGATTCGTTGCCCATATGCGCGACCAGGCCGTTGTCGCCGTGCCGCACATGCTGGGAAGCCGCGGCATAATCGAAAGCGACGAGCGCGAGTCCGCTCGACATCGCCTCAACGACGACATTCCCGAAGGTTTCAGTCATGCTCGGGAAGAGGAAGATGTCGGCGGAGGCGTAATGAACGGCAAGGTCATCCCCCGTTTTCATGCCGGTGAAGATGAAGTCTGTGTGCTGCTTTTCGAGATGCTTTCTTTCAGGTCCGTCCCCAACCAGAACGCATTTGAGGGAAGGTTGAGCGATTTTCATCCTCTCGACTGTCCTGGACAGGAGATCGAGATTTTTTTCCGGGGCGATCCTGCCGACATAAAGGCAGACAGGCTGTGCAAGCCCGACGCCCCATTGCCTTCTGAGATCCGCGCTGCGCCTGGCGGGATCAAAGCGACTCGTGTCGACGCCACGGGAAACGATGACCAGATTGTCTATGCCCATTCCTTTGAGCATGCCTTCCATTTCCTGTGTCGAGACGATCGTGCAGTCGGCCTTGTTGTGGAATTTCTTGAGATAGCCGATGATCGGCTTTCTCAGCCATCCGATTCCGTAATGCCTGCTGTAGTTGTGGAAATTGGTATGGAATTCGCTCGAGACCGGGATGCCGAGCTTTTTTGCAGCCGAGAGCGCAGACCAGCCGAGCGGCCCTTCCGTCGAGATGTGGACGATGTCCGGGCGCTGCACGGACCAGAGCCGGCGAAGGGCGCGTCCTGCAGGCAGGCCCATCTTCAATCCTTCGTAACTGGGGATGGGAATACCGCCCTGCAGGATCACTTCGAAGTTTTCTCTGGGCGAAACATGATCGGATTCGCCCTGCTTGGGGCGAATCAGCTGCAGGCTGTGGTGGCGACTTTTCAGCCCTTCGACCATGCGTTCCACTGTCAGGGCGACGCCATTGATTTCCGGGGGGTAAGTCTCCGTTACAACGGAAATTCTGAGTTTAGTGCTTTCCATGAAAGCACAGTCTGAAGCTGATTCAAGAAGCTATGATGACGCTTTATTGAAAATTTTATGACAATCAATCAATAAGAATGAGCAGCCAGACGATGGCGACATTGGCGAGACTCAGGAAAACGGCGGCGCTGCCGATGTCCTTCGCGCGCTTGGCGAGATGGTGGTTTTCAAGGGATATCCTGTCCACGGTAGCCTCGATGCCCGAATTGAGCAATTCGACGATCAGCACGAGCAGGACGCTGCCGATGAGCGCCGCTTTCTTTATTCCCTCGAGGTGCAGCAGGAGCGCGATGGGAATCAGGACGATGGCCAGGAAGACTTCCTGGCGAAAGGCGTCCTCGTTCTTGAATGCCGCCGAAAAACCCGCAAGCGAATAATTGAAAGCGTTCCAGAGACGCTTGAGTCCAGTTTTGCCTTTGAATGGGGATTCCTGTTCCATGCTCACCCTAAAAGATGCGATTCGATGAAAATGTCGACGCCGGATTTCGGCGCAATGCGTGCGGCGGGTATGGATTTTCCCGAACGCCAGTTTGAAACCGCTTGATGCTTCGCCCCGCTCACCAGGAAGAAGACGCTGCGCGATGCGGCAAGTCGAGCCGGACTCAGTGAAATGCGCTCCGGCGGGGGCTTGGGCGAATCGAAAACGGGAAAGGCGTCCTGCTCAGCCCAGTCTTTTTCCGGGAAAAGGCTCGCGGTATGACCGTCTTCCCCGAGGCCGAGCAGAACCAGGTCGAATTCATCGACTTCTTTCAAGATTTCCGTGTAGCGGCGTGCGCCTTCGATCGGGCCGAGCTCGGCGGCAATGGCATGGATGCGGTTTTGCGGAATCGGGACATGGGAAAGCCATGTTTCATTCGCCATCGAACTGTTGCGTTCAGGATGCGCCTTAGGCAGGCAGCGCTCATCTCCGTAATAAATTTCCCAAGAGGACCAATCCGTTTTTGCATTCCTGAGCATCCGGTAAATCGCTCGGGGTGTGTTTCCGCCGGAAAGCGCGATCCTGAATCGTCCGCGTTCAAGAATGGCGCGCTCGGCGCATTGCAAAATTTTTTGTGCAGCAGCGTCCTGCAGTGCATCCAATGAAGCATAAGCATGCCAGCGGCAAGTCTGCATTTTGTCATTTTCCCGAGGTTTACGACGCTGCGACTATAACATAAACTTAGCCGGGCTTAATCCAACAAGGAGACAATTATGCGCATGGGGATGGTGGGCCTCGGGAAGATGGGAGGCAATATGGCGACCCGATTGCGGCGCGGCGGGATCGAGGTAGTGGGCTACGACAGATCGAGCGAGGTGCTCGAAAAGCTGGCTGATGAAGAGGGGGTGATTGCATCCGGTTCGGTGGGCGATCTTCTTTCCAAGCTTCCTTCCCAGAAAATCGTATGGATCATGCTGCCCAGTGGAGAGATCACCGAGAACCAGATTGTTGAACTCTCGAACATGCTTGCAAAGGGCGATGTCGTCATAGACGGCGGGAATTCCAATTACCATGACAGCATGAGACGCGGCGCGATGCTTGCCGAAAAAGGGATCGGGTTCATGGATGCTGGGACTTCGGGCGGCATTTGGGGCCTTGAAAACGGCTATTGCCTGATGGTTGGCGCGTCCCCAGAGGTCGCTGCGACAGTCGAGCCGATCCTGAAGGTGCTCGCGCCCACTCCGGATTCCGGCTGGGCGCATGTGGGACCTGTGGGATCGGGGCACTACGTCAAGATGATCCACAACGGGATCGAATACGGCATGATGCAGGCATTCGCAGAGGGGCTGGAGTTGATGGAAAAGAAGCCGGAATTTTCCCTGGATCTGGCGCAGATCACGGAACTGTGGCGGCATTCTTCCGTGGTGAGGAGCTGGCTGCTCGATTTGACCGCAGAAGCATTGAAGCATGATCAGAAACTGGACAAAATCGCGCCGTACGTCGCCGATTCGGGAGAAGGGCGCTGGACGGCGATCGAGGCCATAGAGCAGGGGATCGCAGCGCCCGTCCTGAGCCTCGCATTGCAGATGCGTTTTGCCAGCCAGAACGAAAAAGGCTACGGATATAAGCTGCTGTCCCTGATGCGCAACGCATTCGGCGGCCATGCCGTAAAGAGCGAATCATGAAGCGCACTGAACCCTGCACACTGGTCATTTTCGGAGCGGGCGGCAACCTTTCCAGGAAGAAGCTCATTCCAGCGCTCTTCCAGCTCGAAAGGTCGGGCAGGCTGCCGGACAAGATGACCATCCTCGCCTCCAGCCTGGATGACTGGACGCGCGAAGAATGGCTGGACGAAGTGTCGAAAATTCTGCTTGCCAAATACCCGAGCGGGGTGGACGAGAAGGCTTTCGAAAAATTCAGGGAGAGGCTGCATTATCACAGGAGCAGCCTGGATGACCCTGAAGCCTATGTGAAACTGAAGAAGACGCTGGACGAGAATACGGCATTTCCTTCAAATATCGTGTTCTACATGGCTGTGCGGCCTTCCGAATTTCCGAACCTCATCGAGAAGCTGGCGCTTGCGGGATTGCTGGACGAGAAGGGCGGATGGCGGCGGGTGGTGATCGAAAAGCCTTTCGGCTACGATCTCTTGAGCGCGCAGATTCTGCAGAAGGGATTGTACAAGTATCTCAACGAGTCCCAGATCTACCGTATCGACCATTATCTCGGCAAGGGAACGGTGCAGAACGTGATGGTTTTCCGTTTCGCCAACCTGCTTCTCGAGCCGCTCTGGAACCGGCATTACATCGACCATGTGCAGATCACCCATTCCGAGACGCTCGGGATAGAGGGCAGGGCGGATTATTACGAAGGGGCAGGGGCGCTCAGGGACATGATCCAGAGCCACCTGCTGCAATTGCTCGCGCTGGTTGCCATGGAGCCGCCCGTTTCGATGTCTGCAGAGCACCTCAGGGACGAGAAGGTCAAGGTGCTGAAGGCGGTGCGCCCCATCCCGCAGAATGCGGTGCATGCGCACGCCTTCAGGGGGCAGTACGAGAACGGCATGGTGGACGGCAAGTCGGTGCATGGCTATCTTGACGAGGCTGGCGTGGCACCGGGCAGCACGACGGAAACCTATGCGGCGCTGAAGCTCTTCATCGACAACTGGCGCTGGGCGGGGGTGCCCTTCTATCTCAGGACGGGAAAGCGCATGATCGAAAACAGCTCGGCGATTTGCGTCCGCTTCAAGGCGCCCCCGCAGGATCTTTTGAAGCAGACAAGGCACGAGCCGCCCAAGCCGAACTGGATACTGCTAGGCATCCAGCCCAAGGATTGCCTGAGGATGGAATTGCAGGTCAAGGTTCCGGGACTCGATCTTTCAACGCGCACCATCAGCCTGGATGCGACCTACCACAAGGGGGAAGATCACGACTACGATGCCTACGAGGGGCTGCTGCTGGACGTGATGAACGGGGACCATTCGCTTTTCCTGCGCTACGACGAGGTGGAATGGGCGTGGCGCATCGTCGATCCGATTTTGAAGGTCTGGTCCATGGAACGTGACTTCATCAACACCTATGCGGCAGGATCGTGGGGGCCGCGCGGCACATATCGCCTTTTCGACAGGGATGATCAATTCTGGCGGCATTCGCTGGACGTCGATGGAGAGGATTTGCGCGCATTCTGACAATTCCGAGAAAATCAGTATAGAATGATTTATACCAATCGTGAATGGATGCCATGAAAGCCGAGGAAGCGATAAGATACTGGATCTCGAGGCAGGACTTGAAGAAGCCCGAGAAATTCTATCTGACTGCAGTGAGGTTCTCCATGGTTGCGGAGGCCCTGACGACCCTTGAGCAGTCGAATCTGATCGATGTCGATGAATCGCGCAGGCTTCGCCAGAAATTCCTCGATGCTCATCCCGGTTTCGAGGAGGCGCTCGACAAGCTTTTCGGCAGCATGTAAGTGAAAATCGCTGCAATCCAGATGATTTCCGGTCCGGAAATCGGTGCGAACCTGTGTGAAGCTGAGCGCCTCGTGATCGAAGCGGCTCATGGCGATGCAGGTCTCGTTGTCCTGCCCGAATATTTCCCGATGATCGGCGCATCCGACGCAGACAGGCTGAAAGCCCGTGAAAAGGAAGGGAGCGGCCCCATCCAGGACTTCCTGTCCAGCATTGCAATGCGCCACGGGGTCTGGATCGTCGGCGGTTCCCTTCCCCTCCATGGCAATGACCCTGGAAAATCGAGAAACGCCTGCCTTGTCTTCGACAACGAGGGAAATCAGGTTGCCCGATACGACAAGATCCATCTTTTCGGCTTCGAGAAAGGCGAAGAGCGTTATGAAGAGCGGCTCTTCATCGAAGCCGGAGAAGACATTTCCGTCATCGACACGCCCGCCGGCAGAACGGGGCTCGCCATCTGCTACGATCTGCGCTTCCCTGAGCTTTTCAGAAAAATGGGAGAAGTCGATCTGATCGTCTTGCCCGCCGCTTTCACCGAAACCACGGGGCTCGCCCACTGGGAGGTTCTCCTGAGGGCGCGCGCCGTGGAAAACCAGTGCTACATCGCCGCATCGGCTCAGGGCGGGCTCCATCCCACCGGCAGAAGGACATTTGGCAACAGCATGATCGTCGATCCCTGGGGAAAAGTGCTTGCCAGAATGGACAAGGGGGCAGGAGTCGTGTTCGCCGAGATCAATCCTGCGCGCATTGCCGAAGTCAGGAAAAGCTTGCCCGCATTGAAGCATAAAAAGCTCGAAATCTCTTGACTATCATGAGCGGCTAATGTTCAATAGTCGAGTATTTTGATCGACTATGGGAGACTGTGAAAATGAACATTCCGGAGCGTGACGGAGACGGCTATCTGACCGACATGAATGTATGGACGCCCGAAATCGGCCGCGCCATGGCCGAGGCGGACAATTACGTGCTGGACGATGCGAAATGGGCGCACATCATGAAGGCCAGGGAATATTTCGAGGATTTCGGTTCGGTTCCTCCTATCAGGAAATTTGCCAAGTACGTCGAGGAGGATCAGAAGGCCATTTTCGATCTTTGGATGACTGGTCCGATGAAGCCGATCACGAAATACGGGGGGCTGCCCAAGCCGACCGGCTGCGTTTGATCCATAGACGTTTTTCCGGGTAGAATCGGGGCGCTACCCGGAGAAAAAACATGGCGAAAGAACTGCTGCAAGCTGCGCTTGCCAGCCACATGGCTGGAGATCTGTCTCATGCGGAAGCGCTCTATCGCTCCATCCTGGAAGGCGATCCCGAGCAGCCCGACGCGCTGCACTTCATGGGCATCCTGCTGCACCAGACGGGTGTGAGCGACACAGGCCTCGAATTCGTCAAGCAATCACTTCAGCACGCCCCCCTTCGCGCCGACTGGCACAACGACCTGGGCAATCTGCTCGTCGAAAGGGGGGATCTTGTCTCCGCAGCCGAAGCTTTCCGGAATGCGGTCTTGCTCGATTCGAGAAATGCGCATGCCTGGAACAATCTGGGGGCCGTTCTGGAGAGGCAAGGGCAAACCGAAGAAGCGGAATCGGCCTATTCATTTGCCATCGATCTCGATCCGCTTTTCGCCGACGCCCTCAACAACATGGGCAATCTGCTTTCGGCACAAGGCAAGGAAGTCGAGGCGGCCCATCACTACTGCAGGGCTTACGTGATCGAACCATTGGAAGGCAAACCCAAGTCCATGCTCGGGGTGGCCTATTACAAGCTCGGCAGAATTCTTGATGCAGCCGAAGTCTACCGCCAATGGATGCAGGAGGAGCCTGAAAACCCCACGCCCCGCCACCTGTATGCCTCATGTTCCGGAAACGATATTCCGGAACGTGCCGCAAACGACTACATCGAGAAAACATTCGACGAATTTTCCGCGAACTTCGATGTCAAAATGGAAAAGCTTGCCTACCAGGGCCCCAGGCTGATCCGGGAAGCGCTTGCCAAGGCAGGGCGTCCTGCGGGAAACCTGGTCGGGCTCGATGCAGGTTGCGGGACCGGGCTTTGCGGGCCGCTAATCAAACCCTACTGCTCGCGTCTGGTCGGAGTCGATTTGTCGTCCGGCATGCTGGATGCTGCTGCCAGGCTCGGCGTATACGACGAGCTCCTCAAGGCGGAACTGACAGAATACCTGGCAGCGAACAAATCAGCCTTCGACGTGATCGTCGCGGCCGACACGCTGATCTATTTCGGTTCTCTCGACGAAGTGCTCAATAATGCGCGCGAAGCGCTGAAATCCGGCGGGCTCCTGATTTTCACGATAGAGGAGGGGGAGGGCGGCGAAATTCACGCGCTCACGCCGACGGGGCGATACAGTCACGGACGGGATTACGTCAGGCGCGTTCTGGCGGATACCGGATTCGACGTCCTGGCGATCGATTTCGGCACGGTGCGCTTCGAATTCGGGCATCCCGTCGACTGCCTGGTGGTGAGCGCCTCGGCAAGATGAGAAAGGATTTCGATGAAGATTGCTCGTCTTGGTTGGATTATATTCTTGGCCGGGTGCGCGAGCATTCCGCCTGAGCTTGCGGGAAACCATTTTGCATCGATTACCCCTGGAAATGCGCAAAATTCAGTCGGCAGCCATGTCAGGTGGGGCGGTACGATTGCGAAGGTTTCGTTGACGCGGGCGCAAACCTGTTTCGAGGTGGTGAGCCATCCCCTGGATGCTTCGAAGAGGCCTGAAGCCGACGACAAGACGGAAGGCCGGTTCATAGCCTGCGTGCACGGGTTTTTCGATCCCGTTGTTTATGCCGTCGGCAGGGAAGTCACTTTCGTGGGCATGCTCGAAGCGCCTTCCTTGGGCAAGGTCGGACAATACGAATACATGTTTCCCCACCTTGCTGCAAGCTCGGTCCATCTTTGGCCCAAACGTCTCCCTGTGAGACCCTACTATTACGATCCTTTCTGGTATCCGCCGGGTCCCTTGATGATGGGGGCGTGGTAGGGAAGCTTCCCGAATTCATCCATGTCGAGTCCTCTCCTGAGCCATCGCGGCTTCCCCTTGTTCTGGTCTGCGCGCATGTTCGGCACCATGGCCGTGCAGATGCAGTCCGTTGCGATCGGATGGCAAATCTATGCGATGACAAAAAGCGCCTTCGATCTGGGCTTGGTCGGGTTGATGCAGTTTTTGCCTTCCATCCTGCTCGTGCTCTTCACAGGGCATGCCATCGACCGCTATGACAGGCGCAGGATCCTGGCCATCTGCTTCGCTTTTGAGGCGCTGGCGTCTTTGGCGCTGGTCGCGGGAAGTCTGGAGGGCTGGCTGAGCAGGGAAGGCATCCTGGGCATCGTGCTCGCAGCAGGTGCAGTGCGCGCCTTCAAGATGCCTGCCATGCAGGCCCTGCTACCGGGGATCGTGCCTGCTGAGCTTTTCCCCAGAGCGCTTGCCCTGTCCGCTTCCGCCATGCAGTTTGCCATCATCGCAGGTCCCGCCATAGGCGGATTTGTCTACGTGGCGAGCCCGGTTGCCGTCTATTCGAGCGCGCTCGTCCTGTCGCTGTGTTCGTTTGTCCTCATCCTCTCCATCAAGACGGAAAGGGCGCAGGCGAGGCGCGAGCCTTTCAGCATGGCATCTCTGTTCGCGGGGGTGTCCTATGTCTGGCACCGTCCGGCGATACTCGGCGCCATTTCGCTCGATCTGTTCGCTGTTCTTCTGGGCGGCGCAACCGCTCTTCTGCCCATTTACGCGAAAGACATCCTTGCCGTGGGGCCATGGGGACTCGGGTTATTGAGTTCGGCGCCCGCGGTCGGCGCGCTGATGACCTCGTTTTTCCTTGCGCGCCATCCCCTCGAAAGAAAAACCGGAAGGAACATGTTCGCATCCGTCATCGCATTCGGATTGTCCACCCTCGTGTTTTCCCTCTCGACTTCCTATGCGCTTTCCCTGCTTGCGCTCATTCTGCTGGGCGCATTCGACATGGTCAGCGTGGTGATCCGCTCATCCCTGGTCCAGCTTCGGACGCCTGACGAAATGCGAGGGCGGGTCAGCGCAGTCAATTCCGTTTTCATCGGCACCTCCAACCAGCTGGGCGAATTCGAATCCGGTCTCACCGCATCCTGGTTCGGCACGGTGCCGGCTGTTTTCGTCGGGGGGATAGGCACGATACTCGTTGCGCTTTTATGGATGAGGCTTTTTCCCGAACTGGCCAAAATCGACAGGCTGCACGACAGGGATGCGAAAGCGTGAACGGTTTGATCTATACTTTAAGCAGGATTATTAGTGAAATCTAATAGAGGAGGCGTCATGAAAAGCAATGTGGGAAGCGTAGACAAGATCATCAGGATCATAGTCGGGATCGCCCTCTTGAGCCTGTTCTTTGTCCTAGAGGGAAGCGCGAGATACCTGGGGCTGATCGGCATCGTGCCGATTGCAACCGCCTTGATGGGGTGGTGTCCGCTTTATACCCTGATCGGGCTGAATACCTGTCCGCTCAAGGAGAGGAAATCTTAGAGACGACGATGCTGATCCTTCTGTTGATGGGGTCGAAAGGATCCTGCTTGTCGAGCGGAACGGCTGAAGCGAGTCCTGTGACGCGCAGCACCTTGTCCGGCGCCATCCCGCCGGCAATCAGTTCCCGCCTGGATGCATTGGCCCTGTCCATGGAAAGGTCCCAGTTGTCGTAGTCCGGTGCGCTGCCCTGATAGGGCGTGGCGTCGGTGTGGCCGGCGAGGGTGACCTGGTTTGGAACCGAATTGAGGACCTTGCCGATCGCATGCAGGATTCTTGCCGCATAAGGCTGGAGAATGGCGCTGCCCATGTCGAACATGGGTCGCTTGTCGCTGTCGACGATCTGAATGCGCAGGCCGCTTTCAGTGATGTCGATCAGGAGCTGGCTCTTGTAAGGCAGCATCGACGCATCCAATCCGATCTCGCGCATCAGCCGCTCCTTCAGCATCGAGAGATGCTGCATCTCAAGGTTTTGCAACGCGGATTTCGCTGCATCGAGATCCATTCCTTTGGACACCTGCCCCGAGGTGCGCGTCAGATCCCGGCCTCCTGAATTGTCGATGCTGGGGCTGGCGTTGTCGCTGCTGCCGCCGAACAGCGGGAGCGTCACGGGGCGCTTGAAATATTCGCCTACGCCCCTCAGATATTGCTGAGAGGAAACGCTGACGAGCCAAAGCAGCAGGAAGAACGCCATCATGGCCGTGACGAAATCGGCATAGGCCACCTTCCACACGCCTTTGCGGATTTCCTTATCTGGCTTGTGGATGACCTTGATGATGATGCGGCGTTTCTGAGGCTTCTTCATGACGGATCCTGTGAGTCGCATGACTGCAAAGATCCGGAATGTCGGGAGGGATAACCATGCCTGGCGACCCCGCTGGCGCCCGACCGAAGTCGGTTAGGTGTTACCCCTTAGCCCGGAAGCTTTGCGTCCCCGTCTTTCGGCGGGTTTGCCATTGCAGGCCGATTGTTAGATCGACTAGCGTTTCTGACTCTATTGCACGGCGAACTGATTGTCAAGCTTGCATAAGGCTTCAAATCTGTCCCCGCATTCCGTGAATTTGTGCGACAATCCGCACCAACAAAGGTCTGAGGATTCGATCATGAAGTTCCGTTTTCCCATTATCATCATCGACGAGGATTTCCGCTCCGAGAACAGCAGTGGTCTCGGCATCCGCGCGCTCGTCAAGGCGATCGAGGAAGAGGGAATGGAAGTGCTCGGTGTGACGAGCTACGGAGACCTCACCTCCTTCGCACAGCAACAGAGCAGGGCTTCCGCCTTCATTCTTTCCATCGACGACGAGGAATTCGGGGGAGGTTCGCCCGAAGAGACCGAAACCGCCCTCGCCCAGCTCAGGGCTTTCGTGAGCCAGATTCGCGTGAGGAACGAGGACATCCCGATATTCCTGTACGGAGAGACGAGGACATCCCGCCATATTTCGAATGATATCCTCAAGGAGTTGCATGGCTTCATACACATGTTCGAGGATACTCCGGAGTTCGTCGCCCGGAACATCATCCGCGAGGCGAGGCATTATCTCGATTCGCTTTCCACGCCCTTTTTCAGGGCGCTGGTCCACTATGCCAACGATGGGTCCTATTCCTGGCACTGCCCGGGCCATTCGGGCGGCGTCGCTTTCCTGAAAAGCCCTGTCGGGCAGATGTTCCACCAGTTCTTCGGCGAGAACATGCTGCGCGCAGACGTTTGCAATGCCGTAGAGGAACTCGGTCAGCTTCTCGATCATACCGGTCCTGTGGCAGCATCCGAGCGCAATGCGGCGCGTATATTCAACGCGGACCATCTGTTTTTCGTCACCAACGGCACTTCAACTTCCAACAAGATGGTATGGCATGCGACGGTGGCGCCAGGCGACATCGTCGTCGTCGACCGCAACTGCCACAAGTCCATCCTGCATTCGATCATGATGACCGGAGCGATTCCCGTCTTCCTCATGCCGACCCGCAACCATTACGGCATCATCGGCCCCATCCCGCTCGACGAATTCAAGCCGGAAAATATCAGGAAGAAGATCGAGGCGAATCCTTTCGCGAAGCACCTGAAAACCAAGCCGCGCATCCTGACCATCACGCAGAGCACTTACGATGGCGTCGTCTACAATGTCGAGATGATCAAGGAGGTGCTGGGCGACAGCATCGACACGCTGCATTTCGACGAGGCATGGCTGCCGCATGCCACTTTCCACGGCTTTTACCGGAACATGCACGCCATCGGGCGGGACAGGCCGCGTTCGAGGGATACCATGGTGTTCTCGACGCAGTCGACCCACAAGCTGCTTGCAGGCCTGAGCCAGGCATCCCAGATCCTGGTGCAGGAACCCGAGACGGCCAAGTTCGACAGGCATCGTTTCAACGAAGCCTATCTGATGCACACATCCACCAGCCCGCAGTATGCGATCATCGCATCCTGCGATATCGCAGCGGCGATGATGGATGCACCTGGCGGTACCGCGCTGGTCGAAGAATCGATCCTGGAGGCGCTGGATTTCAGAAGGGCGATGCGCAAGGTGGACGCGGAATACGGCGATTCGTGGTGGTTCAAGGTATGGGGGCCAGACGCGCTTTGCGATGAAGGGATAGGCGGCCGCGAGGACTGGATGCTGGGCGACGACGAGCGCTGGCACGGGTTCGGACGGCTGGCGCAGGGCTTCAATATGCTCGATCCGATCAAGGCCACCATCATCACCCCTGGGCTCGACGTGGATGGCGATTTTGCCGATTCAGGCATTCCCGCTTCCATTGTCACGAAATATCTGGCCGAGCACGGCGTCATCGTCGAAAAGACGGGACTTTATTCGTTCTTCGTCATGTTCACCATAGGCATCACGAAGGGGCGCTGGAACACGCTCGTCACCGCGCTGCAGCAGTTCAAGGACGATTACGACAGAAACAAGGCGCTTTGGCGCGTCCTGCCGGAATTCGTCTCGAAATATCCGGAATATTCCAGTACCGGGCTCAGGGACCTTTGCGACCAGATCCATGGCGTCTACAAGGCCAACGATATAGCGCGGCTCACGACAGAAATGTACCTTTCGGACATGGTGCCCGCAATGAAGCCGGCCGATGCCTATGCCAAGATGGCTCACCGTGAAATCGAGCGCATCGCCATCGACGATCTCGAAGGCAGGATCACCAGCATCCTGTTGACGCCCTACCCCCCAGGCATCCCGCTCCTGATTCCTGGCGAGCGCTTCAACAAGACCATCGTCCAGTACCTCAAATTTGCGCGCCATTTCAACAGGCGCTTTCCGGGGTTCGAGACGGACATCCACGGCCTCGTCGAAGAGGAAGTGGACGGCGTCGTGGAGTACTTCGTCGACTGCGTGACCCAGAAGTAACGCGCCGATACATTTTGTAACAAGAATCGCTCTCATCCCCCCTTGACACATATCGTTGCGCTCTTCATTATTCATATATGAATAAAATATTCCCGAATATCGGGAGTGAGCGCGAAACGGACAGGCTCATGTTTTCCCTTGTCCATGCAGCGAGCGAACTCGAGAAGCGGTACGAGGCCGCGCTTTTTCCGGAAGGATTGACAGGACCCAAGTTTGCGGCGTTGTCCAAGCTGGTTCTGGCGGGAAGGCCCTTGAGCCTCGGAGAGCTCGCCGGGGAACTCACCTGCGTGCGTTCGAACATCACGCAGCTCGTGGACAGGCTGGAGGCGGATGGTTACGTCGTCCGCCTGGTGGACGAAACTGACAGGCGCACCGTGCTGGCCTCCATCACCGAACTGGGGCTGGCTCACCAGAAAGCCGGGGCGAAGCGTGTAGAGGAGCTGCTTGAAGCGCTTTCCGAATCGCTCAAAGGGATCGACCTCGATGCATTCGGGAAGGTGCTTTCGGTAATCAACTTGACTGGAACATGAAATGGACGGCTCGAGGCGGTTCAATCTGAAATACGGTGCGGCGGCAGCCTGCATGCTCCTGGCCGGATGCGCGGTCGGCCCGGATTTCCATTCGCCTGAGGCCCCGAAGGATACGCGCTACACGGAAAGGGCGCTTCCGGATTCCACTGCTTCCGCGGCAGGGCGTGCCCAGCATTTTTCCTACAATGCGGACATTCCCCAGCAATGGTGGGCGCTTTTCCATTCCGCCAAACTCGACAAGCTGGTGAAGGATGCGCTCGCAGGCAGCCCGAATCTGGTGGCCGCGCGCGCGACCTTGAGGCAGGCGCAGGAAGACCTGGCTGCCGAACAGGGATATGAATTTCCGTCGGTCAGCCTTGCTCCGTCCGCCGAGCGGCAGCGCTTCTCGCCTGCGGTATTCGGTGGTTCGGGTCCGCCCAGCATCTTCAACCTGTACAATGCCTCGGTCAAGATTTCCTACGGGATAGACGTATTCGGCGGATTGCGACGCCAGATTGAGTCCCAGCGCGCCCAGGTCGAATATGAAGGCTATCAGTACCAGGGGGCGGTTCTGGCGCTCACTGCCAATGTCGTGACGGCGGCCGTGACGGAGGCGTCCCTTGCCGAACAGGTCGATGCGGCGAGAGCGATCATCGCGGCAGAAGAAAAGCAGGTGCGCATCGTCGACAACCAGCTCAAGCTCGGCGCAGTTCCGAGGTCCGCCCTGCTGCTGCAGAAGAGCCAGCTGGATCAGGCAAGGGCTTCGCTTCCGCCGCTCGAGAAACAGTTGTCCCAGATCCGCCATCAGCTGGCCGTTTACATGGGCAAAACGCCGCAGGAAGAGGATCTTCCTGAAATCAGGCTGACCGATCTTCATCTTCCCGAGAATCTTCCTGTCAGCCTGCCATCACGGCTCGCCAGGCAGCGCCCGGACATCCGTGCGGCTGAGGCGATGCTGCACCAGGCGAGCGCCAATGTCGGGGTGGCGACGGCAAACCTTTACCCGCAGATCACGCTTTCGGCCAATATCGGCAGCATGGCGGTCTCCACCGGGGGGTTGTTCAGCAACAAAACCGAAATCTGGAACTTCACGGGCGGCCTGACGCAGCCGATTTTCAACGGCGGAACGCTCAGGGCGCAGAAAAGAGCCGCAGTCGCGGCCTTCGACAAGGCTTTCGCACAGTACCGGCAGACCTTGCTGCAGTCCTTTCAGAATGTCGCAGATGTGCTGAAGGCGCTGGAGTCGGACGCTTCAACATTGCAGGCCGATCAGGATGCGCAGATCAGCGCCAAGGATGCATTGGACATCACCAGGAAGCAGTTTGAACTCGGCGCGGCAAGCTATCTTTCGCTGCTTGCCGCCGACAGGCAATACCAGCAGAGCAGGGTCGCCGTGATCCAGGCGAAAGCGTCGCGACTGGCCGATACGGCCGCGCTTTTCCAGGCCATGGGCGGCGGATGGTGGAACAACTCGAAAAACGGAGAAGTATCCGATGACTAAGCGAATGATCATCATGCTGGCAAGCCTGGGCGTCCTGTTCGGGGGCATATTCGGCTTCCAGATGTTCAAGGCTCACATGATCAAGAAATACATGAGCGCGAACAAGGCGCCCCCCATCACGGTGACAACCCTCAAGGCCGAGGAAATGCCCTGGCAACCCGAAATCAATTCGGTGGGCACCTTGCGCGCAGTGAAAGGGGTGGATGTGACGACCGAAATCGCCGGCCTGGTGAGGGCTGTCAGGTTCAAGTCGGGAGAAGACGTCAAGGCCGGGGATCTCCTCGTCCAGCTCAACACCGATTCTGAAGTCGCGCAACTTCATGCCGTACAGGCTGCGCTCGATCTTGCCAAGGTCGTCTATAACCGCGACAAGGCGCAATTTGCGGCGCAGGCGATCAGCCGCGCGCAGCTCGATGCGGATGCGGCCGATTTGAAAAGCAAGGCAGCCCAGGTGGACGCCGAACAGTCGCTGATCGACAAGAAAACCATACGCGCGCCTTTTGCAGGGCGCATCGGCATCACAACCGTCCAGCCGGGGCAATACCTGAATCCGGGGAACAAGATCGCCACGCTGCAGCGGCTCGATCCCATCTATGCTGATTTCCCCATCCCCGAACAGAAGGTGCCGCGCCTTGTCCTGGGACAGAAGATCGCCGTTGCAGCAGATGCCTATCCCGGCCGAAAATTTTCCGGAAAGGTGAGCGCTATCGATCCCCAGGTCGATCCTTCAACGCGCAACGTGACGGTGGAAGCGACGATTCCCAATCCCGAGCGCCGCCTTTATCCGGGCATGTATGCCTCGGTCACGGTCGACGAGGGAGGCGTGCGCCAATACCTGACCCTTCCCCAGACTGCGATCGCCTTCAATCCCTATGGCGCCACGGTCTATGTCGTGGAGGAAGGGAAAGGGCCTGACGGCAAGAGCATGCTGGTCGCGAAGCAGCGCTTCGTGACCACGGGCCTGACCCGGGGCGACCAGGTTGCCGTCCTTTCCGGAATCAAGGCGGGAGAGATCGTAGTGACGAGCGGTCAGATCAAGCTCAGAAGCGGCAGTCACGTCATCGTCAACAACAAGGTCTCGCCGAGCTTCGACGCAAATCCCAAGCCTGTGGACGAATGATCACATGAATTTCACGGACATATTCATCAAGAGGCCGGTGCTGGCCACCGTGGTCAGCCTGCTGATCCTGGTGCTGGGCCTGCGCTCCTTCGGGCTGCTTTCGGTGCGCCAGTTTCCCGTGACCCAGGATGCAGTGGTGACCGTGACGACAATCTATCCAGGGGCGGATCCCAAGCTTGTCGCAGGATTCATCACCACGCCTCTGGAAAACTCGATTGCCCAGGCGAACGGCATCGATTACCTGACCTCGACCAGCACATTGGGCGCGAGCACCATCCAGGCGACCCTGAGGCTCAACTACGATTACAACAAGGCGCTCACTGAAATCAGCACGCAGGTCAACGCCGTGCTCAACCAGCTTCCCCCTGGGTCGCAACAGCCGATCATCACGGTGGCGATCGGCGACACCATCGATGCGATGTATATCGGCTTCCACAGCAAGGTGCTGCCCACCAACAAGATTACCGACTACCTGATACGCGTCGTCCAGCCCAAGATCCAGGCAGTGGAAGGGGTGCAGACCGCGGAGATCATCGGCAAGCGTCAGTTCGCGATGCGCGCCTGGCTCGATCCAGAAAAGCTCGCCGCCTATCACGTCACGCCTGCGGACGTAAGCACGGCGCTCGCAAACAACGATTTCATTTCCGCTGTCGGCAGAACCCAGGGGCAGATGGTGACCGTCAACCTGACCGCCAACACGGGTCTGCATACGATCGACGAATTCAGGAATCTCGTCGTCAAGACGGTGAACGGAGCGAACATCAGGCTTGGCGACGTGGCGAGGGTCACGCTGGGTTCGGAGAATTACGACACCTCGGTCGGCTTCGACGGAGAGACCGCTGTCTACATCGGGATCAAGGTCGCGCCTTCGGCCAATCTGCTCGATGTGACGCAAGGCATCAGGAAGGCTTTCCCCCCCATCCAGGCTGCGCTGCCCGAGGGACTTCAGGGCAAGATCGTCTACGACTCGACCAAGTTCGTGAACAGCTCCATCCACGAAGTGATCAGCACGCTCGTGAAATCGCTTCTCATCGTGACCGTGGTCATCTTCCTTTTCCTGGGTTCCGCGCGCTCCGTGCTGATCCCTGTGATCGCGATGCCGCTCTCGCTCATAGGCACATTCTTCATCATGCTGGTGATGGGCTACACGATCAATCTGCTCACCCTGCTCGCCCTGGTACTGGCGATCGGCCTCGTGGTGGACGACGCGATCATCGTGGTCGAGAACGTCAACCGCCACATGGAGGAAGGGCTTTCCCCCTTCAAGGCGGCGCTGATGAGCGCCAAGGAGCTCGTCGGCCCGATTTTCGCGATGACCGTCGTGCTGGTCGCGGTTTACGTGCCGATCGGCTTCATGGGCGGCCTCACCGGGGCGCTCTTCACCGAATTCGCCTTCACCCTTGCCGGATCGGTCACCGTTTCAGCCATCATCGCGCTGACCCTGTCCCCGATGATGTGCTCGCGTTTTCTCAAGGGGCACGATGCTGACAGCAAGCTTGTCCAGTTCATCGACAGGCAGTTCGGCGCGCTGAAATCCGGCTACCAGAGGCGCCTCAGGGGAGTGCTCGGGAGCCTGCCCGTGGTTTCCGTGTTCGCGGTCATCATCCTGGGCAGCATCTACTTCCTCTATGCGACTTCCAAATCCGAGCTCGCGCCCCAGGAGGACCAGGGCGTCCTGATTTCCATGCTCACCGCATCCCCTGATGCGACCCTTGCCCAGACCCAGATGAATTCGAGGCAGGTCTACAAGATATTCGCCTCCTATCCGGAAACCGACCACGTCTTCCAGCTCGACGGGCTCACCGGGCTCAATACCGGAATCGCCGGCATGGTGTTCAAGCCCTGGGACGAGCGCAAGCGCAGCACGAACCAGCTCCAGCCCGAGATCCAGCAGAAGCTCAACGGCATAGCCGGAGTGCGCGCTGCGGTATTCCAGCGTCCTCCCCTGCCGGGCGGCGGAAGGGGATTGCCGGTCCAGTTCGTCATCGGCACGACGGACTCCTATGAAAGGCTCGACCAGGTTTCGGAAGAGCTCAAGGCGAAGGCGATGGCGAGCGGCATGTTCATCTTCATGGACAACGACCTCAAGATCGACAAGCCCCAGACCAGCATCGTCATCGACAGGGACAAGGCGGCGCTCCTCGGGCTCACCATGAAGGACATCGGCAGCTCCTTGAACGCCATGCTGGGCGAAGGCTACGTCAATTACTTCAGCCTGGGCGGACGCTCCTACAAGGTGATTCCGGAAGTGATGCAGCAGGAGCGCCTGAATGCCGACCAGCTGAACAATTATTACGTGAAGAGCAGCTCGGGGACGGTTTTCCCGCTTTCTACCGTGGTGAGCCTGAAGACGAACGTCGTGCCGGAATCGGTCAACCATTTCCAGCAGCTCAATTCGGCGACCATCTCGGGCGTGCCGATGCCCGGCGTCACCCAGGGTGATGCGCTTGCCGCGTTGCAGAGGATCGCTAAAGAAGTGCTTCCCCAGGGCTACAGCATCGATTATGCGGGACAGTCCAGGCAATACATGCAGGAATCAACGGCGCTGCTTGCAACCTTCGCCTTCGCGCTGGTGATCATTTTCCTGGCCTTGTCCGCGCAATTCGAGAGCTTCAGGGATCCGCTCATCGTGCTGGTCAGCGTGCCGATGTCGATCTGCGGTGCGATGATCTTCATCTCCATTGGCGTGGGCGGGGCCAGCCTCAACATCTACACCGAAGTGGGCCTCGTCACCCTGATCGGCCTCATCAGCAAGCACGGCATCCTGATCGTCCAGTTCGCCAACGAACTGCAGCGGACGGGGAAAAGCAAGCTCGAGGCGGTCATCGAGGGCGCATCGATCAGGCTGAGGCCGATCCTGATGACGACCGCGGCCATGGTGCTCGGCGTGCTTCCGCTAGTGACGGCATCAGGCGCTGGCGCTGCCGGCCGCTACAACATGGGGCTCGTGATCCTGACTGGAATTGCGATAGGCACGCTGTTCACGCTGTTCGTCGTGCCCTCGATGTATATGATGCTCGGTGCGGACCATTCGAAGCTGAAGGCCGCCGAAGCCGATCCGCAAGTCGCCTAGTTGCGGATCGCTTGCCTGAATAGTCTCGGCCGATGAAAAGGTCTGGTACGGTGCCGTAAATCATGCGCCTCTGGTCGCTGCATCCGAAATATCTCGATCCCCAGGGCCTGGTCGCTCTCTGGAGGGAGAGCCTTCTGGCCCAGGCTGTGCTGCGCGGAGAAACGCGGGGCTACCGGAACCATCCTCAGCTAGAGCGGTTCAGAAACGCTGCAGAGCCGCATGACGCCATTTCCTGCTATCTGAAAGGCATTCACGAGGAAGCGAAGGCGCGCGGGTATGCCTTCGATGAAAGCAAGATCAAGCCGGCCCAAGTCATCC
>JAJZRS010000017.1 GCA_021802545.1 Pseudomonadota bacterium
CCTTTTCAGCATCAAGGTGTTTGCGCTCGATGTGCGGCACAGGCTGTTCGGCTCGCGCAAGAAAAAGCAGGCTGTCTATCATGCGTGAAAGCCGATCGTACTCTTCAAGGCTGGATTCGAGCACATCCCGATACTCTTCAGGTGACCTGAGCCTGGAAAGCGCCACCTGCATTTCCCCCATCAGGTTATTGATGGGGGTTCTGAGCTCATGGGCCAAGTCAGCAGAGAATTGGGAGAGACGCTGGAAGGATTCCTCGAGCCGATCCAGCATGTCATCAAATGCAGCTGCCAGATCTGCCAGTTCTACAGGCCAGCGTTCAGCGCGAATTCGTTCATGCAGTTGCGCCGAGGTGATGGCCTGTGCTTGTTCCGTAATTTTGTTCAAAGGTGACAACCCCCTTGTCACCATTAAGATGCTCAAGATCGCCGAGAGAAGCAGGCCGAAAATCAATACGAGAGTAAGCTTATGGCGATAAACCACAGTGAGCCCACCTTCCTGTGAAAGGTCCAGCGCCACCTGGATGATGCGCATTTCCTTCGTTCCGGTTTGAGCAAGAGCCGCCATGAGAAGAAAGGGTTTACCCTGCGGAGATGTCCATCTTAGCGCCTTGTCAGGCAATACGGCCAAGCTAGCTGATTCGGGAAACGGGAAACTTGAGAGAACCTTGCTCATGCCAGGCGTTTCGATGAGGGTTTTCCCCTTCAGGTCCAACACGCGGGCGTAATACCTGGCCAGCGTGAAAGTCCTGCCTTCCCATTGCACCTCTTCGTTCAAAGCTTCAGGATCGACTGCCGGAGTCCTAAGGATGGATCTCAATACATGGATCTTGTCGGTCAGGAACTGGTTGTTTTCGCGTTCGAGGTTATTGAGAAGCACCCAATATAGGAAGCCAGTGCCGAGAAGCAAGAGGCTAAATGTTGAAAGGGTGTAAAGGGCTGTCAACCTGCCGGTGATCGACCAAGGTTTTCCAAATTTCAGGAAATTAGCGTGCTTCGAGGACATAGCCAACGCCGCGGACGGTATGGATCAGCTCTTGTTTGAATGGTGCGTCCACTTTGGCCCTGAGGCGGCGGATGGCAACGTCAATTACGTTGGTGTCGCTGTCGAAATTCATACCCCATACTTGTTCTGAAATCAGCGTGCGCGATAACACTTCGCCCGTTCTTTGCGCAAACAACGCCAGCAGCAAAAATTCCTTTTGGGTCAGGTCCAGTCGAATTCCGTTACGGACGGCATAATGACGCAACAAATCGACTTCGAGATCTGCAACGCGTAGAGTGTCTGACTGTAGGGCTGGTTTTCGCCGCAGCAAGGTGCGTACCCGAGCAAGCAGCTCGGAGAACGCAAAAGGTTTGACGAGATAGTCATCCGCGCCCAATCCCAAACCCCTGACCCGATCCTGTACTGAATCCCTGGCTGTAAGGAAGAGTACCGGCATTTGCCAGCCTCCGCCTCGCAGTGCGCCGATAATCGACCATCCGTCATGCTTGGGAAGCATGACATCCAGAATGATCAGGCCGATTTCATCTTCGGAGGTCGCAAGATGAAGCCCATCCTCGCCATTATCGGCGATGTCGACGGTGAATCCGTTTTCTTCCAGCCCTTTTTTGAGAAAATCGGCTGTTTTCTTTTCGTCTTCAATGATCAGGATACGCATTTCAAATGGTAAAACAAGTCGAATTCTTTTGATGTTAACGTACTTTTCCATCATCGCCACTTCCTGGAGGAGGGCGATTGCAGCATGCTCCTCCGGAAGATCGGGAATTGGATTTTGCATTCTCGTCCAGAAATGCGTACCAGGAAGATTTCAGCCGCCAGCCGAATCCCGGCGCAATAGGGATGCCTGCCTCTCCAAGCCATGTTTCGATGTCCCGAATCCCGGCGCATGAGGCGTCGTAGGAAACATGCAATCGATTTCGAGTAGTCATCCTGGCGCCTACGAGCAGATCCCTTGCCACGAGATTTCCGATCGCCTCTTGCAATTTTTCCGCTTTGCATGGCTTCAGGGGAATATTGCGGCTGACCACGAAAGAGCTGTTGCTCCTTGCGCCGGTAAATTCATTCATTGCTGCTCTCCCCGATTTTCCAGGTCACGCTTTATCTGCTCGAATTCATCGCGCCCGATTTCGCCGCGCGCATAGCGTTCCTTGAGAAGATCGAGGGCGGATTTTTCAGGTTCCCGCTTCTCGGTCCCATACGTACCCCGCAACAATACCACAAGGGCAGCGATCAGGAGCCCCCAGAAAATCAACATGCCGAACCCCATTCCACCGTAATGGTTCATGTAATCCCACATCTTGCGCCTCCTTTCGTGTCAGCCACAATACACCAAAACGTTCTTCCGCTTCTCAGCCTCAACCTGAACGGCGCCAACATGCAGACTCATAACGCGCTTTCAGGATTTTCAGGGGCGACTGCGTTAATTCGCCAGACCATGCAGGCTGCGGCGGCAAAAAAAGACGCAGCCAGCAAAAAAGAGGCTGCAGAAGCAAACGAGAATAACGCCCCGGTAGTCGCGGCAGCAACCGCCTGACCCAAATTTGCTACAGAGGCCTGTTGGCCGAAAGCTGTGCCCTGCGCTTGCCCGGCCGCACCGGAAATCATGTTGGATAGGAGGGGAGCGAGAATCCCAGATCCCGTGGCGATCATAACGATGAAGAGATCCATGATCAAAACCTGCCTCATGTAAGGGATCGCTGCAATCCCGAACATCGCCAGAATGAAAGAAAATAAGAGTAAGGTTCGAATGGAGAATCGGTGAATCAGAATCGGGAAAAAACCGATCTGGATGGCAATCATGACAAGACTGCAAACCACAAAAAACTGGCTGATTTCACTCGGTGTCAGCGACAAGACCTGCTTTCCCAGGAGGGTAACACCCACTTCGAAAGAAGTGACGCCGAAAACGGTGATCAACGTCAGGAGCAATGCCCACCGAACCCGTGCGCTGTCCGCAGGTCTTGTCGGCTCTTTCTGCGGCATGCGGGGTTGCGTGCGTGGTGCCGGGAGCCATAAAGTCACCAGGCTACACAAAAGCGTCACCGAAGCAACTACAAAAAAGGGCGAATCCGGCATCAGAATCTTCGCCACTTTCATCTCGGGAGAAGGCGACAGCACCATCGAGGACAGCCAGCCTCCAACCATCGGTCCGAGCATGAACCCGAGCGAGGTAAACGAGGCGACGAATGAGAACATCCTCGGTTTGTCGGCCGGCTCGCATGTCCTGGCGACATAGGCAAGCGCGGCGGGCAGCACCGCAGCGGCGAATACGCCTGCGGCCATCCTGGCTGCATAAAGCGTCGTCATCGATGAAACATCGTCCAGCACAACAAGACTGATGCTGCTTCCGAAGAGTCCGATCGGGATGACACGCCAATTCATTCGATCGGACAGGATTCCCCAAAACGGCGATAGGAGAAATATCGCAATCGTATACAACCCGGTCAACAGCCCTGCGTGCCAGGGCATGGCGCTCAATTGCGAAGGTCCCATGAGACGTTCCAGCAGAAAAGGCAGGAAAGGCAATGTCACGCCATAGGCCATGGACACCGACAAGACGGCGGCAAGCAGTATTGCAAAAGCGACATGGCTCGGCGAATGCGCTAGGGCCTCATCACCTTTTTGGATACGTCCCATGTCATTCGATATGCCTATGGACATACCCGCTGTCGTGAACTTCTAGATTGCCGATTTCGCATTCCTCCTCATAATGCACGAAGGCACGCCTCAGCCGCTCCGACCAACCCGCACCCAGTTGTACGCCGATTTCTGCCAGTCTTTAGCTCGATTTGCTCCGCAGTCGCCTGCAGCAGATCGTAAACGATCACTACGCAATCGCCTTCGACTGAAACGGATTGCACGCCCATCATGGCCTGCAAAGCGGCACGAAGCGTTTCAATCTGGAGTGGAAGAAGCATTTGCGCCAATCTCAGTCGCCTTTGCTTGACGACTTCCAGTCCGGCAGATCTGGGTGCCCGATGGCCGGGTGCACCGACATATAAATGCGGGTTGGCCAGAAACCGGTCCCGGCACTGCGGCGAACAGAAGGAATGGGAAATCTGCAGGTACTCCGCCGCATGCTGCCCGGCCTCCACCATCATCCCGCAGACGGGATCTCTCACTAGTTCAGGCATTTCTAGGCCTCCCTAAATTGCAGTACCATCGGGCGAAAATGCTCCGGTTGTCTCAGCGCTATCATTTGGATCGCATGCGTTGGCTCATTTGCTCCTGTTGCATCATCTGTTCCATCATTTCCGTCATCATTTCCATGCGCATTTCCATCATGTTGTTGGCGTTTGCATCCATGTTGCTGCCACCCATGCTTCCCATCATATTGCCACTTCCCTGCATGCCCCCACCCATCATGCTTCCGCCCATCATCATTCCGCTACCCATGCTGCGCATCATGTTCATCCCTTCCTGCATGGTCTGCATGTGTTCCCTCATCAGTTTGCGACGTTCTTGAGGATTTTTCGCATGGCGGATTTCATTCATCTGCTTTTGCATCTTTGTCACGATGTCTCGTGCCTGCTCTCTCTGCCACTCTATGTCCGCCGGCCGCTCCTTGGATTGGACCGCAACAGCCTGTTGTTTCTCGGGATGGTGTTCATCGTTTGCATGCAGCGGTGCGGCAAACAGCGACAATACCGCAATCAGAACAATATGCTTTTTCATGACCTTCTCCTTTATCAAATTAATAGGAACAACCACCATTACAAACCTCTCCAGCTTGGGAAGAACGCCGGAGTAGTATCCTCGTAACGATGGTACTCATCGCCGAATTCCGCAATTGCATCCCGCTCTTCTGAACGGGCCAGGCGCACATACATCCATACCAGCAATGGAAACATCAACAATGTCAGCAAAGTCGGCCATTGCAGCAGGAAGCCGAACATGATGAGCACGAAAGCGACATACTGTGGATGACGCATCCTCGCGTAAATCCCGGTAGTCGCCAAGCGATGTTCGCGCTGGACCTGATACAGCACTCTCCATGCGGACGCGAGCATCCAGAATCCCGCGCCGATGAAAACGATGCTCAAAATGTGCAACGGGTCAGTATGCGCATTGCCTTTCAGCCCGAGCAGGTCATGCCACAGATGTCCGGCATTGTGTGAATATATATTTATACTGGGATAGTGTGTCTGCAGCCATCCCGACAGCAGGTAAATGGTCAGCGGGAATCCGTACATTTCGGCAAACAATGCCACGATAAAGCTGGAAAATGCTCCAAGCGATCGCCAGTCTCGTGCCGTTTTCGGCTTGGTGAAACTGAATGCAAAAACGATGAATACCGCCGAGTCGATGACGACCAGCGACCAAAGTCCATAAGCGTATTTTTCCGTATTCATTTTGTCCCCTCCTGCTCGAAGCGGCGAGTGTCGTTTTGCATACCGCGGTGCCAGGTAAGGTGCTCGTAGATCCCTGACCAGTACAAGCCGAAGCTGAAACCGAAACCCAGTTCTTCCAGAGGGATGCCGCCGATCATCACGCCCGACAAGGCAGGAAGGTTCCATACCGCCTCGATGTATCCAGGCGCAAGAAAAACCAAGAGCAACATGAAAGCCGCATAGAGCGAGAGGAACAACATGCCGCCGATCAGGGTGTTGCGCAGCAGGTCAGGGCAACACAATACGTTGGCGATGCCGCCTATAGCCATTGCAGAAATTCCGGGATAGATCGGATTCCACGGCAGGAAATACAGGATAGGAAAGGCGATGAAAGGCACAGAAATGGCGAGTCGATGCCAGCGATGGTGGCCTCTGTGACGCGCGTTACAGGACACCTCGTCCAATTCTCGGTTTGCAATGGCATTGTAGGCCACCGCGCCGATGCCGCCGATTGCGAAGCAGAAGATCAGGCTTTCGATATCGAAGCCGGTACGCTGCGCAAGGTCGAACAGGCTAGGCGGATTCCAGTATGCCGGCACAAATATCGGCTCCGAAAGGCCGAGAAGGCTGGTCAGCAGGCTGACCTGCAGCATTTCCTTGCGAAATGCCGGTTTCACCGAGTACAGCAGCGACCACGGCAGCATGAACGCGCTGGACCAGATCAGCCATACATAATGCATTTACCGTTCCGTTCTTCGTTCACCGCGAAAATCGCGATGGAACGTATATAGAAAGAAGTTGTATAGCGGCACCCAGATCAGAGCGAAGTACCAGCCGTACAGAAAGCTTTCCGAGAGCCCGATGAAAAAGCTCGACCAGCTTATCCATTCGAATCCAGGTAAAAGCCTGATCCATGCTTCGTACATGGCGTGATGCGGGAAAGCGAGATCCCATGCCACGCAAAGCACGAAACTGATCGCTAGGAATGTGCTGGTGGCGAAACCCACTGCGAGAAATGAAAGTCCTCTGATCATGACGATTCCTTTCCGTTTGAAATGTACTGTTCAGGATCCGCCTCGAATTTGTCCAGGCAACTCCTCGAACAGAAATGAAACAGCGTTCCCCGATGCACCTTCGTGTAACCTTTGTTCGCCGGCACCTGCATGCCGCATACGGGGTCGACACCGTTGCCGTCCATTGCGCCAGGCGCACTATGATCATGCCCATGCCCGCCATGCATGACATGAGCGCCGCAGCCGAAACGCATCATCAGGAAAAACAGTCCAGCAAACAAAAGTAGTGAAAACAATCCGTCCATAATTTCCTCCGACTCCATTTCATAGTTGGTTCATCAAGCCTTCTCTTCGCTCTTTCCAATCAGCAGTTTGTCCTCAGAAACGAAGTGGTAGGGCGGCAGATAAAGGTTCTTCGGAGCAGGTCCCCGCAATCCCGGCCGCTATTGTCGTACAGGCTCCCGTGGCATGGACAAAGCCAGCCTTCGGCAACTTTGTTCGGAACACAGCCAAGATGCGTGCAGATCCCGATCACCACCAGCCATTGCGGTCTTGACACGTTTTGCATCCGCCTCAGGGTCGAAACCGCCCAAGGAAGCCTCCATTGCCTTGATCTGTTCACCGGTTCTGTGCATTACGAAAATGGGATTGCCTTCCCATGGAACCGTTTTCACCTTGCCGAGGTCGATAGTGTTAAGATCGACCTCGGTGGTGGCGGCGGAAAGGATGTCTGACGATGGGTTCATGCTTTCAACAAAGGGAACACAGGATGCTGCCAATCCAACCCCAGCAACCGCAGCGGTCACTTCACCCAGAAAATTCCTGCGAGAAACGTCCACCGGTTTTTTGGTTTCGTCTTCAGCCATTTATGGTTCCTTTCCGCATACTGTCTTGTCGTTTTGCTATTGCACCAACTTAAAGCTCCGTGCGACGTAGCCGCAATGCATTCGTAATCACCGATACCGAGCTGAAGCTCATGGCCGCAGCCGCAATGATCGGGGAGAGCAACAGCCCGAAGAAGGGGTAAAGCACGCCTGCCGCAATAGGAACCCCCAAAATATTGTAGATGAACGCAAAGAACAGGTTCTGCCTGATGTTCCTCATGGTCGCGCGGGAAAGCCTGAAAGCCCGGACGATTCCTCTGAGATCGCCCTTCACGAGCGTCACCCCTGCGCTTTCCATTGCGACATCTGTGCCGGTGCCCATCGCAATGCCGACTTGAGCCTGCGCCAGAGCAGGGGCGTCGTTGATGCCGTCTCCCGCCATGGCAACGATCCTCCCTTCGGCCTGCAATTCTTTGACGATAGTTGCTTTCTGTTCCGGCAGCACCTCAGCCTCGATCCGGTCGATGCGCAGCTTTTTCGCCACCGACTCGGCCGTTGCGCGGTTGTCTCCTGTCAGCATGATGATCTGTATGCCTTCTTCATGAAGCGCCCGCACAGCTTCGGGCGTCGAAGCCTTGACAGGATCGGCCACACCGATGAGCCCCGCTGGCTTTCCGTCAATGGCGAGCAGCATCACGGTCTGCCCCTCATTGCGCAACGCTTCGGCTTGCGCAGGCAATTCGCCCGCGCCCAGCTGCAATTCATCGAAAAGCTTCGGGTTGCCCAGCGCAACCGCTCGTCCCTCGACCTTCCCTGATACTCCCTTGCCGGTGAATGATTCGAAATCATTCACTGGCGCGATGGCGAGCTTCCTTTCCTCCGCGCCCTTGACGATGGCTGCCGCCAGAGGATGTTCGCTTGCACGCTCGAGGCTAGCACCGAGCCGCAGCACCTCACTTTCCTCGAAACTGTCTACGGATTGCACTGACACCAACTTGGGTTTTCCTTCCGTAAGGGTTCCTGTCTTGTCCACGACAAGCGTGTCGACCTTCTCCATCGTCTCCAGCGCCTCGGCGTTCTTGATCAGCACACCGGCAGTAGCCCCTCGCCCGGTTCCGACCATGATGGACATCGGCGTGGCGAGCCCGAGCGCGCATGGACAAGCGATGATCAATACGGCAACCGCGTTGACGATGGCATGCGCGAGACGCGGCTCGGGTCCCCACAAGCCCCACACAACCAGCGTAAGCAGTGCGACGCCCACTACCGCTGGCACGAAATAGCCCGAGGCTACATCCGCCAGGCGCTGGATGGGCGCGCGAGAACGCTGCGCTTCGCTCACCATGTGCACGATCTGCGCAAGCAAAGTACCCGAGCCGACCTTCTCGGCTTTCATCACCAGGCTTCCCGTACCGTTCACGGTCGCGCCGATCAGCTTGGATCCGGAAGTTTTCTCGACGGGAATCGATTCTCCCGTGACCATGGATTCGTCCACCGAACTCGATCCTTCGAGCGCCAAGCCGTCCACCGGCACTTTTTCCCCTGGTCGCACGCGCAAAATGTCGCCCGTTTGAACCTGTTCGAGGGGGATGTCCTCTTCTTTTCCGTCGGATCGTACGACGCGCGCTGTCTTGGGAGCCAGTCCCAGCAGTAATTTGATCGCGGCGCTGGTCTGGCTTCTTGCGCGAAGTTCCATTACCTGACCAAGAAGAACCAGCGCCGTGATCACGGCAGCAGCCTCAAAATACACGGGCACCGTGCCATCCATCGCGCGCATCAGCGGTGGGAAGATGCCCGGCAGCAGTAACGCAACCATGCTGTATGACCAAGCCACACCAACGCCGAGCCCGATCAAGGTGAACATGTTGAGGTGGCGGTTGACCAGCGAGGCCCAGCCGCGCTGGAACAGTGGCCAACCGCTCCATAGAACTACCGGGGTGGCTAGCACAAACTCGATCCACTGTAACAAGCGCATCGACAGGGATTCTGGCAGCGCTTGCGGTAACAAATCCGCAGCCATCGCCAGCGCGAACACCGGCAGCGCTAGCGCCACGCTGAACCAGAAACGTCGCGTCATGTCGCGCAATTCGCTGTTATCTTCGACAGGCGCATTGCGCGGCTCAAGCGCCATGCCGCAGATCGGGCAGGATCCCGGTTCGGTCCGGACGATTTCCGGATGCATCGGACAGGTGTATTCAATACCTGTCACAACAGATGGCGATTCCAGCTCGAGCGCCATGCCACACTTGGGGCACGATCCGGGCCCAGGCTGACGAATTTCAGGATGCATCGGGCATGTGTAGATCACACCCTTGGCGTCATGAGTTGTTTCAGGCTTCTTCAGGTACGCTTCCGGAGATGCCTGGAATTTGGTCAGGCACTTCGCGCTGCAGAAGCGGTATTCGGCATCATGGTATTGGTAATGGTGGGGCGATTCGGGTTTGACCGTCATGCCGCAAACGGGGTCTGTATCTGTCATCATTCCCTCCCTGCTTCAATTATAGTTTTTCGGTTATCCTCAAATAAAATCAGTACCGGAAAAGAAAGCGAAGTGAGCTGACGGCCATAATAAAATGACGACCGAATCCAATTATTCGGACACCCAAACAGGGGTCCCACTTTTTTCAGCTCCCCATTTTCATATCCTCGTCCGGGGGGGCGCGCTTAACCAGATCCCGGTATTGATCTGCCGAAAGCTTGGGCAGCATTTGCAGGAAAGCTACCATGCTCCAGATCGTGTCGTCATCGTGGCTGCCGCCCCAGGCTGGCATGGCACTCATTTTGATGCCATGCTTGATGATCCAGAAGGCTTCCTTGGGGTTTATGCGCACTTGGGTCAAGTTGGGCGGCAACGGATAAAGTCCGTGCCGGATTTCAGAGTCTTTTTTTCCTGGGGTCAAATGGCAGCCGGTACACATCGCTGCGTATTGCCCGGCGCCCTTGAGGATCAGTTTTTCGTCATCGAGCCTGGGGGCCACGATGTTCCGGGCGTAGGCCTTGACCGAACGGTCGCGCAACGTCTCCAAGATCTTGAAAACGGGTTTGGTGTGATGATCATCGGCTCCTACATTGTATGCGCCGGAATAAACGAGGATCCCTATACATGCGGAGAATACGGCTATTACAAATGCGGAAACCTTGATAAATCGCTTCATGATGAATCTCCGATGAGCCGAATACCACAGTGCAAGCGCCGTGGCATCGATGGCCTGAATAAATCACTTTTGCTGCTCAATGCTCAGTAGCTGATTCGCGTTCCCCATTGGGTGTCATTGAGTATGCGATCCATGGTTTCCTCCATCCATAGGCTGATTCATGTCCATGAGCATGTGGTGTTCCTTCATCATTTGCCCGAATACGGCCTCCATCAACTTCTGGTGCTCACTGATCCATTCTTCGTGCTCTTGCATGGACATACCGGGTTTCGGCTTCATGGCTTTCATCTTGTCCATGACGTCCTGCATCATTTTCAGATGTTGCGCAAGCAGCTTCTGGCGCTCGGAGCCTTTGGCTGCCTCCACTTCCTTCAATTTCATTTTTGCTTCGTGAATGCTTTGGTATAGTTGCTTTTGCTGAAAATCGGGTCCGGCCCAGGTGGAAACGGGCAACAAACCGATACCGCCAACCAAAGCTGCAGCAACAAACCTGTGCAAATCGCTTCTTTTCATCGTAAGCCCCTCTTGTCAAGATGGATCCATTATTGCCGAGTGCGGCAGGATCCGATCGGGTTCGGATCCTGTCAGAATCGCCTAATTCATTTCTTCGCAGAACCCCGCTGCAATTTGGCCAGTTCGAGGTCTTCTTTCGCTGCCTCCTCGTATTTCTTTGCAAGCAGGCTGCAGTGGCGCGCCATGTCGAATTTTCCGCCAGGGCCAAAATAGCCTGTCTTGTACGCCTTGGCCATTTCCCTGTGCTCTTCCGCTTTCGCCTGGAGATCCTTGGCCTCCTGTTCGTACTGAGCGGCCAACGCTTCCGCGTCCGCTTTGGTTTTCGCACCGAGAATCTTCTGCACCATGGGTGACGAAGAGGCCTCATCCGCTACGGCATACCCGCCGAGCGTAAGTCCGAATGCGAGCGCTGCGCCGCATACCGCACCGGCAATCCATGTCGATTTCTTGTCCATTTCACAATCTCCTTAAAAAATTAAAAATAAAATTTTATCCAACTCCATGATTCAATGGTTCATTTCAGCCCCCTTTCCGGAATGGACATCAGTTCACGCCCGTGAGCAGATATCCGTTCCCGCGCTTGACGAATTCGAAACCGATCTTTTCCCCCGGGCTGAGCTTGTCCAGAAGCTTCTTGTCTTCGACGTCGAAGGTCATGGTCATCGCAGGCCAGCCCAGCGCCTCCACGGGCTGGTGGGCGATGGTCACGCGCCTCCACTCTTTGTCCAGCTTCTTGACAACGCCGGTGGTGCGATAAGTCTGGGCCTTGTTTCCGGACTGATTCATGCCTTTCATGTCCATGCCTTTCATGTCCATGCCTTTCATGTCCATGCCGGACATGTCTTCGGCCATTCCTGAAATTGAAATGCCTGCGAGCAGCAATGCAAAGAAATACGCTTTTTTCATGAGTTCTCCGTTCATAATGGCCGATTTTCAGGAATTTCCCTGCGGCGCATCAGCCTGTACGCCGCGGGAATGACGAGCATGGAAAGAAGCGGGGCGGTGATCATGCCGCCCACCATGGGGGATGCGATCCGGCTCATGATTTCGCTTCCGGTGCCACCACCGAGCAATACGGGGAGAAGCCCTGAAATGATCACGGCGACCGTCATGGCTTTGGGGCGCACCCTCAACACGGCGCCCTTCCTGATGGCTTCAAGAAGATCCTGTTCCGTAGCATTTCCTGTCTTTCCTTCCCAGGCATGCTTCAGATAGATCAGCATGACGACCCCGAATTCCGAAGCGACGCCGGCGAGCGCGATGAACCCCACTGCTGTCGCGATGGATAGGTTGTATCCCATCCAGTATAGGAACCAGATTCCACCTGTGAGCGCGAAAGGAAGGGTGGCCAGGATCAGGAATGCTTCGTCAAGACGCTTCAGCGTCAGGTAAAGCAGAACGAAGATGATCAGGATCGTCGCAGGGACGACGATCTTCAGTCTTTCATCGGCGCGCTCCATGAACTCGAACTGACCTGAATAGGCGACACTGATGCCTGGCTTCAGCCTGACTTTTTCTGACACAGCCCGCTGAAGATCCGAGACTGTTGACGCGAGATCGCGCCCCCTCACATCGACATAAACCCATCCGGATGGGCGTGCATTCTCGGTCTTGATCATCGGAGGGCCGTCCGAGACATGAATATTCGAGACCATGCCCAGCGTGATCTGGGCGCCGTCCCGGGTGACGATGGGCAGCGTCTCGAGCCTTTCCACCGTGTCGCGCCATTCCCTGGGATAGCGCAGGTTGATGGGATAGCGCGCGAGCCCCTCGACCGTCTCGCCAATATTCTCCCCGCCTATCAGTCCGCTCACCACGTCCTGGATGTCAGAGATGTTGAGGCCATAGCGGCTTGCAGCCTGTCTGTCGATATCGATGTCGATATAGCGGCCTCCTGTCGATCGCTCTGCGAAGGACGAAGAAACACCGGGAACGGTCTTGGCTACTTTTTCGACCTGTTTCGCAACCTGATCTATGTCTGCAAGATTCTGGCCCGAGATCTTGATCCCGATCGGGCTCTTTATTCCTGTGGCCAGCATGTCGATTCTGTTCCTGATCGGCGGCACCCAGATATTGGCAAGACCCGGAACCCTGACCTTCCTGTCGAGCTCCGCGACCAGCTTCTTCTCCGTCATGCCTTTGCGCCATTGGCTTTTCGGCTTGAAGCGGATGACTGTCTCGAACATCTCGATCGGCGCAGGGTCCGTTGCCGTTTCCGCCCGCCCCGCCTTGCCGAATACTTCCTCGACTTCGGGAACGGACTTGATCATCCTGTCCGTCTGCTGCAGGAGTTCCGAGGCCTTCTGGACGGAAAGCCCGGGTAATGCCGAAGGCATGTAGAGCAGATCTCCCTCGTCGAGCGGGGGAAGGAATTCTCCGCCCAGCCGGCTCAATGGCCAGAACGAAGTCAGGAATATCAGGAAGGCCATCGCAAGCGTCGATCTGGGATGAAAAAGGACGATGTCCAGAATCGGCCTGTATATCCGGATCAGCCATCTGTTCAGCGGATTTTCAGCTTCCCTGGGAATATTTCCCCTGATCCAGTAGCCCATCAGGACCGGGATCAGGGTGACCGAAAGGGCGGCAGCGGAAGCCATGGCATAGGTCTTGGTAAAGGCGAGGGGCGAAAAGAGCCTTCCCTCCTGAGCCTGCAGCGTGAAAATAGGAACGAAGGAAACGGTGATGATGAGCAGGCTGAAGAAAAGAGCAGGGCCCACTTCGATCGCGGCCTCCGTCACCGCATCCCAATGGGCCTTCCCAGAAAGCCTTTCCCCAGGATGATCTTCCTTCCAGGATTCCAGCTTCTTGTGGGCGTTCTCGATCATCACGATCGCGGCATCGACCATGGCGCCTATGGCGATGGCGATCCCGCCCAGAGACATGATGTTGGCGTTGATGCCCTGGTATTTCATGACGATGAAAGCCATCAGTATGCCCAGTGGAAGGGATACGATGGCGACAAGGGACGAGCGGAGATGCCAGAGGAATGCGCCGCAGACAAGCGCCACCACGATGAATTCCTCGACGAGCTTGTGTTTCAAAGTTTCGACCGACCTGTCGATCAGACCGCTCCGATCGTAGGTCGGAACGATCTCTACCCCTTCCGGAAGACTCTTTTTGAGTTCCTCGATCTTCGCATGGATCGCAGAAAGCGTTGTTCTGGCATTCTTTCCAGAGCGAAGGATAATCACGCCACCGACCGTTTCGCCCTCGCCGTCGAACTCCGCTATCCCCCTGCGCATTTCAGGACCGATCTGGATTCTTGCGACATCCCCCAGCGTGACCGGAACGCCATTTGCAAGCTTCAAAGGGATCGCCTCGAAGTCCGCAATCGACTTGAGGTATCCTGACGAACGCACCATGAATTCGGCCTCCCCCTGCTCCAGGACAGATCCGCCCGCTTCCTGGTTGGCGCCCTCGATGGCTTTCTTCATTTCTGCATAGGTGATCCCCAGGCTCGCAAGCTTCACGGGATCAGGGACGATCTGGTATTGCCTGACCATTCCGCCGATCGTTGCGACTTCGGCCACGTTCGGGAGCGATTTCAGCTCGTATTTCAGGAACCAGTCCTGGATAGACCTCAGTTCCGAAATGTCGTGATGCCCGGTTCTGTCGACGAGCGCGTATTCGTATATCCAGCCCACGCCCGTGGCATCCGGGCCGAGCGCTGGCTTTGCCGCCTGGGGAAGCCTGCCCTGGATCTGGTTGAGGTATTCGAGGACTCTCGAACGCGCCCAGTAGAGATCGGTCCCATCCTCGAACAGCACATAGACGTAGCTGTCGCCGAAGAAGGAATAGCCCCTCACGGTTTTCGCGCCGGGCACGGAAAGCATGGTCGTCGTCAGGGGATAGGTGACCTGGTTCTCGACGATCCTGGGCGCCTGTCCGGGATAGCTCGTTCTGATGATGACCTGGACATCGGAGAGATCGGGAAGGGCATCGACAGGGGTCGTCGTTACCGCCCAGATTCCCCAGCCGGTCGCGAAAAGACAAGCAATCAGCACAAGAATCCGGTTCGATACGGACCAGCGGATGAGCTTTTCGATCATGGCGTCGCCCTCTTCATTTCATCGACGATGAAATCCTCTCCGTGTTTCCTGAGTCTGACATGCACCCTGTCTCCTGCTCTCAATCCGTTGGCAACTTCCGGACTCGCAAGCGCATAGGCCATGGTCATGGCTGGCATGTCGAAGGACTTGAACGGTCCATGCTTCAGCGTGACTTCATTGCCCGAGAGCTTTACGATGGTCGCATCGGCTTCGTCGATATGATTGTGCTTCGCAGCCTTTTCCGGAAGGCTGCGCGCCATGACGCCCGAGAGATTCGCCTCCGAATCGATCAGGAATTGCCCGCTGGAAGCGATTTCCTGGTCTTCATTGAGGCCAGACAGGATCACCGTCCTGTCGCCGATTTCCTGACCGGTTGCGACTTCCACGGGAGTAAAATGCCCGCTGCCGTCGGACACCATGACGAGCGCTCTCTTTCCCGTCCTGATGATCGCTTCCGTCGGAATCGCGAGCGCAGTCCCGCCTCCCGAATGACCTATCTTCACCTGGCTGGATGCGCCGGGACGCAATTTCAAGTCAGGATTGGGAAGCGATATTCTCACCTTCAGGCTCCTGCTCGATTCGCTCATGACCGGGATGACCGATTCCACTTTTCCCGAGATTTTCTCGCCCGGAAGAATTTCAGCCTCGACCCTGTCTCCAGCATGCACGTCACTGGACATGGATTGAGGCACGGCCGCATCCAGCCAGACCTTGGAAAGCCCGTTGATGCGTACCAGTGTCTGCCCTGGGGACACGCTCATGCCCTCGCGTATGTCGAGAGACTGGATCACGCCCGAGACGGGAGAGCGCAGAACGAATCCTGGAAATGCCTTCTTTCTCTTTTCGATTTCCCTCATGTAATTTCCGGGAATTCCCGCAAGGCGCATCCGCTCCCTTGCAGCTTCCGTGAGCGATGGATCATTCTGCGCTGCCAGAAACTCGTTCTCGGCTGCGGTCCATTCGGGCAAGGAAAGCATGACGATCGCATCCCCCTTCCTGATGACGTCTCCCGGCGCAAGCCCGAATGCCTTTTCCACGAATCCGTTTGCGCGGCTCTGTACGATGGCCACCCCCCGCTCGTCGAAGCCGATCAGGCCCGAGACTTCGATTTCGGTGGAAAGCGGAATGCGTTCGACCTTCGCAAGGCGCACGCCGAGATTCTGCAAGACGGAAGGATTGATCCTGATTCCGGCATCTTTTTCCTCGCCGGCGTATTTCGGCACCAGATCCATGTTCATGTAGGGGGACTTCCCGGGCTTGTCGAAATGCTGTTCCGGATGCATCGGGTCATACCAGTACAGGACCTGTTTCGATGCCATAACAGGCTTCTCTTCCTGCCTTGGGCTCCTGTGCAGGTACCAGAACAAGGATGCGATCAGCAATATCGTTAGAATGCCAATTATTCCGAACTTCTTTTTCATGGCTCAACTCCAGGAAGCTTTGCGTAATGAAGGCGGACCGAGACAAGGTTCAGGCTGCTCTCCATTTCAATGGTCTTGAGTTCCGTCTCGATGCGCTCGCGCCGTGCGGACGCGAGTTCAGAAAGGCTTGCCTTCCCAGATTTCCAGTCGGCCAGGATCAGGTCTGCCTTTTCTTCGGATAAAGGCAGCAGCACTTCCTTCTGCCGCTTCAGAGAGTCACTCAATCGATGATATTCGGCCATATCCGATTCGAGCATGGCATTGTGTTCCCTAAGCGTTGCCTCGCGCTCGGCGTCCAGCGCCTCCTTCTCGGCCACTTTCGCGGCAATCCTCGGATCCTGGCGCGATTCGGGAAACATGGGGAGGCCTATCGTGAGCTGGAATGAGGCCATGTTGCCGAATTGAGGCGCGCGTTGCTGGTAGGCGAGCTCCACGCCCCAGTCCGGAATCTTTTCTGCTTTCGCTTCGCTGATTTCAGCATCGATCTCGCGGCTTCTGGAATCGAACAGCATGAGTTCAGGATGGCGGTGTAGCGCATGGGAAAGCATGACGTGATCGACGGGCCATTCCGGAACATCGCCCTGGAGGGGACCATCAGCCGCCTTTCCGATCCAGCGTTCCAGTTCCGAAATCGCCTTCGAGCGGCGGGCCAGCAGGTCGCTTTCGAGATTGTCGATCGCTGCGGCCTCCTGGCGAGGCGTGACGCCGTCCGAAAGAAGCCCCTTTCCGGATGCGATTTTCGCCCGCACTGCGGCATCGAAAAGCCTGTTCTCCCGATGAAGGGAATCGACGAGCCTGATTTCCCGCTCGGCCGTGTCCCGCTCGATCCAGGCGTATGCGGTTTCCCTCAATACATCGAGCTCTTCTATCTTCATCCGCATCGCGGCGACATCGGCGCCCGCCCGCGCTGCATCAACCTGCGCCTTTCTTTTTTCGCTGTTGGGAAAATCCTGCATCAGGCCGATCTTTTTCATCGTCATGAAATCCTGCGTCAGGCTGTATTGTTCAGGTCCGCTGACAGGAAGATTCTCGATGCCGAGCTCGAGCCTGGGATCGGGAAGCTGCCCGGCTGATCGCTTCAGCGCTTCGGCGGAAGCGACGTTCGCTGATTGCGCCTTGAGTTGCGGCGCACGCGATTCGGCCAGTTTTAGCGCCTCTTCGAAAGTCAAGGCATGGCTGAATGAACTGAAGCTGAGCAGCGGTATGGCGAGCCGCCATACCGGCCAGCGTGGAAGAGCAATGAACATGGTTTGAATCCTTCAGGTAAAAGAAAAAAGCCGCCGGCGGCGGATCGACCTGAAGAGTCTAATTCCTGAAGGACTGGTACTGTATTCTGAGAGGGGGAAAAGTGCCCGTCAGCCCGGGCTGACGGCCATTAAAGGCTGTTTCGAAAAGCGCGGGCTGTTCGACGGGCAAGGCCGTGTACAGCAAGGCGAGGATGGGCGTCGAAACGTCGGGCGCGTGGGAAGACGGGGCTGATTTCTCGCAATGCACCTTGCAAAGCAACGAAGGCTTCTGATGCATGTCGCCTGCGCAATCCGATTGCATGCCGTGCATGGAAGCCATCTTCGGCGCGTCCGCCAGACAGGAATAGGACGCCAACGCGAACTGGCTCCATCCCATCATCGCGATACAGAAGATTGCGATCAGTCTGCGAAAATTTCTTGTCAGCATGTTCAGAATCTAGTCGAATGCGACCTCGATGTCAACCTATCGAATGGAAACCCTGTCAGCTAGCGCTACTTGTGTTGCGCAGTAAGGCTGGCCAAGGAAAGTCCACGGGGAATATGCAATCACCTCCCACGAGCGCGCTTAACGCTTCCACATGTACTCCTGCTGCTCCATCATTTGCTGCATCATTTCTTGTTGCACGCCCATGTACTGATCCATCATGTACTGGCGCTGCTTCACCTGCTCCGGGGTCAGTTTCCGGTAATCATTCCACATCATCGGACCACCCATCATGTGTCCGCCCATCATGCCCTCGCCCATGCAGCAGCCCATCATGCCAGGCCCCCACATACCGTGCATCATTCCCATTCCGCGCTGCATGCTGGCCCAATGCTCCTGGAGCAGTTTCTGGCGCTCCGCGGGATCCTGGGTTTGGCGGATCTTTTTCATTTGTGCTTGCATCTGCTTCAATTGCTCCTGCATCTGCGCCATTCGCTTGTCGAAATCCTGGTCCACCTGTTTCTCCTGAGCAGGTTTCTGACTGGTTTCAGCACTGGCCGAGGCAGGCATTGCAAGCTGCATAGCCCCCAACATCATAAGCACTGATATCTTTTTCATCGCTAAACTCCTTTAGTAACTATATCAACTGGATTGCCCATACAACCGGGCACGCAACACCCTTTCAAGCCATCGCGTTTGCTAAAAATTCCGCGCGATATTTCCCCTTGGCATCTTGTTATTCCGTTCCACGCGAGCTCCGTAAACCGGGCACAGGCGTCTTTCTAAAAACTAAGGCAAAGCGGCCAAGACCCGTTCTAACCGCTGGCGCACTTCATTTGCCAGCAGGCTGATCTCCGGATTGTTTACCAAGTCCAGCACGATGGCTGGATCCATGAATTCCACATGCACAGCGCCTTTTTCATCCTGGCGCACAACCACGTTGCAGGGTAGCAGCAGACCAATAGGCGGTTCCGCCTGCAATGCGCGGTGTGCCAGCGGAGGATTACATGCGCCAAGGATACGGTAGGGCGGCATCTCCGCGCTGAGTTTCTTTTTCAGCGTGGCAGCCACATCGATATCAGTCAGCACGCCAAAGCCCTCTGCCTGCAAGGCGTGTACCACTTGTTCCAGGGCATTATCAAAATCTAGTTCAACTTGCTTGCCAAATCCATAACGAATATCCATGATTTTCTCCTTGCGTTGCACTCATAACGAAACCCGGCGCACCGGAAACCCCAGTGGCCAGTCACTCTCCTGCTATCCTCTCAGATCATCCCGTTTTTGCAGATATTCCTCTCGACCGATTTCTCCACGTGCATACCGCTCTTCCAGTACGTCCAGCGCCTTACCGGATTTTCCTCCGTTTCCGCCAGAATTCCGGCCAGTAAGATATTTGATTGCTACCAATATCAGCAATATAGGCGCCAGCCAGAATAGCGCCATGCCCAGCCAGCCCCAACCCATGCCATATTCCCACATCATGATTGCCTCCTTGTCGCGTCAACTTTTTCTCGCCACCCGCAGGCCGTTCATCACTGCCAGCAATTCGCTCGCCTCGTGCACCAGCACGGTGAAAGCGATGCTCAACATCCCGCTCAGCGCGAGTGGGATCATGACAGCCAGCACCGCCACGGAAAACGTGATGTTCTGCATGCTCACCTGCCGCACCCTGCGTCCCAGCCGCAAGGCATCTCCCACCTTGGACAGGTCTTCGGCCATCAGTGCCACGTCTGCCGCTTCGATGGCGGCATCGCTTCCCGCCACGCCCATTGCGATGCCGCAGGTGGCGGCAGCCAGCGCCGGGGCATCGTTGATTCCGTCTCCTACCATCAACGCGTGTCCATAGCGCCGCTCCAGGTCGCGCACGGCTTCCACTTTTTCAGCCGGCTTGAGCTCAGCATGCACCTCGTCGATCCCGATTGCTGTTGCCACAGCATTTGCTACCCGCGCGTTGTCGCCGGTCAGCATGACCACACGCATTCCCTGGGCATGCAATCCTTTTACCGCCTCGCGCGCGCCCCTCCGCATCTGGTCACGCAAGGCGATCAGACCGAGCAATTCGTTGCGCCCACCCACCAGCACCACGGTCTTTCCTTGATTCTCCCAATCATCCAGCGTTTCCCGAATCGGCGTCAAATCCATATCCAGACTGGCAAACAGCATCGGGCTGCCTATATGCCAGACTTCCCCCAGCACTTCGCCCCACGCTCCAGCTCCGGAAAGCGATTCGAAGGCGGTCACGGCTGCTGGCGTTATGCCTTTTTCCAATGCTTCCGCCACGATGGCGCGCGCCAGAGGGTGTTCTGAATAGCGCTCCAATCCTGCGGCAATGCCGATCAGCTGCGGTACATCCCCTTTCAGGGGCATGACTTCCGTCACCACTGGCTTGCCATGCGTGAGCGTCCCGGTTTTGTCGAAGGCCACCACCTTGACCATACCCAGATGTTCCAGGTGCGCGCCGCCCTTGATCAGGATGCCGCGCCGCCCGGCGGAGCCGATGCCTGCAGCCATCGCCACCGGCATGGACATCACCAACGCGCAAGGAGCGGCTGCCACCAAAAACAGAACGGCGCGCCTCGCCCAGTTGTCCAACGGCAGATTGAATAGCCACGGTACGGCCAGCATCAATACGGAAATTGCCAGCACCGCAGGTGTGTAGCGTCGGCCAAAACGCTCGATCCATTGTTGCGCTTTCCCCTTGCGTTCCTGCGCTTCCTCCACCAGGTGGATGATCCTGGACAGGCTGTTGTCGGCGAAACTGGAGGTCGCCTCCACTTCCAGTGCTCCATGACGGTTGATGCTGGCGGCGAACACGGCCACGCCCGGTCCCTTGTCCACCGGCACCGATTCGCCGGTCACCATTGATTCGTCCAGGCTGGAATTCCCGGCGCGGATGACGCCGTCGGTCGGCAATGCCTCGCCGGGCCGCACCAGAAACCGGTCGCCCGCCCTCAAACTGGCAGCGGGCACCGTCACTTCCTGTCCGTTCCTGAGCAGGCACGCCTCTCTTGGGGCCAGATCGAGCAATGCGCGGATGGCGGTTCGGGTATGGGCATAAGTGTATTCCTCAGTGCCCTCTGCAGCGCTGTACAGGAATACCAGCGCCGCCGCCTCGTCCCACAGGCCGAGCAGCGCCGAGCCGATAGCGGCCGCCAGCATCAGCATATCGATGCTGATGGCTTGCTCGCGCACCAGTTCCTCCAGCCCTTCGCGCACCCAGTAGTAGCCGCCCGATAGCATGGCAAGGAGATAAAAGGCAATTTCGCTTTCGTGTCCGATCAACCCGGAATGTGCGGAAAGATATCCCATCCCGGCCAGAATGCCGCTCGCCATTGCATTGACGAGCGGCGGGAAGCGCCACCATGGGCCGTTGTAATCTTCAGCCATGATTCCCTCGAATGGGAATCGCAGCGACAATGCCGCTGACGTAGATCCATCCCGCATCAGCCTGCCCGGTGCGAGCGGCATGCTCGATGATGTCCACCAACTCGTCCACCTGATCGTCATCACAGATCAGCTCCAGCTTGGATTCATTGACCACCGCTTCAGCCAGTTCGATCGAATAATGTTGTTCCCCAGCATCTGCCGCCTTGAGCGGGCTCTGCACCGGAGTAACGGTAAGGTTGCGGCACCCTGTGTCCGGATTCGCATTGCAGTGCCCCGACTCCTTCAGGGCGCGGATCACGTCCGCGATGCGGCGGTTGTGGATATAAGCTTTGATTTCCTTCATGCGGATTCTCCTATCTAGGGATTGGCATGCGGCCCGCATGCCAATCGGGTTTACCTTGCCTGTTTGCGTTCGCGACGGGTCTCCACCCACTCGTACATCAATGGCAACAGCAGCAGGGTGAGCGCGGTGGAAGTGAATAGACCACCCACCACCACGGTCGCCAGCGGTCGCTGGGTTTCGGCGCCCACGCCCTTCGAGAGCAGCATCGGCACCAGGCCAAAGATGGCAATGGAAGCCGTCATCAGCACCGGCCGCAGCCTCAGTGCCGCACCCTGCCTGACCGCATCCCGGATCGAGAGGCCCTTCCGCCGCTGGTCGTTGAGGAAGGAGACCAGCACGATGCCATTCAGCATCGCTACGCCGAACACCGCGATAAAACCGATGGCCGACGGCACGGACAGGTACTGCCCCGTGACGGCGAGGCCGACCACCCCGCCGATCGTGGCGAACGGCACGTTGGCGATGATCAGCGTAGCGTAGGTGAGCGAGTTGAATGCCGTATAGAGCAGGATGAAGATCAGCCCGATGGTGAGCGGCACGATCACCGCGAGCTTGGCCATGGCGCGCTGCTGGTTTTCGAATGCGCCTCCCCACTCGATCCAGTAGCCGGAAGGCATCCTCACTTCGCGTTTGATTTTTGCTTCAGCTTCTTTTACAAGACCGTCCACGTCGCGATCCTTGACGTTCATCTGGATCACTGCGTAGCGTTGCAGCTGCTCGCGCCGTATGAAGGAATAGCCTTCATCCAGCTCGACGGTCGCCACGCTGGACAGCGGCACCAGCGCGCCCGCTCGGGTGCGAATCGGGATGTTGCTGATGGCTTCCACGCTATCGCGAAATTCCGGGGCAAGCCACACCTGGATATCGAAGCGCTTGACGCCGTCGATCAGGGTGGAAACCGCCTTGCCCCCGATGCCGGCCTGCACCACTTCCAGGATGTCGTCGGCATTCAATCCCAGGCGCGCCGCCGCTTCTCGATCGACCTTTACCACCATCTGCGGCTTGCCCTTGTTGGCCTCCAGGGAAAGATCAGTCACGCCCGGAACCGTCTCCAGAACACGCTTGATCTCCCCGGACAGGCGGTCCAGCGTGTCCAGGTCCTCCCCGTAGAGCTTCAGCGCCAGCGTGGCCCGAACGCCGGAAATGAGCTCCTCGACGCGCATCTGGATCGGCTGTGTCGCGGAGAAAATAGCGGTAGGTACTTCTTTCTCCAGCGCTTCCTGCATTTCGGACGTCAATGCCGGGAAGGAAATGGCTTCGGGCCATTGGTCATGCGGCCTGAACTCCACCAGGATTTCCATGTAGTTCACATCGGCCGTCTCACCTTTTTCCGCGCGCCCGATCGTGGCAAGGGCCGATTTCACCTGCGGAAACCGCTTGAGCGTGGTTTCGATGTCCTCGGAGATGCGGATCGACTCATCCAGCGAAGTGGAAGGAATGCTGGTCACGCGGAACATGATGCTCCCTTCCTGCAAAGTCGGCATGAATTCCTTGCCGAGGAAGGGAAACAGCGCGAACGTTCCGATCAAGAGGGCCGCCGCACCGCCAACTACCTTACGCTTGTTCTCCAGCGACCAATCCAGAAGCGGCAGATAAAGCCTTTTCGCCCATTGCACCACGAAGGTATCTTTCTCCTCCATGGGCTTGAGAATCAGCGAGCTGAGAACAGGCACCAAGGTCATGGTCAATACCAGGGAGCCGATCATGGCGAAGCTGATGGTGAGCGCCATCGGCTTGAACAGTTTGCCTTCCAGCCCGGTGAGGGAGAACAGCGGCAGAAATACCACGATGATGATCAGGATCGCAAAAGCGGTCGGATTGACCACTTCGCGCGCTGCCTCAAGGATCACATGAGTCTTGTCGACCGTTTGCCCGACCTTGTGACTGAGCAATCGGAAACCGTTCTCCACCATCACCACCGCGCCGTCCACCATCATGCCTATGCCGACTGCGAGCCCGGCCAGCGACATCAGGTTGGCTGACAGTCCCCACTGCTGCATCAGGATGAAGCTGATCAGCATGGCAAGGGGGAGTGCGAGAATCACCACCATCGCCGAGCGCACTTCGCCCAGAAACAGGAAAAGAATGATGGCCACCAGGATGGAACCTTCGAAGAGGGCGCTCTCGGCTGTCTTCACCGCCTTCTCCACCAGTTTTGTGCGGTCGTAGATCGGCTTAATCGTCACGCCGTTGGGCAAAGCCTGCCGCACCACCTGCAGCTTCCGCTTGACCCCATCCACCACGTTCTTGGCGTTCTCGCCGATACGCTGCAAGGCCATGCCCATTACCGCTTCCCTGCCGTCCTTGGTCACCGCACCGGTACGCAACGCTGGAGCCTCCCTCACTTCGGCCACGTCGCGCACGTAGATCGGCGTGCCATTCCGTTCGGCGATGACGACATTCCCGATATCGCGCGTATTCGCCACCAATCCCAGACCGCGCACCAGATACTGCTCCCGGCCGAGGTCCACATACTGCCCCCCAACCTGGCGGTTATTGGCGGTCAATGCCCTCATCACTTCCTTGAAACTCAGCCCGTACTTGATCAAGCGATTCGGATCGACCAGCACCTGATATTGCTTTTCAAAACCGCCCCAGGACATGACGTCGTCCACCCCGGGCACGGTTCTCAGCACCATGCGGACGTTCCAGTCCTGCAGGGAGCGCAAATCCATCCCGGAAAGCTTCCTGTCGGCCGATTCGATGGTATACCAGAACACTTGCCCCAATCCGGAACTGTTCGGCCCGAGCACGGGTTCGCCATAACCCTGAGGAATAAGATTCTTTATCTCTTGCAGTTTCTCACTGACCAGACGACGGGCGAAATAAATGTCCACGCTGTCCTTGAAATACACGCTGACATAGGACAGCCCGAACAGGGAGACGGAACGTATCTCCTCCACCCCCGGCAGGCCGGCCATGCCGCCTTCCGCAGGAAAGGTGAGCAGCTTTTCCACGTCCTCGGCTGCCAGTCCCGGTGCCTCCGTATAGACATTCACCTGCACCGGCGTAACGTCGGGGAAGGCGTCCACCGGCACTTCGCGCCAGGCTTTCACGCCGAGCGTCACAACCAGCAGGAAGGCCACCAGCACCAGTACTTTGTAGCGCAGGGAAAGATCGACGATTTTATTCAGCATGATCGCCCCTAGTCTGAATCGCCGATTTGCGATTTGAGCAGTCGCGCCTTGAGGGCATAGGCCCCGCTCACCACGACCGTTTCTCCGGGCATCACCCCAGACTGGATGACGGCGAGCCCCTGGAAACGCTTTCCGACCAGCACCGGGCGAGGCTCGAATCCACCGTCTTTTTCCACGAAAACCGTGGGCTGGCCTTGCATCAACAGGATGGCGTCTTCCGGCAGAAGCAGGGCCTTGGAACTCGTTCCGGTTTGAATCGCAGCAGTGGCGAACATGTTCGGCTTCAGCCTGCCGTCTGGATTGGGCACTTCGATCCGCGCCTTGACCGTGCGGGTGCCCGGGTCCATGACGCTGCTGATGTAAGTCAGCCGCCCTCTGAAAACCTCGCCAGGATACGCTGTCACTGTGATGTCAGCCCTAGTGCCAGCCCTGACTCTTCCCAGGTCCTTTTCGAACAGATCCGCCTCGATCCACAGGACTGACAGATCGGCAACGGTGAACAGGGACTGATCGGGCTGAGCGAGTTCCCCCAGCACCGCTTTCTTCTCGATGACCGTTCCGGCAAATGGCGCAATTAGCGGAAAGACCGATCCCGCGGCCCGGTCCGGCGCAATCCCTAGCATGCGAAGCTTGTCCGCTGAAGCACGGAGCCGGGCCTGGGCCTTGTCGCGCTCTGCCCGGGCCTTCAGATATTCCTTCTCCGGGACGATCTTGTCCGCATAAAGCCGAGCGGCACGTTCGAAATTAGCCTCGGTCAGGGTTGCTTCGCTTGCTGCCTGCCGGTGGGCTGATACTGCCTCGCCCAGGTCCAGACTGTCCAGCATTGCGAGAACCTGCCCTGATCGCACCCCATCGCCCAGCTTCGCCGCTACCTTGACGATCCGCCCTGCCAAGCGTGGCGCCACATGGGCAAGCCGCTCCTGGTCGGCTTGGATGGTAGCGGTGACCGTGATCTGCTCGGCTTTTTGCTGAAATTCCAGCTTCCGTACCTCGATGCCCGCCCGTTGCATTTCTTCGCTGCTCATGACGAGGAGCTTCTCGCCGCCTTTTTCCGGTTGCGGCATAATTTTGTTCGCCGGCAGTATTTTTTCAGGCTGTTTTATCCCCGACGATCGCCTGCCGCTGCATCCAGATAGGAAGGCAATGCATAATGCGCCTAGCAGAAGCAGCGCGACTAGCCCTTTCAGGCCGTGTGTATGTTGACTGTTTGGATTTTCCATGTCATGAATTCCTGAATAAGCATTTTGTTCAGCGCAGACTTGGCGCAGACTGCCAGCCTGCTGCTGCTTCAAGCGCCACTTGGGTCAGGCACAGTTCGGTACGTGCATCAAGCAGGTCTCGTTGCCCATCCAGGAGTTGACGGTTGACAAGCAACAACTGCGTCAGGCCAATCTCTCCTTCCCGGAAAGACACGACAGACAGCCTTTGATTTTCTTCCAGAGCGGGCAGAACCGACGTTGTCAGCCTTCCAACCCGAACCCTGAGCTTCTCGAACCGTTCCCACAACGCGATCACCTGGGCACGTGTATCCCGTTGTGCGGCCTGTTTCTGCACCTGTACCTGAGTCAACTCGGTCATGGCGCGCCCTATGCCGGTATCGTTGCGGCGAAACAGGGGTAGCGGCAGGGAAATGCTCAAAGTCGTCACCTTGAGGCCGGCAGTGTCCGGAGTTCCCCTCCCTGTCCCCAAGCCCAGCGTGATATCCGGGTAGACTTTCGCATGTTCCAGGTCCAGTCGGCTCTGTCTGGATTTTTCCTCATATTCAAACATGTGCAAAAGAGGGCGGTTGGCGGACGAGATCAACAACTCGTTTAGCCCATATGAAGCGGGTTGCGGATCGATATTCCCGGCAACTTCAGGCAAACTGTCAGCCGGCAATTGCAGCATGGCAGCCAGATCCGCTCGCGCCTGAACCAGTTGTTCCCGCAACAGGGACAGCTGATTTTGCGCGCGCTCGGCCTCCACCCTGGCGAGGTTCCCATCGAGACGGCTGTCTTCGCCTGCTGCAACGCGCTTTTCCACCACCGCCTCCGCTCCCTGGATGAGGCCAAGGATTTTTTCCTCCATCTGAATGCGCATTTGCAGGCCGAGCGCCTGCACGAAGCGCTGCTCCACTGCTGCATGCAGTTGGCATCGGGTTTCGGAAATGGATTCCTCCATCGCAGCGAGGGCCTGCTTCGCCGCGCTATGGCGCATGCCCTGTTGCCCCGCTATTTCGAAGGTCTGCGTCAACCCGATCATTTGCCCCTGGTTAACCAGATCAGGGCGCGTAGTTTGAGGAAGAATACCCTTGCTCCACTCTGCACCCAGTTGCGGGTTGTTCCATAACAGCGCGCTGGCGTCGGCAAGTTCGCCTTGTGCAGCTGCGAGATTCGCTCGAGCCGCACGCAGTGCCGGATTGGCTTGTTCAGCCTGAAACCAGGCCTGTTCCAAGGTGAGCGGCGCCGCCCAAATTGGAAACGAACAAAGAAACATCAATGAGAATAGCGCAACGCTGCACCTTGACCGCTTCCCGGGAAGCAGCATGCAGCAAATAGTGATGATTTGCACGACAACCCCTTATGATTGATAGGCATATGCCCGTTCGCCCGATGCGAACAAGCACTCAAAACCGGTTTGAATCAGGTTTGAGGGGAAAGTCGAGGCGGCCGGTAATGACCTTCTGAAAGAAAAGGGAGGTGGAGTGACTTGCGAACAATGAAGTAATCATACGCAATCTCTGCCAAGGGGATCTGATGCTGCAAAAAAATCCCCATAAAATGACCTACGGCATGGCACCAGTGATTGCACGGGCTCTGAGGCGAAATGTTTTTAAAGCTTCCAGGTTCGGCTGAAAAGTGGGCAATGGTCGCAGCCAGGCTGCGTTGCTCGTCGAACCACACATCCGCCACAGCCTCCTTGTTGAACGTCCAGCCGGCATTGATCACTAAAGTGATCAGCAGGAACTGGACGATTCGTCGAGCCGTAGCGGACATGGCTGAATATTGACTTGATTTTCGAACAAGATGTGATCATGCTAGACCCTGTAGCTACTTCAGGGTCAAGAAAAAATCGGGGAACGATATGCGCATCGGGGAATTGGCGAAAGCCACCGGCATCAATGTGGAAACGTTGCGCTACTACGAGCGCATGGGGCTGTTGCAATCACCCGCCCGCCAGGTAAATGGTTACCGGGTCTATAGCCAAGATGCGGTAGAGCGGGCGAATTTCATCCGGCATTGCCGCGCACTGGGCGTAGGACTGCGAGACATCATGACCTTGCTCAACCTTGCCTCGAGGCCCGAGGCCGACTGCAACGACGTGAATCATCTGCTCGATGAGCATATTGCACAGGTGCGAGCCAAACTCGAATCGCTCAGAATCCTGGAAAAGCAGCTTGTTCGACTTCGAAACCAATGCGATATCGCTCACAAGGTGAGCGATTGCGGCATTTTACGAGAATTCGTTGCGGCTGCCCATGGAGAAGCATGCACATGCCATTCTTCCAGCGACAGCGCCAGCTAACGACATTCCACATCTGAGAAGAAGGCTATTTGTTCGCATGGCTTCGCGCATTCCTTGCCGCTTCTGCATCTCTGGTCCATCATGGTATCCCCTTCGCCCACATCCCGCCTTTCATCATGGCGTAATCCATCATTCCGGGCATTCCGCGTAATACAGAGAGGCGTCAGCTGGCATCGTTTCCTGCCATGAAAACCCACATAACGGGCAGGTCAGAACCGACTGGAGAATGATATCGCTCATAATGATATACGCCATTCAAGTGTTTCCAAATACACGAGATCGATTCCGCACGGCTGTTTCAACCGTGATATGGACCAATTCTTCATGAACCTGCAACGCTTTCCTGACTTCCGACGCCTCCACCGAACCGTCCGCAGCGATACCGACAATGCAGGCGAACTTGCCCTTCCCGACCCGCCATACGTGCAGGTCGTACAATTCCGCCCGGAAAGGAGCATTCCGGATCACTTCCCTGATTTCCTCGACCACGGGATTGTCCATGTCGGCATCGAGCAATACCTTTCCGGTATCGCGTATGAGGCTGTAAGACCAGACGGCGATGACGATGGCCCCGACTATGCCCATGACAGGGTCCATCCAGGCGAGCCCGAACAGCTTCCCTGACAGCAGCGCGACAATGGCCAGGACGGAAGTTGCAGCATCGGCAATCACGTGGATATAGGCCGACCTGAGGTTGAGATCGTGGTGATGTTCGTGGTGATGGTGACCGTGATGAGCGTGATCGCCATGCGCATCCTTCAGCATCCAGGCGGAAACCAGGTTGACGACCAGTCCGACGACGGCGATCGGGATGGCCTGATCGAACTGGATTGGTACGGGATGCGCTATCCTTGCGATGGATTCATATACCATCAGACCGGCAACCCCGAGCAAAAGGAGGGCGCTGGTATAGCCTCCGAGCACTTCGATTTTCCACGTGCCGAAGGAAAACCGCGGATCCCTGGAAAGGTGACGCGCAGCAGCATAGGCGAATGCGGAAAGCCCGAGCGCAACGGCATGAGAGCTCATGTGCAGACCGTCTCCGAGCAGGGCCATCGAATTGAACCACCATCCGCCCAGAATCTCCACGATCATCATGACTGCAGTCAACGCGACCACGCGCCGCGTGGAGCGCTCGGCCAGGATGTTTTCGGTGTGGAAAACATGCGCATGGGGCAGTGTATCGTGCACAATATCGGTCAACGGGCGCTCCTGCGTATCATCGGTCATGAATGGGAGTATACTCCCCCTCAGTATAATTTTTCAAATTGGATAAGACCAATGGCTCACACTATTCAGGACAAGGGAAAGCTTCTGGCAAGGATCAGGCGTATCCAGGGACAGGCGGCAGGGATCGAAAAGGCGCTGGAAAACGAAGCCGACTGCATGGCCGTGCTTCAGCAGATTGCCGCGATTCGAGGCGCTGTAAGCGGATTGATGAACGAGGTCATGGAGGGGCACCTCCGTGACCATCTTGGACCGGATGCCGAGGATGCGGCCCAGCGGGAAAAGGATATCGACAAGATCGTCGGCATCCTCCGGTCTTATCTCAAATAATCAGCTGCCTTTTTGCATCAATACGTGGATCGTACATTGAACGCATACGCGCCCGCCTCAATAGCTTGCACGCCCTGGAACGGTACGCTATGTGAGCATGAATGGATCAAGCGTGAACGGCGGGTAATCCCCATTCGGCGACCCCTTCTTTCAGATGGGCTGCGCGATAGCCGCCCTTCCTCAGAAGCGCAACGGCATCCCTCGCCATCAGGCAATAAGGTCCCCTGCAGTAGGCGACGATGGGGCGATCCTTGGGGAGTTCATCAAGCCTGTGCCTGAGCTCTCCAACGGGAATCGACCTTGCAAAGGGAAGATGGGCACTGAGATATTCCTCGACGGGCCTGACATCGAGCACGACCACTTCCCCCTTGCGGGCAGCCTTCATGAGGCTTTCCCGATCATTGGGAACGAGTTCTTCCGGCAACTGTGAAAGATCGCGCAGCGCTTCCTGCAGTTCCACCAGCCGATCTTCTGCGAGGGAATGGGCATTTACCCAAAAATCGGCCACTCGTTTGTCTGCCAGGCGGTAATAAACATTTTTACCGTCCCGCCTGGTATCGACCAGCCTGGCATTTCGCAACTCGCGAAGATGCGCGCTGGCAAGCTTCATGCTGATCGAAGCTTCCTGCGCCAGCATTTCCACGGCTTTTTCCCCCTGACAAAGGAGCTCTATCAGTTCAAGCCGCTTGGGGCTGGAAATCGCCTTTCCGATCCTGGCCACCTGCTCATAGAGCATATCCTTGATCTGTCTTCCGTTATCCATAATGCACAATCTATTTACATAAAGATTAAAAGTCAAGCGGTTCTGGTTGTTTATATGACAAAATCGGCAATTTACTTGACTTTCCAATATTAGTGGTATTTAATTAGTCTAACGATTATTAGAATGTATGGAGGAGACCATGAGAATCCTGTTCATTCTGAATGAAGGCCCTTACGGCAACGAACGGTCGTACAATGCGCTCCGTCTGGCAGGAACACTGGCAGGCAGAGAGGGAAATGAAGTGAAGATATTCCTGATCGGGGACGGGTCAGCCTGCGCGAAATCGGGGCAGAAGGTGCCGGAAGGCTATTACAACGTCCAGGTGATGCTGGGCAAGGTGATCAGGTCAGGCGAAGTCGGCGTGTGCGGCACCTGCATGAGTGCGCGAGGGATAGCCGATCCCGATCTCGTCGAGGGATCGCACAGGAGCACGATGGCGGAACTCGCCGACTGGACGCAATGGGCCGACAAGGTTCTGGTTTTTTAAGGAGACATCGCATGTTTTTCAGGCAGCTTGCAACGAAAGAATCTTCCCTTTCCTATTTCTTCGGCTGCGGCACCAAGGGCAAATCCATGGCCGTGGACGTCGTGGCCGGCGACGAGGAATGGTTTATCGAGGAGGCGAAGAAGGCCGGAGTCACCATCAATTTTGTGATCGATACCCATGTCCATGCAGACCATTATTCCGGCGGGAGAAAGCTCGCTCAGATGGTCGGCGCTCCCTATTGCCTTCACGAATCGGACAAGGGAATCGTCAAATTCGACTTCGAGCCGTTGAGCGACGGACAGCTTCTGAATCTCGGCAATGTCGATGTGGAAGTGCTGCATACGCCTGGGCATACGCCGGACAGCATCTGCCTGCTGGTCACCGACAGGCGGCGGGGTGAACTGCCGTGGTTCGTCATCACGGGCGACACGCTGTTCGTCGGTTCGATAGGACGCCCCGATCTGGCAGGAAAAGAGAAGGAGATGGCAGGCCAACTCTATGAAAGCCTTCATACCAAGCTTCTCCCCTTGCCCAATGAGATCGAAATCTATCCCGGTCACCAGGCGGGGAGCGTTTGCGGCGCAGGGCTTTCAGGAAAACCTTCTTCGACCATCGGGTTCGAGAAACGCTGGAATCCCGGACTTTCGATGAAACGGACAGACTTCATCGAATATCTCACCAAAGAAATCCCGCCCCGCCCAGCTGAAATGGACAGGATGGTTGAAGCCAACATTTCGGCATGAAGATGGACACGAAAGCCGCGCTTGCGGCGGAAACAGTTTACATCCGTGGCATCCGCGCCAATCTTCACCAGTTCATCCAGCAGGCGATACAGGTCTTTTTCGTCGGCCTGATGATAGGCATGGAGCGGAATGTGCTCCCGGTTCTCTCAGGGGATTTCGGGGTAGCCAAGGGCTCATTTTTATTCCTGATGTCCTTCGTTGTTTCATTCGGGTTCGTCAAGGGCATCCTGAACTTCGTCGCAGGCCGCCTGTCTGAACGCATCGGCAGAAAGAAAGTGCTGCTTCTCGGCTGGCTTGCGGCGCTACCCATTCCCTTCATGATCCTTTATGCGGCGAACTGGGGATGGATCGTCGCAGCGAACGTCTTTCTGGGTATCAACCAGGGATTCGCCTGGAGCATGACCGTCACAAGCAAGGTTGACATCACAAGAGCGGAACAGCGAGGCTTTGCGACAGGAGTCAACGAATTCGCAGGTTATGCAGCAGTGGGAATCGGCGGGCTGGTCACTGGGTACCTTGCCCAGATCTACGGGCCGCGCGAAGCGCTCTTCGGTTTTACGCTGGCAGTCACCGGACTCGCTTCCGCGATTGCCTTCCTCTTCATCAAGGAAACCCTGCCCTGGGCCAAGTCCGAGAGTCGCGAGCATGCCAATGGAACCTATGCAGGGCACCGACCCCGCTGGCCAACGGGCGTTTCCGAACATCCAGGCACATGGGAAGTGTTCACGCTGGTCTCGTTCAGGCATCCGACATTCAGGGCGCTTTGTCAGGCAGGCGTTGCCAACAAGATTGCCGATGCCTTGCTTTGGGTGCTTTTCCCCGTGTTCCTGCATGAACGAGGGCTCGGATTGGTGCAGATCGGCTGGATCACGGCGGTCTACGGCATGGTCTGGGGCGCATCCCAGCTTCTGACCGGCGCATTGTCGGACAGCATCGGACGAAAGATGCCCATCGTAGCCGGGCTCTGGCTGCTCGGAGCAGGTATCGGTGCTGTGACCCTGGTGAACGGCATTGTCGCCTGGACATTTTGTGCGGCAGCAATGGGCATGGGTATGGCGCTTCTCTATCCGAATCTCATCGCATCGGTCGCCGACATTGCCCATCCCAACTGGCGAAGTTCTGCGCTCGGCACCTATCGCTACTGGCGGGATACGGGATACGCCATAGGCGCCATTCTCCTGGGGCTGGTTGCCCAGTTGGAACATGACGTTTCAGTCGCATTCTGGCTGACCGCTGGCCTGCTTGGTCTTTCTGGGCTAATGATGGTACTGGGAGCCGAGGAAACGCATCAGAATACTTAACCAATATTTGACAGGCAAAAGAATGGCGCAGAAACAGATCCTGAGAATGCCCAGGGGCGCGGTAATGTCTAAGCAAATCCCGTACATCGTGACGTTAATCCGTGGACCTTGCTCCAGGGTCAAGCACTATTTTAAGTCAGCTATCCAGCACAGCAGGAAAGTTGCTTCACGTTTTTGGTAAACGTCTGCGCGCACAGTTTTAGTCCCTCGACCATCGTCAGATACGGGAATAACTGGTCGGACAAATTCTGCACAGTCATCCGGTTGTGGATTGCCAGCGCCGCCGTCTGGATTAGTTCGCCCGCCTCGGGGGCCACCGCCTGTACTCCGATTAGCCGACGGCTACCTTCCTCAATCACCAGCTTGATGAAACCGCGTGTGTCGAAGTTTGCCAGTGCTCTCGGTACGTTGTCGAGCGTGAGCGTGCGGCTGTCAGTTTCGATGCCGGCATGGTGTGCCTCCTGCTCACTGTAGCCCACCGTAGCAACCTGGGGATCGGTGAACACCACCGCAGGCATTGCCGTGAGGTCTAGCGCCGCGTCACCGCCCGTCATGTTGATCGCTGCGCGCGTGCCGGCGGCCGCCGCTACATAGACGAATTGCGGCTGGTCGGTGCAGTCGCCGGCAGCGTAAATGTTAGGTGCGCTGGTGCGCATGGCGCGATCAACGACGATGGCCCCTTGCGCGTTGACCGCGACGCCCGGCGCCTCGAGATTCAGGCCGCGCGTATTCGGCGCACGGCCGGTGGCGACAAGCAGCTTGTCGGCGCGCAGTTCGCCATGATTCGTCGTCAGCACGAATTCACCTTCCATATAGGCGATCTGGCTGGCCTGAGTGTGTTCCAGTACTTCGATGCCCTCGGCGCGGAAGGCGGCCGTGACTGCCTCGCCGACGGCAGGGTCTTCGCGAAAGAACAGCGTGCTGCGCGCCAGGATCGTGACTTGGCTGCCCAGCCTGGCGAAGGCTTGCGCCAGCTCGACCGCCACCACGGACGAGCCGATCACAGCCAGGCGCTCGGGGATCGCATCGCTCGCCAGCGCCTCGGTGGATGTCCAGTAGGGCACATCCTTTAAGCCGGAAATCGGCGGAATCGCAGGGCTGGCGCCGGTGGCGATGAGGCAGCGGTCGAACGACTCCGCACGCTCACCGCCGTCCGCCAGACGCACGACTAGGCTGTGTTCGTTCTCGAAACGGGCATCGCCGCGCAGCACCGTTATGGCCGGCGTGTTCTCCAGAATGCCCTCGTACTTGGCGTGTCGCAACTCCTCGACGCGGCCTTGCTGTTGGGCCAGCAAGCGCTCGCGCAAAATCTTCGGCGGCGTGGCGGGTATGCCTTCATCGAACGAGCTTTCCCGGCGCAAATGCGCGATGTGTGCAGCGCGAATCATGATCTTGGAAGGCACGCAGCCGACGTTGACGCAGGTGCCGCCGATGGTGTCACGCTCGATCAGCGTGACGCGCGCCCCAAGCTCCACGGCCTTCAGCGCCGCCGCCATCGCTGCGCCGCCGCTGCCGATGACAGCGACATGCAATGCACCATCACCGCCTCCCGCCTTGTCGTCGTTCAGCCCGCCCTTCTTGCCGAGCGACTCGCCGCCTGCGGGCGGTGTATCGGCGAGTGCGGCCTTGTAGCCGGCCGCCGCCACGGCGGCGGTCAAGGTTTCCGGCGAAGCATCCGGCGCGGCAGTAACTTGTGCCGTCCCTTTCGGATATGACACGTGTACCCTATGTACACCGGGCACTTTTTCCAAAGCTTCCTTGACGTGGGCCGCACACGAGTCGCAGGTCATGCCGGTTATCTTCAACTGTAACTGTGTCATGTTCATTCCTCGCAATTTGTGGTGGTCAAGGCTATCAGCCGCGTTTTGGCGGCGTTTCGCAGCCATCCGGCCCGCAACGCCGATGCGCGGGCGAGACCATGTCCCAGATCGAAACAGCGAGCATGACCGCCAACCCGGCGTACAGGATTCCACGGGCAGCGTCCTTTGCGAACAGGTTGCTGACAAACGCATACCAGCCAATCAATGCGGTGAGCGAACCGATGCTGCCCAGCAGGCTGCGATGCCACTGGCGGTGGCTCAGCCAGCCCAGCGCATCGACCAGCAGCGCAATGAAAACGAATATCGGCAAGATACGAACGAATACAGACTCCCACTGGGACAGAAACCCCAGCCCGATGGCCGCGCCCATGCTCGCCAGCGCTGGGAAACACACGGCGCAAGCCATCACGGAAATGATGCTGCCGATCACTCCTGTTTTGTCAGCCCATCGGGTTAGGTTGAGTTGCATACGTTTGCCTCTTCGGGTTCAGTGTGAAACGACGCTAGACGGATAGCCAGCGTTTGCGGTAGCCTTGGTCAGTTTCTGGACGTCAGTCTTCGTATCATCGTAGGTCACGACGGCGTCTTTCTTCTCCAGACTGACCTCGACCTTGGACACACCATCTACGCCGGTAAGCGCCTTCTTGACGGTCACGGGACATATCGCGCAATGCATGCTGGGAACCGACAGCGTGACGGTCTGGGTGGCAGCAAAGACGGGGGCAGCAGCTGCGATGAAAGCAAGGACGGCAAGCATTTTTTTCATGGAAACACTCCTTCGGGTGGTTAGTAGAACAATGGGGCAAAATATGGGAAGGCGAGCGCAACCAAGACCAGCGCGGCCACGATCCAGAAAATCAGCTTGTAGGTCGTACGCACCTGCTGCATCGCGCAGACCTCGCCCGGCTTGCAGGCATGTGCCGGCCGGAAGATGCGCCGCCAGGCTAAGAACAGCGCCACCAGCGCCGCGACGATGAAGATTGGCCGGTACGGTTCCAGCAAGGTCAAATTGCTAATCCATGCGCCGCTAAACCCCAGGGCGACCAGAATCAGTGGCCCCAAGCAGCAGGTCGATGCAAGGATGGCGGCCAGCCCGCCGGCGGCGAGCGCACTGCGCCCGTTTTTCGGTTCCGACATGCAGTTCTCCTTTCGAGATTTCGCATGATGCTTTAACCTTACTACCGTAGTCATGTACGGAGTCAAACGCCATGGAGAATATTTTGGAGAACCTGACCATCGGAGGCTTTGCCAAGGCCGCCGGGGTCAATGTCGAGACCATCCGCTTCTATCAGCGTAAAGGGTTGCTGCTGGAGCCGGATCGGCCTTACGGTAGCATCCGCCGCTACGGGCAGACGGATGTGGCGCGGGTAAAGTTCGTGAAATCGGCCCAGCGACTGGGCTTCAGCCTGGATGAGATTGCCGAACTGCTGACATTGGAGGACGGTACCCATTGCAGCGAGGCCGCCGAACTCGCCGCCCTGCGGCTGGCCGACGTGCGGGCCAGACTGGCAGACCTCATGCGGATGGAGGCGGCGCTGTCAAAGCTGGTGAGAGAGTGCGGCGCGCATCGCGGCGACGTTTCCTGCCCATTGATTGCGGCGCTGCGCTGCTGCTATTGACATGGCCCTGCACTGGTCTAGGGCGGTTTGTGCAATTTCCAACCAGATAGGCTGTCTGGCTAATCGATGTTTCGGCATCAGTTTCAACCAAAACCGATCTAGCCGGAAGACCTACCGAACAACCGGATATCTGGAATTCCAACCTTAGTTTGCACTTAGCCAAAAACTTCAGACCGCTGATGGCCGAGTTGAGCGAGGCTGGCGAGATGCCGTGATCGACCAGGTGCAATTGGTAATTGCGCAGATCGTCCACGGTCGCCGTATCCGGAGCACGCCCCCTTACCGCGCCAGCGGTTAGTCCTTGGCCGAGGACTGGACTTCGGCCTAAGTTGACGGCATCACGGAATATACTCAAACAAATCCCCAACACTGCAATTGAACAACTTACACAGTTTTTCAATCGTATCGAGATCTACCCGAATTGCTGTTTCGTTGTAGAGCAAGTCAACTGTATTCCGATGCAATCCAGTTTCACGTGCTACATCAATTACTTTCAGCTTCCTCTCGCCCATCATTCGAGATAAGTGGCACTTAATCACTACGCTCTCCAGGAATTAAATTTATCCTAGATGGATTTTATTTCTTGACAATGCACAATATCGGTATAAAATTCATCCTAGGTGTACAAAATTTACTTAGAAGGACTTTTGTACTTTCTGTCTTAATTTTAATTTGAAAGGGATGAAATGTCACTTACCTATATGACGACCGAGGAACTAGCAGTTGCAATCAAGTATGACAGCAGGACCATACGAAACAGGATGGTCGATAGCGTCTTGATTGAAGGCATTCATTACATCAAGCCTTTCGGCGGGCGCAAGTTCCTATTTATCTGGGAGCACATTGAGAGAGACATGCACAAGTCTCTTGGTGCCTTCGCAATCCCCATGGCTAACGGAGATATCTGCAATGGGTAGTATACGAACTCGAGCCGATACCGGACTCCTGTTTCTTGATTTCCGGTTTCAGGGAATCCGATGCCGAGAACAGACAGCCCTGAAGGACACGGCCACGAACCGGAAACGGGTCCAGAAGGTTCTTGATCGGATCGAAGCCGAAATTCAAGCCGGCACATTCGAGTATTCGCGCTTCTTTCCGAACAGCAAGAACGGACAGAGGTTGGCAACCTTGGCCTCCGCATCGCCATACCAGGCGCCCGCTCATGGTGAAGATAACGCATCAACATCTTCCTACATGGATGTTGGCGGGGTGCCGGGCACGCCTCTCTTGAGAGGCTTCGCGCAAACCTGGTATCAGGAAAAGGAAGTGGAATGGAGACGATCGCACAAGAAAATCGTCAAGTACGACATCGACAACCAGCTTCTTCCGAAATTCGGAGACAAGGAGGTCGGCAGAATCACCAAGGCAGATGTCCTTGCTTACCGTGCAGAACTCGCCAAAGTCAACGCCCGGGGCAAGGTATCAAAACTGTCGAATCGTCGCATCAACAAGTTGGTTAACCTGTTGAGGCAGATCGTGAATGAAGCCGCCGACCGTTTCAATTTTCGCACACCGTTTGAGAATATCAAACAGCTGAAGGTGAAGCGTACGGACGTTGCGCCCTTCACGCTGGATGAGGTTAGGCAGATTCTGGCAACAGTTCGCTCTGATTTCCGGGACTACTATACCTTGCGTTTCTTCACTGGCATGCGTACCGGCGAGATCGACGGACTGAAGTGGAAGTATGTCGATTTCGATCGTCGGCTGATTCTGATCAGGGAAACAATCGTTCTGATGGAGGAAGAATACACCAAGAACGACAGTTCCCAGCGTGACATCCAGATGTCCCAGGTCGTGCATGACGCCCTCAAATCTCAAGAGAAAGTCACTAGAGGCAAGAGCGAATACGTTTTCTGCACCCGCATCGGAACGCCGTTTGATCACAAGAACGTCACGACTAGGATCTGGTATCCCCTCCTCCGCCATCTCGATCTCGAGAAGCGCAGACCTTACCAGTGCCGCCATACAGCAGCCACACTGTGGCTTGCTGCTGGCGAAAACCCCGAGTGGATCGCCCGCCAGATGGGACATACCACCACCGAGATGCTGTTCAGGGTCTATTCCAGGTTCGTCCCGAATCTCACCCGGCAGGACGGCAGTGCGTTCGAGCGTCTGCTCATGCAAACCGGGGCAGCTAATGCTGTTCCGCCCTCTTCCTCTACCCAGAATAAAGGAGTTTGATCATGTTTTCGATTCAGAACATTCCGCCGCTCGCCACGCTTCCCTATGCATATCGCATCCGTTCTCTGCTGCAGGAACCAATGGGAAATGGACACGGAGTCCGTTACACCGTGGAGCTCTATCATGAACTCGCCCAATTGCGAGTGACCTTCACCCGATCCCAACCTGACATCAGGCTCAGGGTGAACAAGCTGGTATCGATTCGCTGGAAGCTTCCGGTGTCGTCTTCTGACGGCGCCATCCATATCACCAGGCTAGCCCTGATCGAACGGCCGTTGCGGCAGTTCAACCCATTCGATACGGTGCCGCCATCCTGGGTGTCGGACAGACAGCTTGTCACCTCTGCAAGGGATATGCACGACCGGCTTCCAGGAAATCTCCACCATCTCTATTGTGCGGTGATGTGGGATGGATTCCGATTCCGCCGCTTCTGTGAAGCCCCCTCTTCCCTGAATGATCATCATGCATACAGGAACGGGAATCTGAGGCACACGATTGAAACAGCCGACAACGCGCTGGCAATCGCGAAATCGTTTCCTCAGGCCAACATAGGCATTTGTCTCGCTGCCGCCCTACTACACGATGTCGGCAAGGCTGACGAATATGTCAGTTGTGGCCCCGATTACTGGACCATGTCTGACAGGGGCAAACTTGTCGGACATCGCAATACGGTCCAGGAATGGATTTCTGCTGCCCTTTCCACCAATCGGATCAACCTGCCTGAATCGGTTTATTACTCCCTGATTCACGCACTGACGGCAGCACCCAACGCCGAGTGGCTGGGCATACGAAATCCGGTTACACCGGAAGCCATGATCCTCAGTTTCGCCGACCGACTTAGTGCTGAGAAGGACATGACTCTGGCTCTGGCCAGCAAGAACGGGGGTTGGGGCAACAAGCACCCCCATCGCAAGGGTAAGCCTTTCACGCTTCCCGCTGAAACCATCATTTGATCAGGAGAGAACACATGGGTATTTTTGGTAATGATGCAGATCTGGACAACTTCATGCGCAAGTTCCAGTATGAAGACGAGCGCGTCACTCACCTGCTCGACATGTTTGACGACTTCGTCTACTTCGTCCGTGACTACGACGATAATTTCGAGCTGGATGACAAGGATCTGGACAAGATCGTGCTTACTGGGTACCGCAATACCGGATTTGGCATTCTGCTTGCTCTGCTGCAGCTCGGTCATATCACCACCATGGATTTTCACATGAGGCTGCATGCCCTGAATTCAGTGTTTTTCAGGAAGGTGAAAGTTTAACTGCATCTCATCGGAGGGGGATGCATAAGCATCCCCTACCGAATCATCACAATTCTTTGGACATTCTCGGAATCATGTATATTGAACAACTGACGGACCGAAAGGAGAAATCATGAGCGTTTCAACTGCCATCTACTGGGCTGAAGGCATTACCGCCTTGGCAGCCATTATCGGAACCTACATCGCGTATCGATCCAGAAAGAAGGAGGACTCATCCGAGCAGCCCCGGGATTGAATGCCCTTCACATTGCAAGGTCTTGCATGAACGAATTAGGGAAGTGCAGCAAGCCGAGTCTCCCTGCACTTGAATTTCACCCCAAAATGCAAGGCGAATTGTCACCCAACAACCACTCTCAGAAAATTTTCTCTAAAAATCCTTAAAAATTCCACTCAAAACCACGAAATATGGCATTTTTTGCCCTTTTTCCTTTGATAAATTTGATCAGAAATGCAATATAGTAGATGTCAGCCCAATTTCAGGAGAACGAAATGCTAGCTGACGCAACGATTAAAATTCTCACTCTGCAAGTACGAGGAGTTCAAGCTTCATGGAACGATACCGGGTGTTCCATTGAACATAATATTTTCAAGAAAGTTGTCAACAAGGCCGCATCGAGCTTAGAAGCGTATATCAGAACGCTCGGAATTCTGAGCGATTTCAAGATCATTGACAGATTTGATTCCAATGGTAGCGCTTGGATTGAAGTTCACCAAAAGCAAACAAATCATGAACTAGATGGAATCAACTCTGAAATTTCTGCACTGCGTGAACAAATCTCCACACAGCTTTCCCGGCATGTGGAAGTAGTGAACGCAATCTCCAAAGGAGATGAACTCCGTTCCTCACTAGCAGACCAAAACCACAAAGCAATCAGTGCACTAGAAGCCTTCATGTCCAGCGTTGATAACGTGGAATTGGAGTTCAATTTCAACGACAATAAGAAAAATACCGTTATACAGTCGATCAAACCGATCGATGGACGCATCATTGATCAGGAACCAAAAACAGTCTCTGGATTTTCCAGAAACTTCGATGAGGTGGACGAAACCGTTACGTTGCACCGAAGTGATGATTTTCGCGGAAATCTCGTACTTCGCGTGAAAGATGCAGCCAAGCGCAAGCCGTTGATCTTGGCCCAACTGGAAGGCCGACTTCTGACTGTACAATATATTCCTCAAGTCCATTCGCTTCGCCCAGACAAGGAACTTCCATCTGGCGAATTAGACGAAATCATCTCCGTAGGCCCAATGCAGACCGATTTCACATTTTGAATGGATCGCTTTGACCAGAAATCTTTTGCCTAGCTGAGAGCAAAACTGCACTCAAAAAGAATTGGTGATTCAGTTTCTTCATCGAGAGCGACTGACCAAGTTTTGGGTTGCCAATTTCCTCTTTTGAGGTTTGAGCAACCAACAAGGTTGGCGATTTTATCGTGCCCAATGGCGTTCGCTTGTTTGAACGATAATTGTCGGCTCGCTGAACGACATTTATTTTCTCAGTGCTATTCCATTCGGGAAATTTCGATGGAGAATTTCCGGCCAGGATGATTTTCTGCTTTTCAATTCCCAGGACACCAAGCATTTCGACAATCGCCTCGAGATCATCCCCATATGGAATTCTCAGGCCGCTTTGTGTTGCCTCATAACACCTTTCCCATGCCTCAATTCCACGCGCCAGCATGGGAAGTTTCTTTGGATTGTCGAATACTTCTTTGAATTTCGGAATCAGCCCAATTGCCTTGCCTGTCATAAGTTTTGCAAGTTTGTCGCTTTTTTTCAAAGGTATACTAGTAATTTCCCGCCTATATACTCGATAGCCAGTCATTCTTTCTATTTGCTTCGCAGCATCAGCTATGGCCTTTATTTCCGTTTCGTCGCGCACATAACGACTTGCAATCCTGGCAATTCCAAAGCCATTCACAATGTCTGTCAGGATGAGATGAACCAGTTTGGTTGATGCGACAAGTTGAGCAGGCTGTGTCGACATGGTCACCCCCATACTGAATGGCTGATCTTCAACCCGAGATTCCAGATCTTCCTGATTCTGATTTCGAGCCAACCATGACAATGCGATACTGTAAGTGCTTTCACCTTTTCTCTTATGTGAGGTGACATTCAGCAAATTCTGGTTCATCCCCGACAGCCTGGATACATCTGCATTTTTCAGATTCGCCAGCTGACTCACATGTTCATGCAGGGCCAAGTCCAGGGAATGTCCGTAATGCCAAACCGTCGTTCGTGGCGAAGTATGACCCAGCCCCTGTGATATAGCCCAGACAATACGACGGGTAGGTGAGGCCCCCCCCAGATGAAACTCATGAAATTCTGAGGCAGATCTGGTTTTATCTTTGATCGAAATCCAATCCGCTCCATTGTTCGCCAGGAATCCAGGGGACGTGGAGGAAAGTGCCAGTGAAATTGCTGAAGTTCCTGCTCCATGTCTCATGTGATGGATCTTGATTCCAGGGTCCCCACTCACTTGGCGCAATGCCTGCGTGATATTTCGCGACAGATGATGCCTGACCTCAAGCATGCGTGCTTCATCTTCCTCACCAAAGAGCGCCCCCCATGGATCATCCCTTGCCACTGTTTTACGATGATCCAGCCAATCCTTCAAAAGACATAATTCTTCATCATCCAGTCTATCCAGCCATGGAATTTGCCTGATTCCCGCACGCGTCTTCGTCTTGCCATAAATTCCGCTCCGGACCAATAGAACATTTCTAATGTCCAGAACCAGATCGCTTACCGTTAGCCGCATCAACTCACCCAGCCGAATGCCAGTACGGTACAAAAGAATCAGTGCAACCACATGCAATTGTCGGTCGCGCTTTCCAAGAGCCGGATGCTGTCCCAGCAAGGTTTTAGCACGAAGGTATTCCACATAGTTCAACATATTTGCCGACACCCTGGAATTGCCAGTTGTCATCCCCGGAAAAATTTCATCCCAATCCAGTTCCAGTACATCAAACTCCCCCTCGCAGAATTCATGGAACCAGCGCAACGATTGAGCCCTGGAAGCCAAATTTTCCTCTGATCCATAATCAATCACCCTTTGATAGATGTCCGTCAGCTCCGCCTCTGATAATTCCAGGAAGTCACAATCTGATGCAAATTCAACCAATGGTCTCGCAATGTCTGTTACATAGCTGTAGACCGTTCCAACTGATGGATTGCGCCTGGCAACAGTACCTTCAGTTGCCTGATGATCAGCCCATGCAAAAATCGCAAAGAGAACTGAAGGCATGCCCCCATGCTTACTCGCCAAATGGTGAAGATTTCTGGATAAAGCCGCGAGGCGATTTTTCCTTTCACCTGTTCTGTTCTTCGCCCCGGATGTAGAAGCTGGAAATTCCTGTCTGATGGCATCAAGAAGTCCCTTGTATATCTCTTTTGCCAATACCTGATTTTCACTTCCAGGATTATGTCGCTGAATACAGGTTTCCCTGGGACTTGCTTCATGGGTTAAGGCCAATCTGAGTCGTCGCCCGGTCAGAAGACGTAACCATGCACCTTCAGAGAGGGATGCTGAATTAACATCACCAAACGCAAATGCGCGCAACAACCCTGGAAGATTCAAAGTGAAATATGCCTTGGCTGCGTGAATGAGATCCTGAAGAGATCTCATCTCCGTGATATCAGAATCAGGAACGACCCTTTTCAATAGATCGGTTACAGCCGCCCGCAAATGATGACTTCTGACTACTTGAACGCTCCTGCTTCTTGAATTGTAGCGAGCGATCAAGAGCGCTGATCCGGGATCTGCGAACCAGCGCTGGATGCTACCCGTTGTGGAATCATCAAAATCAGTCCAGAGCAGTCCTCTGAATGCATGCGCCGAATTCAAGATGGCTGGCATCTCCTTGACTAACGAGTCCCGCAGCAGGGCACCTCCAAGGACAGCAGACATAACTATTAGTGCAATTTGCTGTGTATGGTTTAACGATTCAAAGTCTTCTGCCAAAGACGGCAGTTTCTGTCGATACCATGCAGCGCTTGCCGCTGCCGACAAGGTATCATGATGAAATACGGCATCCTCTACATCCAGATCAGTTGCCCAGCCTGGAATCGAGGATGGCTTAAGGGTATGTCGATGTAACCGGACAAATCGCACCAGGTAGTTCAGCCTCCTGCCCAACCGCTCTGGTGCATCGATACTCCGACTGATAATTTCATTTCGAAAAACTTCCAGAAATTCATCCCCTGAGCTTTCACGCAATGTATTTGCTTTGGCAGCGGCATAAGCTCCGCGAACAACCTTGCGATCCACTTCCGTAGAATCGAAGTGATCTGAAGCTTTGCCGAACACGTCTGGTTCGCCCTCATCACCTAGCTTCTTTCTATACTTCTCGAAGTGCGGCAATGATTTCCTTAGGTGCTTGAGACCTGATACTGAGATCCATCCTTGTTTTTTGAGGACTTCTCCCAAGGGATTGACAATAGCTTCCTTCCATTGCGCTGGACTCAAGGCAGAAAACTTTCCGAAACCATATTGTCCGTTTTCAACATGCGCCAACAAGATGGCTATGTGCTCTGCAGTGCAACCTTCATTTCTCAATCCCGTTGCCAAGAAATGTCTGAATGCGTTCCCTTCATAGGGAAAGCCGGTTATTTGAACTACTGACGTAATATCGATTGCAACAGCATTCAAATCCTCATCAAGAATGAAGAAAAATGGCATGAGCATTCTTCTTGGTGGGCTAACCAGAAGGTCAATCTTTGTCGACAACCCGGGTTCAGCATCAAAAAGCCGCGCCGCAAGATTGTGGAGATGCTTTTCATAGTTGGTGAATTGGTGAGCCACCATCTCTGAAAGAGGGATCAATCGAATCCGTGTGGCAGGACTGGTGATCTTGTCGGATATGAGCGCCCACCCATTATTCAAGTCGTACGAAGAAGGATTGAATGTGTACGTGGAAGATGGGCGATGACCACTTCCCGCTAGCGCCATCAAAAAAGTATAGCTGGAAATCATGTTATGTGCGGCGATGACTTCAGCACGAGTCTTGGCGCTACGACATTGCATGTCCACCGATTTTCCAAGACCCTGTATCCATTCCATCAGCTTGTCAGGATCAGGTAATTGTCGGGACCCAAAAGGCAGAAACGTGTCTCCTTCCAGTGTTGTTGGGGTCAATCCAATGGAGGAAATTGCCTGGCTGTATATTTCCTGCCATTCGCCTTGTTCAAAAGAAGCATAGTAGAGGCCTATGCTTGGTGCATGCTCGGTGTTCCCCAATGTCGCGATTGTTCCGACCTCATCTCGTGACAATGCATACATCCTCTGGAACATGATTCCGCGTAGCCAGGATACATTTGCCCGCGATCTTGCATCCAGCCGTACCGACCTGCAAAAATCGCTTGCCAGATTTTCCAGATCGTCAGCTGTACAGTTTAGTGCCACCCCCAAGGTGTTACCATCCTTGCCAAGCTTGATGAGCGCAGCCAACAGCTCCGCAGACAATGGCAAAAAACATCCTTCCCCCGTTTTTTTCAACCAGGCTGATTGCTCAACGGTTGGAGTAAACCTATCGAATGAGGGAAAAGGAGAATACCAACATGATCTGTCAATGAGAAACGCCGGCATAGGCAAAATCTCTTGCTGCTCACCATCGATGATCATGAACTCGGCAAGGTCCGCAGGACTTCTGGATGTAATGATCGATAGCCCTGCGATCAGAGCACCAAGTTGTTTTTCATCATCATCTGACTGTAGTGAAGAAACCACTGCGCTGACCAAGGTAGACACTTCATGCTCATTCAGCACTTCCCAGGAATAAGGCAAAAACTGGTTGTCGAATTCGGTAGCGAATCTGGCTTCTAGCCCGTGAAAAACTTGCGTATTTATTTCAGGCAGCTCATCGTCATTCCTCACAGCTGGGGCTTCTGCCAAGGATGCAGACAAGTCAGTTTCCGCGGCATCCACCCCTGGTTGACTTGTTGACGGTTTGCGCAAAACAACCTTGCGCGGAGTTACGACATTGGGGCGCTCCGTAGCAACGGTACGTCTTACCCGTTTCCCACGAACCTTCCATTCGTCGGCATTCCCAAAATCTCGAGCCTGGTGATTTGATTCTGATTTGGTTTTAGCAGCCAGATCATAAAACTTACCGGTGTTGGAATCTGCAACTGACAGCCGTTGTTGAACATCAAGAGCAAGCTTTTGAGTTTTTTTGGCGACAACGGAACCAGCTGAGGAAGTTGTGATTGCCTCTATCAAATCCTGCAATGAAACACACTCATCAGGAATGAAGGACAACTCGGCAAACCTCCCTTCTTTCCTGAGCAGTCTCAGATCATCAAGAAAATTTTTGAATCCACGCGGGACGGGATTCCAGGGTTCATCGCCGAGCCAAATTGAAACAAGCAGCAATCCTGAGATAAGCAAAAATTTTGTAGTGGCAGGGGCGGCCTCTCTCGCCGATTTATTCTGTGTAAACACGGAAAAAACCGGATAATCATCGTAATGTCCACGCATGCAATTGCGGTCAACTTTATCCGATGATCTTTCGAAGAAGGATTTATGCTGATCTAACGAATAGAGAAACTGGTGAAAATCAGCGACCGATTTTGATTCGGGAATGAGCTTATGTATCGCCTCTCCTGCTGCACACATATTTGGAATCGCATCGGAAAGTCCGAGAAAACTGACTGGCGCATCGAAATACTTGAGAAGCCGCTGAAAGCTGGAAACATCAATCCCGACGTCGGCCAGGCGGGAAAATAGATTTTTGTTAGGGGTGACCAATGGTCTCTTTCTCAGCAAGTAATTTCCTCACGAGAAAGAGTATATGCACACAGACATTAACTTTCAATACTACAGCGCCTTTATTATTAATACTTATGATATATAGCAACATATTGTTTATAAAAACTTAGCAAGTATATTCTTCAACTATTATTCTAACAATTAACATGAGTATCACGTGTAATTGATTATATAATATATGATCTAAATGCTCGCTGAGAGCGTTGCAACCAACTGAGTTGAGTTTTCCTGGTCCGGCTTTGAACGAAAATGACCCCATGAGCGAACTTGGCAGGATAGCAGTGACAGGCAACCACGTTAAAGGCCAGATGCCCATTCACTTGAGTAAGGACTCAGCCTTTACATCGGTATGTGCGGGATGAACACATCTGATTTTGATCAAATCTTTGAGCTTGAAGGTCTGCGCACCGAGAACGCCCGCCTGATTTCTCTGCTGGAATCTCACGGCATCGAATGGCGTTTGTCACCAGAGCCTGTAGTGCCGATTGCCGAACCGGAACCTTCTCGGCTTTCCACTGCTGAGAAGGTGGCGCTATTCCGTCGCCTGTTCCAGGGGCGAACCGACGTGTATCCCGTCCGCTGGGAAAGCAAGAACACCGGCAAAACCGGATACTCGCCGGCCTGTGCCAACGAATGGCTTGCCGGGGTATGTGAAAAGCCCCGCATCAAGTGCGGCGATTGCAGCAAGCGCCTGCTGATACCGCTGTCGGACTCGGTAATCTACGACCACTTGGCCGGAGAGCACACCGTCGGTGTATATCCCCTGCTGGAGGACGACAGCTGTTATTTTCTGGCTGTCGATTTCGACGAGGCAGAATGGCGTGATGACGCTCGCGCATTCATTCAATCCTGCGAAGAACTGGGCGTACCAGCAGCTCTGGAAATTTCTCGTTCAGGGCAGGGGGCGCATGCCTGGGTGTTTTTCGACCGCAAGGTTTCGGCCCGTGATGCGCGTCGCCTCGGCACTGCCATCATTAGCCACACCTGCGCCCGCACCCGGCAACTGAAGCTCGAATCCTATGACCGACTATTTCCCAATCAGGATTCCCTGCCCAAAGGCGGTTTCGGCAATCTGATTGCACTGCCCTTGCAGAAATACCCCCGGGAGAACGGGTGTAGTGTATTTATCGACACCGACCTGCGCCCCTACCCCGACCAATGGGGATTCCTGTCTGGCATTCAACCCATGGAGGTCCACGACATTGAGCCTACCATCTTCAGGGCGACGGGCAATGCCCACCCGCTCGATGTGACGTTCATCGACGACGAGGACTTGAAGGAGCCGTGGAAGCGATCCGCCCTCAAGAAGCTGACTGGCCCGATGCCAAAGTCGCTGACAGTGACGCTCGCCAACCTCGCCTATTTCGAGAAGGCCGAATTACCCCATGCACTGGCCAATCGACTGATCCGTCTGGCCGCATTCCAGAATCCCGAGTTCTACAAGAAACAGGCGATGCGCTTCTCGGTCTGGGACGAACCACGGGTGATCGGCTGCGCCGAGAACTACCCCAATCACATCGCGCTCCCGCGCGGTTGCCTCGATGCTGCCCGAGACCTGCTACAGGACAACGGGATTGCCTGCAACCTGATCGACGAACGGTACAGCGGCGTCGCTTTGGATGTTTGCTTTGCTGGCACCCTTCGTCCGGATCAGGAGGTGGCCGTGAAGGCCATGCTCGACCATGATGCCGGCGTGCTCTGCGCTCCGACTGCCTTCGGCAAGACGGTGACGGCGGCGGCGATGATCGCCCAACGGGGTGTCAATACGCTGGTTCTGGTGCATCGCACCGAACTGCTCAAACAGTGGCAGGAGCGCCTGCAATCCTTCCTGGGGGTCGGCAAGGGCTTGGTCGGTACCATTGGTGGTGGCAAGGCGAAGCCGACTGGCAAGATCGATATCGCAGTGATGCAGTCGCTATCACGCCAAGGCGAGATCAACCCCGTTGTCGAGAACTACGGCCACGTCATTATCGATGAGTGCCACCATATTGGCGCTGCCTCATTCGACGCGATCTTGAAAGTGGTCAAGGCCAAGTATGTGCTCGGCCTGACGGCAACGCCGATTCGCCGTGACGGTCAACAGCCGATCATTTTCATGCAGTGTGGACCAATCCGCTATACAGCGGCCAAGCCAGCCAGTGCGCCACACGATCTGGTCGTGCACCCGCGATCACTTTTTACGCAGATCGATTTGCCGCCGGAAGCCGGCATCCAGGATGTATTCCGGCATCTGGCAATCGATCAGGCACGGACCGCCACCATTGCCGCCGAAGTCCGGGATGCCTATCAGCAAGGCCGCAAGGTCCTCGTTCTGACCGAACGCACGGGGCACCTCGACGCGATTCTGGCCGCCCTGGATGGACAGGTGCGGGCGCCTTTCGTGCTGCATGGTCGGATGTCGAAGAAGCAACGGGCCGCCATGATCGCTGAGCTTGATGAGCTACCATCCGAGGCACCACGCATTCTGCTCGCGACGGGGAAACTGGTGGGAGAAGGCTTCGACCATCCGGCGCTTGATACGCTGGTGCTGGCGATGCCGATTTCATGGAAGGGAACTCTGCAACAATACGCTGGTCGCCTCCACCGAGAGCACGCAACCAAGACCGATGCCCGGATCATTGATTTCGTGGATACCGGACACCCAGCGCTGCTGCGTATGTGGGACAAACGTCAGCGCGGCTACCGAGCAATGGGCTACCGGATTGTGGAACACCCACAGGAGGCCGCAGACTTGCTCACAGGTTCCAAATAAGCAAGCAATTCCTTGGAATTTGGGGCAAAACATACATAATATTAAAGATATCTTGAATATTGATGATGGCATTAAAGCGTGCTTTAATACTCATATGATGAATTCAAGGGCCCTTTAACGTGACTCGCACCACCGGCATTTACGTGCTGTCCACGACATCGGGCGAGGCCGTACAGGCCTTCGTGCCGAACCCGCTACCTCCAAGCGATCCCCCGCTGGCGCCGGAGTCGTTCATCGAGTCCAATCGCGCCGCAGAACTGGCACTGGCCAGGCTGGCCGGCGTATCGGGGCTAGTGCCGTCGGTGGACTGGCTGCTCTATGGAGCGATTCGCAAGGAAGCACTGCTTACCTCTCAGATCGAGGGCACGCAGGCCACGCTCACCGACCTCTTCGACGAGGAAGCCGGGTTTGCCGTCAGCAATACGGAAGATGTCGAGGAGGTCACCAACTACCTGCGGGCATTCCGCCTGGTGCAGGACAACCTGCGCGATCCCAAGGGGTTGCCGATCAGCGTGCGCTTGTTGCGCGAGGCTCACAGGTTATTGCTCGACGGTACACGCGGTACCGGCAAACAACCGGGCGAACTGCGCCGCTCGCAGAACTGGATCGGAGGCACGCGCCCCGGGAATGCCGTGTTCGTCCCTCCACCAGCCGACCGCGTAGCGGATCTGCTCAGCGACATGGAGCGCTTCATCCACGATGCTTCGCCCACGCTGCCACCACTGGTGCGCATTGCTCTAATCCACGCACAGTTCGAGACCATACATCCATTCCTGGATGGCAACGGCCGTATCGGACGCCTGCTGATAGCAGCACTACTCGAACATTGGCATCTGTTACCTGAGCCACTGATGTACCTGAGCGCCTACCTGAAGCAGTATCAGTCCGAGTATTATCGCCGATTGTCCAGTATCCGCACTGATGGTGACTGGGAGGGCTGGATATTCTTCTTTTTAGAGGGCGTAGCCAATGCCGCTAGCGAAGCCGAGCGCGGTATCGTAGCCATCGCCAGCTTGGTTGCCGCGGACCGTCGCCGTCTGTTGGAATCACCAAAGCCGGGGCCAGTAGCCTATCGCCTATTCGAGATGCTGCCGATGATGCCGCGTTTCAACATCGAGCGCGCCCGGCAGCTTCTTGACACCAGTTTCCCTACGGCCAGTGCGGCAGTGAACCAGCTTGTCGATCTAGGCATTGTCAAGGAAATGACGGGGCAAAAGAAGAACCGCAGCTACAGTTATCAGGGCTATGTCGATCAGTTGACGCTGTAATGATGGGTCGTTTTCACCTGATTCAAGAATGAGCTGATATATCGCCTCTCCTGCTACAGGCCTGTTCGGAATCGCACCTGAAAGTCCATGATACTTGCCGGGCGCATCGATAAATTGCAAGAAGGCGTTGAAATCTGGAAACGTCAATCCCGGCGTCAATCGGACGGGAAAATGGATTTTTGATATTGGTGACCAACGGTCTCTTTCTCCGGAAGTGATTTCCTCGCGAGAGAGATTATATTGCACATATGTATTAACTCCAAATTACGCGACGCATCGTTGTTGTTAATAAATATACATTCAAGTAGGATATTGTTGTTATTGTATTAATACATTTTGTAACGCACACTATGTACTTTAATAGTATTCCATATCACATACAATTGATTGTATTTCCTGGTTTCCGAAGCCAAAGGTTCGACTCCTGTCGGGCGCGCCAGTCATGGATAAAAGTGGGCACTTGATCGGTGCCCATTTTTATTTGTTGCATGGTCGACGCAAGCGCATCAAAACTGCCTCGAATAGTGGCCTGCTTGTCTTCTATCCTGATTTCGTCCACAAGGATGCTTAAGTAGCTTTTGGCCAGAGTTGAGTCATTCGACATCAGTTTCTTGCGAAGCGCTTTCCCAAATACTTCAACCTGAGACGGCTTCAGATACTCTACCTCGGGCATGGATTGTTCCCGAACAACGCCAGCCCTTTCGATAAGCAATGCTTCACGTGATGCCTTGAGGGTTTGGGCACGTTTTTGAGTGGTTTCGTCCAATTCGATGATTCCCGTCTCAATTGCATCCAGCAGTCGCTGCTGGCGCTCATCAAGCTGCTTGAGTTGACGGTTCAATTCATTGATGCGTTCCTGCTTGTTATCCTTCGAATCGCGGATGCGTTTGCGCAATTCCGCCATCATGACATGCAATCGATCTGAAGCCAGTATCTTGTCGGCCAGACTGGCAATCACGAGCTCGTCAAGCTTGTCCATGGGAATATTGGAACTGGAACATGCATGGTTACCCTTGTTCCGGCGATTTGTGCATTTGTAATACCGGTAGCGTCCGCCTTTCCCGGTGGACAGTGTCATTCCTGCTCCACAGCAGCCGCATTTCAGCAAACCGCTCAACAGAATAGGGGAGGAGACCTGACGAGGGGAAATGCGGCTGGGAGAGCGTGATTCGCGTTTAGCCCGAACTTGCTCGAATTTTGCCGCATCGATAATCGGTGGAATCTCTGTTTTCACCCATTCTTCAGGCGGTCTGACCCGCTTCGTTCTCGAATCTCGAACATTAAAAAAATATTCTCCCATGTACATGGGATCAGTCAGGATGTCATGGATCTTTTGCATGCGCCATGGTTTGCCGCGCATCAACATCCCCTTTTCGGTAAGGTGCCTGGCGATTTCCTTGCCACCCATAGGATAGCCACCGTAGCCGTGAAGGTAGAGATTGTAGATCTTTTGCACGATCGCGGCTTCCGCTTCATTGATGACAAGCTTTTTCTTCTTCCGCCCGCGACTACCCGAAATATCGGTGCTAATTGCCATATAACCAAACGGCGCAAGGGAGCCGTTGAAGAAGCCTTGCCGCGCATTTTCTTTCATGGCACGGGAAGTGTGCTTGGCGTTTTCCTGACTTTGGTAGCCATCGAACATGCGGATGATGTTCCGTACCAGTTCGCCACTGGCATCATCCGAAGTGGGTTGAGTAATCGAGAACAGCTTGACGCCGTTTCGCTTCAATTTGCGCTCATGCACCCCAGCCTCAATGCCATCCCTAAAGAAGCGCGAATGGCTATGTACGATAATGGCTTCAAACGGAGGCTGCTTTTGAAGCGCATCCCCCATCATCTGCTGGAAAATTGGACGTTTATCGTCGGTCGCCGAAGCGCCAGGCTCGATATATTCGACTACTACTACATGCCCATTTGCTTTTGCCCATTCCTGCATCTGCCTCAACTGGTCTGGAATCGAAAGTTCGTTCTCAGCTTGTCTGACGGTGGATACTCGTGCATAAAGGGCAACCTGCATAACGCCTCCAGTGCTTCAGCTGTGGAAATTCACAGCGATGGTAAATTCAACTGACTCTATTGATATTATACGGATTCATTTTCCAACTCCGAAATCCACATCAGTTCAATGAGTTCTGGAAGAATGGATTCGAGAAGATCGATTTCCTCGGGCAAAATGGACTCCGTCCCAGGTTTGAAGCAAACCTGTATTTCCGGGAAAGAATCCTTTTTATGGACTGCCACTGGCGCTCAGCTTTGTTCGGACTCTGAACAAGTGGACTTTTTCAAGAGTTGGGCAACACTGACCCCACCGTCACGAAGCCGGCGAACGTACGGAAGATGTTTTGGCGGCATCGGAGCGTCCTTCCTGGATGAACGCTGTACTTCGGCTCGGTAGAGCGCAGCAAGCTTGCCAACCTGACTACGGATGCCGGCAAAGCCAGGGGACGACCAGAGCTGGTAGAGCATCTGGTGCATGTTGTTCGAGGAACCCTTCCGGACGGTGTCTATAATCGAATAGCGCCAGTTCTGGTACTTGTTTTCGGTCATTCGCCATGTCCACTTAGTGTCCGCAGTTTCTTTTTTTGGTATCTGTACTAGCTCATATCCGTCAACTTCGAGGCGCTTATTTCTCGTCATGGCGCTATGCAGTTTTTCAATGGAATGTGCTGCATGCGTAGCATGCCCGTCCTTCTTGGGAGCAGTAACCATCAGCCACCAGCGAATCGTTCCGTTTGTGTACCACAGAAACAGGCGTGCATTTCCAAGCTCGGCGCGCGTGCGGTTGGCGCGAAGATTGCGGTCGGCCAAAATTTGGTAGGTAATATCGAACTTTTTGACCAGTTTCTGGCAGCGACCAATATCCACTGATCCCGCCACCCAATGGGTATACCCCTGTATTACGGCATCGCACAATCGCTGCATCAGGAGTGGTCGGGAAGTAAAAATCAAAGGACTTTTCATATAAATTCTTGCGAGTAAAAATAGAATAGATACGAGAATAAGGTTCGGCGCGATTGAGTAGAATGACGAAAAGCGGTCTGGGTTTTTCGGATGATAAAAGGTCATGAGGAGGCATTTTGGGGCGCAAAAAAAAGTACATCGACGACGATGGATTAAGGGGTGCGCGACAAGGCACAGCCGAGCTAATGTGGGAAATCAAGGAGGCGAGCACGCTAACAGTTGGCGAACTTGCCCAGGCGTTGGGACCCGAAATTTTTCTTTCTGAAGACTTGGTTCGGCAGTATTTGGCCGGGAAAAAGGTAATGGGGGATGTGCGCCAGTATGACCTTGCCCGAATTGCCCAAAAACGAGGGTGGGGTGGTGATCTGGTCAGGAAGGTGCTGCTGTGGAACGAAATGCTGTGCCCGAAGCAATATAGGGAAATGATGGCCGAGCTTTCCAGCAATGATAGAAAAAAAAGGAATGCCGACAGGAAATCTGCGTTAAAACATCTGGAGAAGGGGGCCAACATGTTACTTTCGCAAGGAATGAGCGATGCAGATTTAGTCGGCTTGATGATCATGCTGGGCGAAAAACTGGTTCCAGCAGATCAGCTAACCCATGGTGGCATCATCAACCCTGCTGGACTACGGGCATGTGTCGGCCTTGATTGCGGCGACTACCCCGATATTTCTTGGCTTGATTGGTATATCCAATCTTTGGAGGAAGCATCAAAACGAAAAAGAGCGGAAACGGAAATTCGCTAGGCAGTACAGGAGGAGTTGGAAGACTTGCGCTGCGGGGCAACGAGAAAACCCCACCGACCAGAGATCGGCAGGGTTTGGTGCTACCACCGCAAAGAAACATGCGGCTGAAACTTGGCCCATATAGAGCTTAGTTCCATCACTACATACGGTTTCCCGTTTTTTTCGGCGACAATTTGTCGCCAGCCATAGAACCCCGAGCGGCTTTTCTGGCTTCCGATCGACACGGAATTATCTGCTTCGGTCAAATCCCGCCGCGCCCATTTATGCAGGCGTCACAACCCGATTTACGCATCGGTTAGTAAGCCTTCCTCGCCTTTCGGCTAACACGTTGCCATCCGTGCGGCTACCTGCCCATGTTGGCCCAGTTGGCAGTTGATCATAAGATGTCATCCTGAAATTCCAGGAGGACCCCATCCATCGCCTTTTGTCATCAGTCCGCCGCCAAGCGGACGCAGACAGGGTGCCACCCCTGCCTGAACTTCGACGCATCCGTACCAGGTAATCTCACCACATATTTTCGACTGCTCCAGGCTTTCTCTCATCAGACAAAACAGCGAGTCTGCCTGCTGAGTCTTCCTGACACGCTCAAGGATACTTTGTCCTGGCGCGCATACTTGCCTGGTCTCCCACGCATAGCCTAATCGGTGCCACCCGATTTCATTCAGCCTTAGCGCTTCCCACGTTAGTCAGCATAGTCATAACACCAGCCTGCTGGCTCAGATTAGAAGATATTCTACGGGGTCTCCCCGCTCACCCACTGCCCGGTACGGGCGGTCAGGCTTTCGGCGGCCCAAGATTCCAAAACGGCTCGCTTACTTCCTCCAATCTTCATCACCACTCGCTTGTCCGTCCTGAGGACGGATACAGGCATCATGTCACCCAGCGCATCGCATCGGTCTGTAAACACAGCCGGGACGCCTTTGTTTCGTTACACCGGAGCTATCAACGACCCCCATGGCTTGCGCCACAAGGTGCCGGCTGAATCCACTCTCGCTCATCAACCCTCCAATGGTTTCCCATTGGCTCAGAAGTGCCGGTGTGGGTCACAGGTTGAACGGTCATCCGCTCCCCCCGGTCGGTATTGACGAGGAATGATTCCCTCTCCCGATCCCATGCTGACGAACCATTCCGGTTTCTCGCAATTACTTCGCGAATCCTCCAGATGGCCCTTTCCGCGTCGCCCAATATTCGTATTTCTAGGGATTAAAGTCGAAGCGGAAAAACCACAGCGCTTCGTTGCATGCCGCACCAGTTCCATTACGAACATGCGGCTTCCGCAGTCTCTTACGATTGGCAATCGTAAGTCGAGCCGTCCGGCTCATGTGTCATCGCGTCGAGGGGTGGCAGCCCCCTACACGATGTTTTGTGATCGGGGTGGCAACCCGTGGCGACGTATCCATCATGGGGTTGCCAAAATCGAAAGTCAACACCTAGGAATCTTTCTTTATTCTGTCGCTTTTCAAGCGAATTTATTCGTCTGAGAGCCGCATCCTGCCTGGATGCGGCTTTTATTGCTGCGCGCACCTCAAACGATACGTCCCCTCGTTTTTGAACAGTTTGATGTTTAGGTATTTACAAAATTGACCGGTTTTGATTGGATAAATGGGTCAAACGAGGAGTAGTAATATTATTAGTCTGAGTAATCGTAATAACAATAATATTATTATTGCTAGTAATCATAATATTATTTGCGCAGCACACTCCCAATCCCATCGTCAACTTTCGACACGAATTTACAGGATGGGAAAGGCCTCTTCAGTGCCCTTTGTTGTCGAGAGGTCAGATGACAGGTGTCAGAATTTAGCAGTCGCTCCGTGCGGCTACTCACGGGCAACACCTCGGCCAAAGCTGCCTGCGGCCTGCTTCGCCAAGTCGGGCAGTAATTTGCCAGTAACCCGCCGCTCAATCACTAATTGATCTGAGCGGCAGCTTCTTCCTTTCCGTGAACTGCTTGAGCTTTGAAACAAATCATCTGGATAGTGTGGACGAGATTTGGTGACCCTTTTCATCGTATGTGTATATGTATGAGCCTTTTTTAACGCTTACTGTTGAGGAAGTGTATCCTTTCAACCCATCGTCTTTACCACTGCCAGCGCTGATCGAACACAGTTGATGCCCTTTCCCATCATAGACAAAAACATATGAACCCTTCTGAACCGCATTAGCGATAGCCATCTTTAATCCTCCTTTGAATAAAGTGAATTTAAAAAATCTATGTAAAGTGCCTTGAGCTTTCATCGTAAACAACACCGAAGCTTGTGCGCGGATAAGGGTAAATGTTCTTTGAAACTATACACATGTATTCCCTATATTGATGATCAAGTTCATAAAGGTGCAAGAAAATCACTGCGTTGGTATATAGCGCAAGCACTCCGGACCGCTCCAGATCCTGGATTCCTGGTGGATGCCACCGTTTTTTCCTTGAGGTATCCGAGAGGTTTGTAAGAAGCAAAATTGGCTGACGATATTCTTCAGCGATTTTATTGAGTGTTGCCACAATCGATGAAAACTCATACATGGGTGGATCATATAGCCCGGTCTCAGCCTTAACCAGAGACTGAAGGTCATCAATTACAACGAGACCAGGATCTTCTGATTTGTCACGTCGATCGTCCCTAATAAATGTTAGCAGTTCTTTAAGAGATGGCGGCGGACTAGAGTGAATATAGAGTTTTGTTTCAGCCAACATGACAATTGCGGTATTTACTGCCTTCTGATCATCGTCGGTCATACATGCACCAGCATTTATAGGTGCCACATCAGCACGTTGGTACAGAAACTGAACAGCGATACTTCCAGCTTTCTCAGAATATGGGAAATAGGTTACTGGACGACCAACAGCAATACGGTTGACTATATCAATGGCAAACTCACGTTTTGGTATATGAGGTCTAGAAGCCAAGATGATAAGTCCAGGTTCAAACCAGTGTATGCAGTAATCTAACAAATTAAAACCTGTTGAACACCCCCTGTTTTTTCTGTCACGAGAATTAAAAAAATCTTCTAAATGTAGATCGATGCCCTTAATCATTTAACAACCTTTCATTGCTCGATTCACCATTTTGTATTAACAATACGACAGAATAAGTCGCATAGAGTCAATCATTCTCAGACTCGATGGAATCAGAATCTATAGTGGCAAAAGCGGCATATTTTGTCGCTAAATCTGTTTACACTTGTTAGTGTCGAAGGGGAGGTTAAATGTGTGAGTATTGTATTGAACAATTGATGATGGCCGATGTTTCAAACGCCATGTCGGTTAAACATATACTTGATATTTCACGTTTTTATGCATCAAACGCGTTGCAGGAGTATCCAGATATTCATGCTGTTTTGGAAGTGACATCTCCGGAAATGGCCAGGAACGAGACTGCTGCTCAAGTCATTTGTTGTCGTGGCCTTGAAATTCTTCTCAATGCCGGATTCGCCTCTAAAGAATACCAACATCTCCTTCAGTTAAAAGCATTTCATGTTGCCCTGAAGACCTTTACAGATGATGGGCTACGGGCACATCGTTTCTCAAAATATCCATATTTCGGATTATCTAAGTTTCATTGGGTAAGAGACGTACGGTCCTTCACGCAACCCACTTATCTGGAAGATCAATTGGGTCAATTTGATGCAAGCGATGCCACCCGACTGTTCAAATGGCACAATGAGTTTTTCAGAAATGGTGCTGGTCAGATAGCCAGTGATCCAAATGAGAATTTACTGCCCATAGAAGAAGGTATGGGAGCATCAACTGCTTTTCGTGATTTATTCCCAGTATTTTGGTGTGCTTTGAATTTGCTCGGAAGACAGAATCCTCAGAATCCCTTGCTATGGGGGATAGTTTGCGAAAATCAGTTCAACTGTTCCGACATTGACTCTTTTGATTTATGGATTCAAAGGCGAGCTGCGTTGTTTGTATACGACCAGCAAGGTATCGCACCTTTTCAAAAAAATCTCAAATCCATACGCCCTGAATTATTCCAGTTCATCGCTTTAGTGCGTCACGTTTCCAACGAAGAAAGATCCAGTTTACTTGCAGCGTTTAATCAGATTTCAACTGAATACTGGGGGGATTATTTCGATATCCGAGCATGGCTTGAAAAAGGTAAAATGTAACTGTCTAGGTGCGTGCAACAATTTCACCTTCATAAATAATACAGTCCTAAAAAATACATACCCGACCGTATTACTGCCATCCTGATAGTCTCAAAAATTTTTCCTTTTCGCTTTGGAGTACCTTCCATATGCTCCTGAGATTTCTTCAGCAATCTCATTTCTCAGGCTCTCGGGAGAAATCACCTCGATATCGGCTCCTTGTGAAAGCAACCACCAACGAAGTTGCCAGGTGTCATTGACAGTTGCGCGAATCTTGACCCATCCTTCGCTTGAAGGGCTGATTTCCTGATCCTCAGACAAAGGGGTCTCTACAAGAAATGTTGCGCATGAGTCATCGTATAGGAATACCAGGTGAATTGCCCCACCGCTTTTCGCGAATTCCGCGAAACCACTAGAAATTAATTTTTCCAAGTCAAATGCTTCTGGTGTCTTGCTCTCTTCATCAAGAATATCCACCTGTCGAAAACGATGCATAGCATAGAGCCTAAGATCTTCGTAGTCCCAAGCAGTGGCCACGAGGTAGGAAACCGGACCGCGCATGATGAGCCCAAGCGGATTCAGTTTATATTCCTTTGCTTCCTCCATCCATGGAGACTGGTAATAGGCAGTTATCCGTCGGTTATCAAGTAGTGCCTTATAGATGGCATCTTGAGTCGCTTCGTCGATCTCGGGAGGAAGAAGAGCCAGATTAGGCTGTACAACCTTGACCTTATTCATCCAACCTGATGGTTTAGGCGCCTGTTCGAGTCTGGTTTTTGCCTGCGAAAAGACACCCTGCAATGCGTCAAGCATCGATGAAGGCATCATCTGCTTCATGTGTGTTTCGACAAGACGCATAGCGAGGGCCTCTGAGATGTTCATTCCAGGAATGTCGAGATGCGCTCCCTTCATCCATCTCCAACCGTAGTCCCTCTGATTCTTGTCATTCAGTTCTATCGGAAAAATTAAACTCAGCTCCTTGAGATCCCTTTGGATGGTGCGGACAGATACTTCATGCCCGAATTCTTCCAGTCTCGTTACAATTTCACTCGCTTTCATCCAGTGACTGCCGAGCAGCCCAAGCATTTCCCACTGACGAATCAGAGTGGATTTCTTATCCTTGTGCGGCATGAACTTCCTTTCAGCTGAGGCGATTCGTGGCGGATAGTTTGGTTGATTTCATTTTGGATGCGTCCTAGCCATTTTGCGGATAAACTTATTCACTGTTTTCTAATTTTATCTGAGGATAATTACTATGCTTATCGGCTTCAAGTGGCTTGATAAGGGTGAGAGCAAAGATTTCTCTGATCTTTTCGACGAAAATCTTCTGTTGCAAGAGGTTCGAAGCGTCCCAATTGAACATGACGTATTGTCTCCAACTAGTAATAAGTTTTATGCCAAAGCATATTGCCTCCTAACCATGGAAGGCACCACAGTAACTCTGGATTACGAAGCGTTTCCAGAAGAGAACAAGCCAAAGATACTGCTGGGCATTACTCGCTTTGAGTATCGCGGGCAAACAATCAGCAACGTATGCTGGAAACCGGAGGGCGAAGATACATTCCATAAATGCCAAGTGGAAGTAATAAATCGTAGATCCAAAACCAAACCCAAAAGTAGCCTTTATAAATGTTTTGAGGAGACATTAGCTGATGCACAATCACTTTCTCCAGAAGAACTAAAAGAGCGTTTGCCCAAAAAGGGGTATATTCCACCACAGAGAACCGTCTCGACGACGGTTTTCGTTCGCAACCCCTATGTAATTGTTGCCACTCTAGCTAGAGCGAATGGGCAGTGCGAGAGATGCAAGGCAAAAGCACCGTTTATCAGTAAAAGTGATGGGGAACCCTATCTAGAGGTGCACCACATAAAGCCTCTTTCGGAGCATGGTTCAGATGACATCGAAAATACTATTGCATTGTGTCCAAACTGCCACCGAGAACTACATTATGGAATGAAAGATGAGGGCTAATAAACTTCACTACGTACTAGGCGCTAGTTGACGGCGGGTTACCGGCACCTTGCCGCCTAAGAATTCGGGGCTAGCCAGAGTCGGCTCTGGCCGATTTGTTCGCGTAGCCTGTCTGGCAGGTCTCCAACCCGAAACGGCCTGTCAAATGCCTGGCCTTCGGAAACGACGATCGGTAGTACGTGGCACAATTGCCGGGCGACCCTTTACAATGATA
>JAJZRS010000018.1 GCA_021802545.1 Pseudomonadota bacterium
GCATTCGGCGGCTTTCGCATGGTGGACTGGCTGGCAGGAGAGGCCTTGCCGAGAATTTGTTGACGATGCCTAAAAGGCGACATGGTCGGGGTGAGAGGATTCGAACCTCCGACTCCTGCGTCCCGAACGCAGTACTCTACCAGGCTGAGCTACACCCCGCATGCTCAATAATTCCGCGAGACCGCGAAACCGGCCAATTGTAGCAGGGATTCCTTGAACTTGGAATCAGGAATGCCGGCAATTGCGCTGCAGGCGAGGTCCGCTTCGCTTTTTGCGCGATTTTTTGCGTAATCGAGCGCGTCGGTCGCTTTCATGGCGACGAGGATCGCCTCGAATTCCTCTATCCCGCCGTTTTCGATCGCATGCCTCACGAGCCGCTTCTGCTCATCGCTGCCCGTTTCCATGATGCGGATGAGCGGGAGGGTGGGCTTGCCTTCGATGAGGTCGTCACCGAGATTCTTTCCCGTATCGCTCATGTCGCCGGAATAGTCGAGCACATCGTCGATCAGCTGGAATGCCGTGCCGAGATGCATGCCGTATTTCGACATCGCATCGATCTCGTCGGGCGTCGCATCGCCCAGTATGGCGCCTATCCTGGAAGCGGCCTCGAAGAGCTTGGCTGTCTTGTAGCGGATCACCTTGAGGTAGTTTTCCTCGTCGATGTCGGCATTGTGGCAGTTGAGGAGCTGCAGCACTTCCCCTTCAGCGATGACGTTGGTCGCATCGGCCACCGTTCTCATCACTTCCATGAGCCCCACGTCGACCATCATCTGGAAGGCGCGCGAATAGAGGAAGTCGCCGACGAGCACGCTTGCCGCGTTGCCGTAAAGCGCATTTGCCGTCGCCTTGCCGCGCCGCTGCTCGGACGTGTCGACCACGTCGTCGTGGAGCAGTGTCGCGGTGTGGATGAACTCGATGGTCGCGGCGAGTTCAAATCTCGCAAGACCCTGGTAGCCGAATGCGCCGGAAGAAAGGAGGACAAGTATGGGCCTCAGCCGCTTTCCGCCGTTTCCGATGATGTATTCGCTGATCTGGCGGATCAACACGACCTCGGAGTCGAGGCGGGCACGTATCACCCTGTCGACGGCCAGCATGTCTTCCGCTATGAAATTCCTGATTGACTCGATCGACACCGCTTGCCTGATAAATTCCGAAATGCGTTATGGTATTGACCCGCAGCTTCCAATGTCAAGCACAACCGAAACTTGCTTTGACCTTGAGTTGCCCTGCGTGTATAATCGCTGATTCGATTCATCAAGGAGTTGACTATGTATGCGGTCATAAAAACCGGCGGCAAGCAGTACCGCGTCGCTGTCGGCGAAAAAATTAAGATAGAACAGATACCTGCAGACATCGGAAGCGAATATGTGCTCGACCAAGTTTTGATGGTTGCCGACGGCGACCAGATCTCGATGGGCACGCCGTTCCTTTCGAGCGCGAGCGTCAAGGTGACGGTCATCGGGCACGGGCGCGGCGAGAAGGTGCATATTTTCAAGATGCGCCGCCGCAAGCACTACCGCAAGTCCCAGGGGCATCGTCAGAATTATACCGAGATCCGCATCGACGGCATTTCGGCCTGAGTCCTAAGGAGAGAACATGGCACACAAGAAAGCAGGCGGAAGTTCGAGGAACGGTCGCGATTCGCATTCCAAGCGCCTCGGCGTGAAGCGCTACGGCGGAGAAGTGGTTCCTGCAGGAAGCATCATCGTGCGTCAGCGCGGGACGAGGCTTCATGCCGGGGAAAACGTCGGCATGGGCAAGGACCATACGCTGTTTGCGAAGGTGGACGGTCACGTGAATTTTGCCGTCAAGGGACCTGACAAGCGCAAGTTCGTCAGCATCGTTCCCCTCTGAAGGGTTTTCACCCAATCGAGAGCCCGTCCCCTTCCCGGCGACGGGCTTTTTAACTTCTGGCACTGGAACAATGAAATTCATCGACGAAGCGGTCATCGAAGTGCATGCCGGAAAAGGCGGGAACGGTTCCGCCAGCTTCAGGCGGGAGAAGTTCATCCCGAAAGGCGGGCCCGACGGCGGGGACGGCGGCAGGGGCGGGAGCATCTATGCTGTCGCGGACAACAACATCAACACCCTGGTCGACTACCGCTTCTCGAAGCTGCACAGGGCGAGGAACGGAGAAGGCGGCAGGGGGGCTGACTGCTACGGCAAGAGCGCGGACGACATTGTCCTCAGGATGCCGGTCGGCACGGTGATCACCGATTTCGACACGGGAGAGGTCGTCGCAGACCTCGCGGAGGATGGCCAGAAGGCGGTTCTTGCGAAGGGCGGCGAAGGGGGACTCGGCAATCTCCATTTCAAGTCGAGCACCAACCGCGCGCCGCGCCAATGCACGCCGGGCAAGCCAGGGGAGGAAAGAAAGCTCAGGCTCGAACTCAAGGTGCTGGCGGACGTGGGATTGCTCGGCATGCCGAACGCGGGGAAATCGACCTTCATTCGAGCCGTCTCGGCTGCCCGCCCCAAGGTCGCAGATTATCCCTTCACCACGCTCGCCCCCAATCTGGGCGTGGTGAGGGTGGATACCGACAGGAGCTTCGTCATTGCCGACATTCCGGGGCTCATCGAGGGGGCGGCGGAAGGGGCCGGGCTGGGCCACCGATTCCTGCGGCACCTTTCCCGGAACAGGCTGCTGCTTCATCTCGTCGACATCGCCCCTTACGACGAGGAAGCCGACCCCGTGAAGGATGCGAAGGCCATCGTCGAAGAACTCAGGAAGTACGATGAGGCGCTTTTTGAGAAGCCGAGATGGCTCGTCGTCAACAAGATCGACCGGCTGGAGGAATCGGAAAGGGCGCAGAAGATCTGCGAATTCGTCGAAAAATTCGGCTGGAAGGGTCCGGTTTTCTCGATTTCGGCGCTGAAGGGAGAGGGCTGCATGGCGTTGTCCTATGCAATCATGGACCATCTCGATCAGTTGAAAAAAGAGTTCGTCGAGGAAGGGGAAGGGGAATGAAATCCGTTCTCGAAGGGGCGACGCGGGTGGTCGTCAAGGTGGGAAGCAGCCTCGTCACCAACCAGGGACAAGGGCTCGACAATGCTGCGCTGGATGCCTGGGCCACGCAGATCGCTGCCATCAGGGAGATGGGCATGGAGGTCGTACTGGTCTCGAGCGGGGCTGTTGCCGAAGGCATGAAGCGGCTCGGCTGGAAGAAGCGTCCCCATGCCGTCCACGAACTCCAGGCTGCGGCTGCCGTCGGCCAGATGGGTCTGGTTCAGGTGTACGAGAGCTGCTTCTCGAAATACGGCATCGTCACTTCCCAGGTTCTCCTCACGCACGACGATCTGGCCGACCGGAAGCGCTATCTCAATGCACGATCGACATTGAAGACCCTCCTGAATCTCGGCGTCGTTCCCATCATCAACGAGAACGACACGGTCGTAACCGACGAGATCAAGTTCGGCGACAACGACACGCTTGGCGCGCTCGTCACCAACCTCATCGAGGCCGACGTGCTCGTCATATTGACCGATCAGGAAGGGCTTTACACGTCTGACCCGAGAAAGGACAAGGATGCGAAGCTCGTGAGCTGCGGGCAAGCGGGGGATGCGGGCCTGGAAGCGATGGCGGGGGGGGCGGGATCTGAAATCGGGCGCGGCGGGATGCTGACCAAGATTCTGGCGGCCAAGCGCGCGGCGCGAAGCGGCGCGCATACCGTGATCGCCTCTGGCCGAGAAAAGGATGTGCTTGCAAGGCTCGCAAAAGGGGAAATCATCGGAACGCATCTTGCGGCAAAAACGGTTGCGCTCGTTGCCAGAAAGCAGTGGCTTGCAGACCATCTCCAGGTGAAAGGGGAATTCATTCTCGACAACGGGGCGGCAAAGGCATTGAAAATGGAAGGGAAAAGCCTCCTTCCCATCGGCGTTGTGTCCGTTTCAGGGGAATTCGAAAGAGGTGAGCTCGTGGGCTGCGTCGATCACAACGGCGTTGCGATCGCGCGGGGTTTTTCGAATTACAGCTCGATCGAGGCGAAAAAGATCATGCGCCATGCAAGCGGCGAGATCGAAGCCATCCTCGGCTATGTCGACGAGCCCGAGCTCATCCACCGGGACAACCTGGTCCTCCTCTGAAGGAAAAGACACGGTTGGGACCAAAACCAGTTTTGCCGTTAAAGCCTGTCGGAAAGCAGGTTCTCCAGTCTGATCTGATCGGCGGTAAAATTCCGAATCCCTTCGGCGAGCTTTTCCGTGGCCATGGCATCCTCGTTCATGTCCCATCGGAACTCTGCCTCGGTCATGGAAGCAGGACGCGGCTTGATCTGCTCATCATAGCGCAAGGCGCGATCCAGAACGCCTTCGGTATTCTGCAGTTCCTCAAGGAAATTCGGGCCGATGGTCAGACGGTCGCAACCAGCCAGAGAGATGATTTCGCCGCTGTTGCGGAATGATGCGCCCATGACCGTGGTGGGATAACCGTATTCCTTGTAGTACCGATAAATGTTTCTCACGGAAATCACACCAGGATCATCTTCGGGTTCGAAAACCAGACCTTTGGTCTTGTGCCAGTCCATGATGCGGCCGACGAAAGGTGAAATCAGCGTGACGCCGGCTTCGGCCGCAGCACGAGCCTGGGCAAATCCGAACATCAGCGTCAGGTTGCAATGGATGCCTTCATGTTCGAGAATCTCGCCCGCTCTGATGCCTTCCCATGTGGAGGCGATCTTGATCAAAACCCTTTCGTTGCCGATTCCGGCCTCGTTGTAAAGGCGGATCAGTTTTCTTGCCTTTGCCAATGTCGCCTGCGTGTCGAAAGACAGTCGCGCATCGACTTCGGTGGATATGCGCCCCGGCACGATCTTGAGCACTTCGAGGCCAACGTCTACCGCGAGCTTGTCGCTGGCATCATGAATCTGTTGCTCGCGATCCCCGCTCTGAGCTCTGGCCCAGGCAATCGCATCGTCGATCAGGGGGACATATTCGGGCAGCGCCACGGCTTTCAGCAGGAGCGAAGGATTGGTTGTGGCATCCTCGGGTTTGTGGCGGCGAATCGCTTCGATATCGCCGGTGTCGGCGACGATCGCCGTCATCGATTTCAGTTGATCCAGCAATGTGTTCATAATTTCCCCGTGGTTGTTTGCACGAGACGCGCTGATTTAGAAGGCAAGTCAGTTCTTGTCTGTGCCTATAGGATATTGCTGGAGAACCGCGGTTGCAAGACCGCGGCACCGGGACTAGAAATGATAAATCGCGCCGATCGAGTAGCTGTTGATGTTCGACTGCGCGATAGTGGTGCCATTGCCTGCGGATACCCTGTCGTATCCTGCTCTAAGATCGACATTCGATGCGATCGCATACTGGAGTCCTGCGCCGTAGGCAAGATGGTTGCGATTCGAGGAACCGGAAAGATCTGTCGAAGTGTGGGCTTGCGCCATTCCGAGCTTGCCGTAGAGCGACAATTCGTCCGAGATGCTGGAGATCGGCAGGTAGCCGACGGCAAAGAGTCCCCATGAACTGTTCTTGGCCCCCTGGCCTGTGTAATACGTCTGTTTGCCGTAGTCCGCGTAATTGCCTTCGATCGAGAAATGGCGGTTGAATTGGTATCCCGCGAGCAGCGAATAATCCGCGTCCGTGCTCTTGCTGAGTCCTGCCATGTCGTCGCGCGCCTGCCCTATTGTCGCGCCGGCATAGAAGCCGGTTGCAGCCTGGGCGGTAACGATCGATGCGGTGATCATTGCGATCGTGAACATGCTTCTTTTCATATCTGCCTCCATTCAAAGTGATCTGCCGAAATGTTCGCCAGATGTGCATGTGACTGAGCTCGAAAAAATAAGTTCGTGATTATATTTCAATTAGATATGAAATATATTTAATGAAACTTTCAGTGACGGACGTAATCTATCTTCCTATTTAAGGAGTCATCCAGGGGCGTCGGGAATCATGAGCATGTCCGAATCAAGCGAAGAAAAGATGGAATGGAAAGATGATATTGTGGCCCTGATTCTGGATAGCCGGGGGGAGATACTGGAATGCAACTTGGCAGCGGAAAAGCTCTTCGGCTACTCTGCCGGCGAATTGATCTCGCGGCATGTCTCCGTACTATTGCCGCAACTCGAAGAGGGGCTTCTGGTCAGGAATGACGAAATCAATCCAAGGCTCAAGTTCATGTGCCATTGCGGCCAGCTCTTCCTGGTCATCGATCGCCAGTGCAGGACATTCTTCAGCGAGCTCCATCTTGTCGCTTTGAGCGGCCCTACTGTGCGAGCGATTTTCTGTCCGGCCATGTCATGATCCCGAGCGTTTCCCAATAACGATCCAGGGTCGCTGCTTTCGATTTCAATCTCTTGAAACCCATGCTTGGGCTTTCCTGGCTTCGTTTGTCGGAAGAACCTTCATCCTGCCGCGCACCAAGAAACGGAATGCCATTAAGATATGGCTGATCCAGGGAACATTGGCGACTGCGGCGACCTTGTCCCATTTCGAAAGATGCTCGAATCCAATGAGGGTGTCTTCCCACATCGCCCCCGCATCCATTCCAGAAAACTCTGACCCGAGTTCGTAATAGCAACTGATCTTGCCGTGCTGTTCGAGCGCGCTTTCTATTTTCGGGATCAGCATCTTTTCGTAGTCTTCCCTGGTGACATGTCCTTTCGCTTTGAAACCGAGGACATTTTCAGGAAAATCGTTCATGATTTCTATCATGGCTGCTCCTTTTCCGGCATCGCGCTTTATCGCATAATGGTTTAATTTCAAGTATAAGCACAAGAAAGTCCCATGAACGGAAAACCTCGTCTTGCGCTAGAGAAGCGGCTCACCGTGCCGATGCTGGTCTTGAGCTTCGTCTGGTTCTGCGTGCTCATCCTTGAGCTCGTCTACGGCATGAACGATGTGCTGTCTATCCTGGGCTCGGGGATCTGGTTCCTGTTCATTCTGTATTTCGCCATGCGGCTTGCCACTGCGGAAGACAAGCGGATTTTTCTCAGAAAACATTGGCTTTTCGTCATCGCAATACTGTTTTCGGTATTGCGCTTCTTCCCCTACCTGCAGTCCTTCACGCTGGTGCGCGCATTGACCGCAACGTTCGGCATGCAGGTGATCTGGCTGTTCCTGTCAGCGATCGAGGGGCTGCATTCGTTGCGCCGCGCGCTCGGGCACAGGGGGGCGGGGTATGCGCTTGCGCTCACCCTCGTCGTGATGTTCGCGGGGGCGGCCGGCATGCTGCACTTCGAGGGAAGTTCGGGTTCGCCGCTTAGCATACATACCTATTCGAGGGCGCTTTGGTGGACGGCCATGCAGATGACGAATATCGGCACGTCCTATTCCATCCAGACGACAGGGGGACGCTTCGTCAGCCTGTGCGTATCGATTTACGCAGCTGCGATGTTCGGGTATCTGACGGCCCTTTTCGCCACGCTTTTCATCGACAGGGACAGGAGCCTGAATGCATCGGATGCGATTGAGGACATGAAGAGCGAAATCGCGCAAATGCGCATCATCATCGAAAGCATGGCGCCAAGCGCAGCGGAAGGGAAGGTGTCGGAAAAGGAGAGAACCTGAAAGGCTTGCCGCAGGGATCAGCCGCCATTTTCCAGCCTGATCTGGCCGATGGCTTCGACCGTTCCTATCAGTACGATGACCATGTGTTCCTTGATGACCGTTTCGCGCGGCGGGTTGATGAGGTAGTTTCCGTTCTGCGAAAGGGCAATGACCGTGACGTCGGGCGTGTACACGATGCCCGTTTCCGTGAGCGTTTTTCCTATGAAGGGAGAGTCGGTGCTGACGACTATCTCTTCCACCCTGATGGTCTGCTCCTTGGTTCGCAGCATGAGGTCGAGGAAATTGACGACATTCGGGCGTATCATTTCGGATACCATGCGCAAGCCGCCGATCGCGTTCGGCATGACCACGCCGTCCGCGCCCACCTTGATCAGCTTTTCGCGCGACTCTTCCTCGACCGCCTTGGCGATTACCCTGAGGCGAGGATTGAGTCCCTTCGCGGTCAGCACGACGAAAAGATTTTCCGCGTCGGTATGCAAGGTGGTGATCAATCCGTAAGCGCGCGCGATGCCTGCAGCTTCGAGAGCGCTTTCCGTTGTCGCATCGCCTTCGACATGGGGGATGTTCCGCGACATCAATGCGTCGATCTTGTTCCTGTCCGTTTCGATCACGACGATGGGCTTTCTCGATTTCTGCAGCTCCTCGACGACGTAGTAGCCTGTCTGGCTTACGCCGCAGATGATGTAGTGGTCCTGCAGGGCATCGATGGTTTTCTTCATTTTCATCCTCTTCAAAATGTCCGTCAGTTCGCCTTCAACGATGAATGCGGTGATCATCGAAACGCTGTACAGCAGAATGCCTGAGCCGGAAAGGATCAGGACCATGGTGAAGATCCTGCCGGTTCCATTGAGGGGATGGACTTCTCCATAACCGACGGTTGAGATGGTGATGACCGTCATGTAAAGCCCGTCGAGGAAGGACCAGTGCTCGATCATCATGTAACCGAAGGCGCCGGAGACAAGGACAAGCAGAAGCAGAAAAAGAATGAATGCAACTTTTTGGAAAATGGGCATGGAAGACTCGGGAAGCGTTGCGGTCCGCATTCTGAATTTCTTCATAAGGCTGCATCTGGAAAATCGAATTTCCCATCATAATGACCTCGAGCCGTGTCGCGCAACTCTTCATGCGAAGTCATGAGCATCACTTCGGGGATCGGACGAGCGCATTCGATTTTTCGGCAACAAGATTAGCCAGTTCGCCGGAAGTCACGATGTCGCTTTCCAGAAGACATTGCATGCGGTCGACGAATGCATTCTTGTTTTTTGGAGAGATGTTGCATTCTTGGATGACCATGCCGATGTTGTCGAAAGCATGCCCCATCTCGCCCTTCCTGATGCACATTGCGGCAACCAGAGGGGCGAACCAGTCGGACAATAAGGGATTTCTCTCGGTGAAATTCCGATAAAGATTGGAGAGATCCTGGTACTGTTTTCGCCCCAGCCCTTCGATATGGGCGCCGCTGTGCCCGGCCTTGGGAATCAGGGATTCCGGGATTTTTCCCTTGCCGGACGCGATGCTTTCAGCCGCCTCCGTATAAGCCCCGCAGGTGATTTTTTCCGCGCGGGCGCTTGGCACGAGCATGGCCGCGGACACAAGGATCAATAATAGTAAGCGAATGAAGGTCATGCAGAACTCTTGGTTTTGCTGCAATTGTCCTCTTTTATGCGGTTTCGTGCTCATACTTTTGGCGGGTTTATCGCCGCATCCAATGCCTGCTGACCCAATCGAGATAAAGCGAGACGAGTATCGCGACGACCCAAAGGCTTGCGATCGCGGCAATCCAGAACCCCGGTGCGCCAAGGGCAGAACCGAAAGCGTCGGTCAGGCCGAGCAGGATTCCGCCGCCTATGCCGAGCCCCCAGAGCGAGACGGTGTAGATGAGCATGGGCACGCCTGATTTCTTGTATCCCCGCAATGCGTTGACTGCGACCGCCTGGAGCGCGTCGGCAAGATGATAGAACCCGACCAGAACGATCAGCGGAATCGCGATTTTTTGCACTTCGTTGTGGGACGTATAGAGCGCTGCGATGAGGGGAGCGCAGCTCCAGAGCGTCAAGCTGATTGCAATCGCAACCCCCATGCCGATTCCGATTCCGCGCCAGGCAATGCGGCGTGCGCGTTCCGGGGCGCCTGCTCCGAGCGCCTGCCCTGACAGGACGGAAGTCGCATTGCCTATGGAAAGCGGGAACATGAATGCGATCGCGGCAAGGTTCGCGGCAATCTGATGGGCGCTCGATACGACAGGGCCCAGCCTTGCGATGAAAAGGGCCATGAAGGTGAATGCGGTGACGTCCGCGGCGAAAGTGAGTCCTATGGGGATGCCCAGTTTCAGGAAGGCCAGGATCGCTTTCCAGTCGGGCTTGCCGATGCGGGATTTGAGTCCGAAGACCTCGAAGCCGGCATGGTTTAGACACCAGTGCCAGGCGACAAGCGCCACCAGCCATGCGTCGATCGCTGTCGCAACCGCGCACCCGGGGCCGCTCAGTCTCGGCATGCCTGCTAGACCGAACATGAAAACATAATTGAGGGGGACTTTCATCAATAAGGCGGCCAGATTGGTCACCATCACAGGTCTGGGATGGCCTATTCCCGTCGAGAGCCCGAAGAATAGGCGAAGTGCGATGGTGGGGGGAACTTCCCAGGCGGAGGCAGCGAGATAGGCTCTCACCTTCGCTTCGACTTCGGGCTGCAGATCGGAAACGGCGATGAAGGGGGCGGGATGCTCAAGCAGGACAATTGCCGCGATTGCGATGAAGAGGGATATCCAGAGGCTTTGCTGCAGCTCATGCCCGATCTCGCCAGATCTGTTGGCCCCGTAAAGATGGGCGATCATGGGAGGCAGCGCGAACAGCACGCTGAGGAGCGACATCAGGACCGTGACCAGGATGGATGCGCCGATGCCGACAGAGGCAAGGTCAACCGGCGTGAGACGGCCGGCCATTGCCGTGTCGATGACGCTGTTTCCGATCAGCGCGAGCTGGGCGATCAGAACCGGCCATGCGAGCCTGACGATTTCCCTCGCAGGGGCGTCTTTCATGTGATTTCCGACTAGGTGATGATCCTGCAGCATCATACAGGTTTTGCAGGCAAGCATGCGAAGCGAGAACGCGGTGCCTCTTGATCGAAATAAGAATTTGTCTAACAATCCAGATACTATAATTAATTAGTACATTTCACGCGGATTGTAGGCACCATGAAGATCGCAATCATTATTTCCTCCAACGATTCGGAAACGGTTTGGAATGCGTTCAGATTCGCCAATACCTGTCTTTCCAACGATTGCGAAGTGTATGTGTTTCTGCTTGGAAAAGGGGTGGAGGCTGGCGTCATCAGCACGCTCCAATATGACATCGATGAAAGGATGTCCGCTTTCAGGAGCAAGGGGGGAACGCTGATTGGTTGCGGCGTCTGCTGCGATTCGCGCATGGACGAGATCCCCTCGCTCAAGGAGCGATTGCAGTGCGAAACGGGGTCCATGCAGCAACTATATGACCTGGTGTCTGAATCGGACAAGATCGTATCCTTCTGATGACGTTCAGGCAAGATCAGGCACCGATACAGCTGCAGTGCGAAGACATCGATGCATACCTTTCCGGTGCCGGTGCATTCGATTTCCTGGACTCTGCCGTCGGAATCTTCGACTTGTCATCCCTGCGCTATTCCAATCCTGCTTTTGCGTCCTTCAATCAGTCCACCCGCGATGCGCATGAGAATCTCCAGCGATACGCTTCGCTCCTGGATTGCCCAGGCGTGCAAGAATGGCTCTCCGAAGCGCTGCATTCGGGGCAGGTTCAGGCCAGGTGCCTTCATGCCTATTATTCAGCTCGAATCAAGGTCGAATTGACCCTCTGCCTGAGGCCGCTTTTGGGAGCCAACGGCACCCTTCTCGGCAGCCTGATGACCATCGGCGAGGAGTCTATTGCCTTTGCCCGGCATCATCTGGCCAGAATGCAGGATACCCATCGAAGCCTGACGGAACGCATCAGGCAGCTTGACAGGGAGAATATCAACAACGATCAGCTCGTCAGAATGCTGTTCAGGGATGCGCCTGTGGCGATGTTTCTGCTGAACGACAAGCGCCAGATCGTCCAGATCAACCGTTCTGCAGCACACCTCCTGGGCATGGAAGCCAATCAATTGATAGGCAGGACCTGCGACATGTTTTTTGACTGCTTCAATCGTTACGGCAGTTGCCCGGCGCTTTGCCGTGACAAGATCGAAGGCGACTTGTGCGATTTGCAAGTGCATGGAAGACGCTTGACGACGCTCAGGAGCGCGGCCGTTCTGAAAGTTGGCGATTCCGACATGATCGTCGAGGCCTTTCTGGATATGACCGAGCAGAAGGCGGCCGAAAATCGTATCGCTTACCTTGCCCATCACGATACCCTGACAGGGATGCCGAACCGCTTCAGCCTGGAGAACAGACTGGAACAGGCGCTGACGACCTCCAAGCGGAATGCGCAGATGCTCGCCGTGCTGTTTCTCGACTTGGACAGATTCAAGACCATCAACGATTCTCTGGGGCATGCGGCGGGAGATGCCTTGCTGATCGAAGTAGGCAACAGGTTGAGGGAATGCATCCGCCAGAGCGATATTGCAGCGCGCTTCGGAGGAGACGAATTCGTCATCGTGTTGACCTCCGTGGAGGGCGCAATGGCTGCCGCCCACATCGCCGACGAAATATTGAAAAGTCTTTGCAAGCCTTACCGGATCGGCAATCAGGTGCTTCGTTCTACGCCCAGCATCGGCATCGCCATTTATCCGAATGACGGAGACGATGTCGGGACGCTCATGAAAAATGCGGATAATGCGATGTATCATGCGAAGGCCGAAGGGCGCAACAACATCCAGTTTTTCACGGATGCCCTGAACCAGGACGCCATCGAGCGGCTGCATCAGGAGGAAGAGCTGAGGCTGGCCATCCAGGACAACCAGTTCGAGCTGCATTACCAGCCTAAGGTGGACAAGACGGGCGCATGCACCGGTTTCGAGGCGCTTGTCAGATGGCTTCATCCGCGCGAAGGGCTGTATTATCCGGACAGATTCATTCCGCTTGCCGAGGAATGCGGGTTGATCCAGCCGCTTGGCGATTGGGTGCTCGAAGAAGCCTGTCGGCAGCTCCGCGCGTGGCGCGATGGCGGCCTGAAGGACATTACGGTTGCGGTGAATCTTTCAGCCGATCAGCTGCGCTCGCAGGAATTTTCAGCAAAAGTGGACCGGGTGCTCTCGAAGTACGGCGTCCCGAGCTCGCAAATCGAGTTCGAAGTCACCGAGTCGGTCGCCATGCGCGATCCGGAAAAGAGCATCCGCCAGCTCATGGTTCTGCGCAGCCTTGGCATCAAGCTGTCCATTGACGATTTCGGTACGGGTTATTCTTCGCTGAGCTACCTCAAGCTGCTTCCCATACAATCGCTGAAGCTGGACCGGACTTTCGTCAGGGACATCGAAGTCGACCTGAATGATGTCGCAATCTGCTCGGCCACCATCGCCTTGGCGCACAATCTGGGCCTCACCGTCATTGCCGAAGGGGTGGAGACGGCCGTTCAGCATGATTTCCTGACCGGCCAAGGATGCGACTGCTTCCAGGGCTACCTGTTCAGCAAGCCATTGAGCGCAGCCGAGGCGTTCGCCTTCGCCGTAAACTGGAGAAACCCTAGCATGTCATGATCCTGGATTCGCCTTCCTGCCTTGGCGGGATGTGAAGGAATCTCGAGAGCTCCTCCAGGGCGTTCTTGTATACTTCTCGCTTGAATTCGATCACGGAATTCAATGGGACCCAGTAATGGTTCCAGCGCCATGCGTCAAATTCCGGATGCGCTGAAGAGCGCAGGCAGACATCGCAGTCCCGTCCCACGAGCCTCAACAGGAACCAGATCTGTTTCTGCCCCTTGTAGCGGTTGCTCCATTCCCGCCTCACCCAGTTCGGCGGCACTTCGTAACGCAGCCATTCCCTGGTCCTTCCAAGTATCTTGACATGATGGGGGGAGAGGCCAACTTCCTCCATCAGTTCCCGGTACATGGCTTGTTCTGGCGTCTCTCCGTGCTTGATCCCGCCCTGCGGGAACTGCCATGAATGCTGCTTAATCCGTTTGCCCCAGAATACTTCATTCTTCGAATTGCAAAGAATGATGCCGACGTTGGGGCGGTATCCATCGCGGTCTATCATGCTCGGCCCCGTTCAATTCTATCAATGCCACAATTCTTTCATATTTTAGGGCTTAATGAAAGGCTGAAGAACCTTATTCAAAATAGGCTGTTCACGATAAAATAGGCTACTCTTAAAAACATGGACCATCGAAATGCGCACCTCAAGATTCTTCATTTCAACACTCAAGGAGGCACCCTCGGAAGCCGAGCTCGTCAGCCACAGACTGATGCTGAGAGCGGGGCTCATCAGAAGGCTTGCCAGCGGGCTCTATACCTGGATGCCCATGGGGCTGAAAGTGCTGAGGAAGGTTGAGACCGTGGTGCGCGAGGAAATGGACGCATCGGGGGCGATCGAGCTCCTGATGCCTGCCGTGCAGCCGGCCGAACTTTGGCAGGAATCCGGAAGATGGGAATTCTACGGCGCGGAGCTCTTGAGGCTCAAGGACAGGCATCAGCGCGACTTCTGCTTCGGTCCGACCCACGAGGAAGTGATCACGGACGTTGCCAGGCGCGAGGTGAAGAGCTACAAGCAGCTTCCGCTCAATTTCTACCAGATCCAGACCAAATTCAGGGACGAGATACGGCCGAGATTCGGGGTGATGCGGGCGAGGGAGTTCGTCATGAAGGACGCCTATTCTTTCCATGCCGACTTCGGGAGCCTCGAGGAGACATACCGCATCATGCATGCAACCTACTGCCGGATTTTCGAGCGGCTGGGACTCAAATTCAGGCCTGTCGCGGCCGACACCGGGTCGATAGGCGGAACCGGTTCTCACGAATTCCACGTGCTAGCCGATTCTGGAGAAGACGCGATTGCCTTCTGCCCGGATTCGGACTATGCGGCAAACGTCGAGCTTGCCGAAGCCGTTTTCCCTGAAGGAAAAAGGCAGGAAGGGAAAATGGCGTTTTCCAAGATGCCGACCCCTGGCGCCAAGACGATAGAGGAGGTCTCCGCCTTCATGGGCGTCACTCCCGAGACGCTCGTCAAATCCCTGCTCGTCGTCCAGGATGACCAGCCTCATCTGGTTCTGCTGAGGGGGGACCACCAGCTCAACGAGATCAAGCTCGGCAAGATCCTGGGAGACTGGCGATTTGCCACCGAAGAGGAAGTCGAGCGCTATATGGGATGCAGGCCTGGATACATCGGCCCGGTCGGATCGAAGGTTCGGGTGATCGCGGATCGGGCCGTCTCGGTATTGTCCGATTTCGTCTGCGGGGCCAACGAGAATGGCCATCATCTCAAAGGCGTGAATTTCGGCAGGGACCTGGATGTGCCGAAATTCGAGGATTTCAGGAACGTCGTTGAAGGCGATCCGAGCCCTGACGGGAAGGGAATGCTTGCGATCTGCAGGGGGATCGAGGTCGGCCACATTTTCCAATTGAGGACGAAATATTCCGAGAAGCTGCAAGCTTCCTTCCTGGACGAATCCGGCAAATCGAAGATCATGGAAATGGGTTGCTACGGCATAGGGGTTTCCCGGATCGTCGCGGCTGCGATCGAGCAGAACCATGACGACAAGGGGATCTGCTTTCCCGATGCGATTGCCCCTTTCAAGGTTGCGATCGTGCCGATCGGCATGAAGAAGAGCGACATCGTGAGGGAAGCGGCCGAATCGCTCTATGCAAAGCTCATGGAAGCTGGAATGGACGTGCTGCTGGACGATCGGGACGAGCGGCCGGGCGTCATGTTCGCCGACATGGAGCTCATCGGCATTCCCCACAGGATCGTTGTCGGGGAAAGGGGATTGAAAGAGGGGCAGGTCGAATATCAGGGAAGGCGGGATGAGGCGGCCAAATCGATTCCCATTCTGGATGCCGTATCCTTCCTCGTGGAATCATGCGCTGCCTGACAGGGCTGCTATTTCTCTGGGCCTCCTGCGCTTATGCGGGAGACCAGGCCTATGAAGTGCTCTCGTCCAGCGTCAGGACATTGCTGCAGCAGTCCGTGAGCGACGCATCGAGTCCGCACATGGTCTTCAATACGCCCGAAGAAGGGATGGCATGGCTGTCCGAAATGTCGAGGCGTCTCAAGCTGCGCATGCCGGACGATGGGACCAGGACCGACTTCCTGAAGACCGTCCAGTACGAAGCGAGCCGCGCAGGGCTCGATCCGCAGCTGGTGCTCGCGCTCATCCAGGTCGAGAGCAATTTTAGGAAATATGCTGTCTCCAATGCGGGCGCGCGGGGCTACATGCAGGTGATGCCGTTCTGGGTGGGCGAGATCGGCACGAGAGGCCAGGATCTTTTCCAGCTGCGAACGAACCTCAGGTACGGATGCACCATTTTGCGCTACTACCTGGATGTCGAGCATGGCGACCTGTTCAGGGCGCTGGGAAGATACAACGGCAGCCTCGGTCGTCCAGACTATCCGCAAAGGGTGTCCAGGGCGTGGCATGGACAATGGGCCTACAGGCAGCGCATTGCGGAGATCAGGTAATGGAAAGGACGCTCGAAAGAATCGTGTCTGGACTGGAGACAAGCGACGGGGCAGGGGTGAAGCTGACGCGCCTCATCGGCCAGGAGTTGCACGCAAGGCTCGACCCTTTCCTGATGCTCGATTTCTTCAGGAACATCGATCCTGAAGATTACATCGCGGGCTTTCCCGACCATCCGCATCGCGGGTTCGAGACGGTCACCTACATGCTTGCCGGAAGGATGCGGCACAGGGACAACAAGGGGAACGAGGGGCTGCTGGAATCCGGTAGCGTGCAATGGATGACTGCGGGGCGCGGGATTGTCCATTCAGAGATGCCGGAGCAGGAGGACGGACTCATGGAAGGGTTCCAGCTCTGGATCAACCTGCCTTCGACAAGGAAAATGGGCGATCCCTGGTATCGCGACATTCCCGCATCAGGCTTTCCCGCTTTCACTGCGAATTCGGGTGCGAAAATCAAGGTGATCGCAGGGAAAATCGAGGACGTCGAGGGGGCGATGACAAGGGAGGACACTGAACCGATCTATCTCGATGTCGATCTGCCGGAAGGCGCAGATCATTCCGTTTCGATTCCATCGTCCCACAACGCCTTCATCGTCCCCTACCATGGGGATATCGAAGTTTCAGGCAAGATCCTGCCCGAGAAGATGCTGGGCATACTTTCGAAGGGAGACGCCGTGAGGCTGAAGGCGGATGCGCCTGCAAGGCTGATTCTCGTCGCCGGAAAGCCGCTCAAGGAACCTGTCGTCCAGTACGGCCCGTTCGTCATGAACACGCAGGAGGAAATTTTCCAGGCGCTCGCCGACTTCAGGAGTGGCCACCTCTGAACAGCATGAGCGAGATCTCTTTGCCCGAGAGGGGCTTGGAAATCAGGTAACCCTGGAATTCGTGGCAGCCCTGACCTTCGAGGAACTGGAACTGCGCTTCATTCTCGACGCCTTCCGCGACAACGGTCTTCCCCAGGCTTTTTCCGAGCGATATGACGGCTCTTGCGATCTTGGCGACTTCTTCTTCATGCTCGATTCCCGTGACGAGCGATCTGTCCATCTTGATGATGTCGAGCGGAAACCTTCTCAGGTAGCCCAGCGATGAATAGCCCGTCCCGAAATCGTCCATGGCGAGCGTGACGCCGAGCGACTTGAGATCGTGCAGGATGCCCAGCGTCTTTTCGCTGTCGCCCATGAAGACGCTTTCGGTGATTTCGAGCTCTATCGAGAATGACGGCAGGTCGGCAGCTGCCATCTGCCGTTCTATCCGCTTCACAATCTCCTTGTCGAGAAAAAGCCTGGGTGAAAGATTCACCGCGATCTTCAATGGGCTGTTCAGCCTCGCATTCCATTTCGAGGTGGCGGCGAACGCCTTCTGCAGCACGACCTCGGTGAGCGGAACGATGAGCCCGGTTTCTTCCGCAATCGGAATGAAGCGCTCTGGCGAGACGATTCCCCACTCCGCGCTGGTCCAACGGGCCAATGCTTCCAGCCCGAGAATTCGCCTGCTCGAATCGACTTTCGGCTGGAAAAAGACGTCGAGTTCGTCCTGCTCGATGGCGATTCTCAGGGCGTTTTCGAGGTTCAGCCGCTCGTCCGCGACCCTGTTGAGTTCGCTGGTGTAGAACTGGAAATTGTTTCTCCCCTTGTTCTTCGCGGCATACATCGCCGCATCGGCATGCTTGAGCAGGCTCTGGGCGTCGTTGCCGTCCTGCGGATAGATCGCTGTGCCCAGGCTTGCCCCGACCTGGAATTCCCGGCCGGACAGCATGATCGGCTTGCCGATTTCGTTCAGCACGCGCTGGAGCAGCGTGACGATGGAGCCTATCCTGTAATGATCGTTCAGGACCAGGACGAATTCGTCTCCACCCTGCCTCACCACGGTATCGCTCGATCTCAGGCATTCCTTGAGCCGCGTGGCCACCTCGACGAGCAGGCTGTCCCCTGCGGCGTGTCCCAGGCTGTCGTTGATGAACTTGAAATTGTCGAGATCGACGAAAACGATGGCCAGGAAATAGCCCAGCCTGCCTGCCCTTGAAATGCTCTGTTCAAGCATCTTGTGAAGCAGGTTCCGGTTGAGGAGTCCGGTGAGCACATCGTAGTTCGCCTGCCGCTCGAGCAGCGTCTGATGGAGCTTGCGCTCGGTGATGTCATGGACCGTCCCTTCGTAGCAGACAAGGTCGCCGTTGACGTTGCGCACGACATGGGCATTTTCGGAGATCCATATCTTGCTCGCATCCTTCCTGTAGACTTCGGATTCGAAGTTGGCGACTTCTCCGTGAAGCTGCATCTGGTGCCTGAATTCCTGCCGCCTGTTCCCGTCCACATAAAGCTGGCGCCCTATGTCGGACAACGCGCGGATCAGCTCTTCGGGCGAGGAATAACCGTAAATTCTGGCCAAAGCCGGGTTGGCAGCAAGGTAATGTCCGTCGACAGAGGTCTGGAAGATGCCGATGGACGCGTTCTCGACAAGGTTGCGGTAATAATGCTCCGCATTTTTCAGCGCCTCCATGATTTCCCTGTTCATCGTCTCGTCTTCGATGAATCCTTCGAGGACGAGCTCCCCGTTCTCGTCCTGCACGCCGACGCCGCGCTCGTGCACCCATTTCAAGACGCCCGACTTCGTGAATATCCTGTAGCGAACCGAAAAGCGCGACCCCAACGATATCGCCATCCCGATTTCTTCCCTGACTCTTTCCCGGTCTTCGAAATGGGTGATCGATTCATACGAGACGCTTGCGTTGCCGATCAGATCCCGGGGCGCATAGCCCGTGAGGTTGATGCAGCCCTGGCTGACGAAGAGCATGGTCCAGTCTTCGTCGAGTCTGCAGCGATAGACCATGCCGTCGAGATTGTTCACCAGCGTGTCGAGTATTCGAGACGGGTCGACTGGAAGTTCTGAATTCAGGCTGAGTTTAGTGCGCATGTTCAGAAAAGAAATTTCACTGACCCTGGACATGCAAGATATATACCAACAAAATCCGCGCGCTGGCACACTATTTCGGGGTCAATAATGCATCTTTACGGTGAGAAATGCACCGGAATGGTGCTATTTGATGAGGCGCTCGATGTCGATTCTTGATATGCCGCCCGATCTCGCCGCGGCAAGATCCCCTGACGGATTGTAGAGGAAGTTCGCTGGAAGGCGGGGAAAGTCCCCGATCTGATCGACGATGTCGTCGTTCCCGAGCACGATCGTATAGGGAAGGCGGTTCGCCTTGACAAAGGCAGAGACCGATTTCGCATTCTTCCAGTTCATGACCACGCCGATGACGACGATGTCCTTGTGCGCATTTTGCAGCGAGACGAGATCTGGGAGCTCGGCTTTCGAATCGGTATCGGTCATCGAAAAGAAATTGACGAGCACCCATTTTCCTCTGTAGTTCGCAAGCCTGATCGGCTTTCCTGACATGTCGTTGACGAAGAAATCATCCGCATGGGCGGGAATGGAAATGAACAGCAGGATGAGCAGGATGCGGATCATGGCCGGATTATATCAGCTTCCATGATTCATGACGTTGAGCGGGATGTTCAGTGCGCCATCGATTGACTCCAGAAGACGCTTGTCGAGTGATTCCGGAAGAACATCGATCGGATCGAAGACGGTTGCCCTGTAGATGTCGGAGAGCAGGATGCGGTTCGCATCCTTGCCGAGCATCCAGGCGCCCTCCTGGGTTTCGCTGGCGAGTCCAGATGCCGCGAGCACGGCAAGCAGGGAAGCGATTTCATCGAAGTGGAGCCCGGTATGTTCACGGAGCGCTTCGATGCGCAACGCACGTCCTTCCTGGTGGGCGGTATGGAGGGATTCGAGCAGTTTTACGGCGTCGTGGAAATGCTTGCCCGGGAAATTCCGTCCCGGGACTTGGCCGTAAAGGGGCAGGCATGCGGTGATAAGCGCGCCGGAGATCATGATCAGCCAGGAAATATAGATCCAGAGCAGGAAGACGGGAATGCTGGCAAAAGCGCCGTAAACCAGCTTGTAGGTGGTGAAATGGGTGATGTACCAGCCAAAGCCGATCTTCATCAGCTCGAAGGCGATGCCTGCAAGCATTCCGCCCAGAAAGGCATGGCGTTTGGCGACGGGTGCATTCGGGACGATGATGTAGAGCAGGCTCATGGCCGATACGGTGAGCAGTGCGGGGAGCGTTTTCAGGAAGAATACGCCATGCAGGGCGACTTCCGACGATCGCCCGAGCAGCCAGGAAGTCATGGACAGGCTCGATCCGATGAGGAGCGGCCCGATCGTCAGCATGCCCCAATAGATCAGTATCCTGTGCATCATGCTGCGCTTTCGCGACACCCGCCAGATCGTATTGAAGACATGGTCGATGGTGAGCATCAGGGTGAGGGCGGTGACGATCAGGAAAACGATGCCGAGGGCAGTGAGCCTGGCCGCATTTTCCGTGAACTGGGTCACGTAAAAGGCGAGCATCTTCCCTGCGGACTGGGGCACCAGATTGGAGAACAGGAAGAGCTTGACATGAGCCGTCATGGCGGAAAAGACGGGGAATGCAGAGACCAGCGTCAGGGCGACGGTGACGATGGGCACGATGGCGAACAGCGTCGTGAAGGTCAGGCTGCCAGCCGCCTGGAAGCAGCGTTCCTCTGAGAATCTTCGGGCGACGAGTTGAACGAAGGCGAGCGGCTTTTCGATATCCATGACGGCATGCATTGAAGGGCTTCCTATATAATAACGATGAAACCTCACCGGATATCATACATGAAAGAAATTCTCGTCCTATTTTACAGCCGGGACCGCGCTGTCAGGGAAATGGCCCATCTGATCGCGAGGGGCGTGGAAAGCGTTCATGGCGCTTCCGCCAGGCTCAGAACAGTGCCCAGGGTATCTCCCGTGTGCGAAGCAGTCGAGCAGGATATTCCGGAAGAAGGCGCGCCCTACGCCACGCTTTCCGATCTGGAGTCCTGCGCGGGCCTCGCGCTCGGTTCCCCGTCTTACTTCGGCAACATGGCGGCAAGCATGAAGCATTTCTGGGACAATACGACGCCGCTCTGGATGAAGGGGGCGCTGGTCGGAAAACCCGCTGCGCTTTTCACTTCAAGCGGCACGCAGCACGGCGGCCAGGAGACGACGCTGATCTCGATGATGGTGCCGCTGCTGCATCACGGCATGCTGATTCTCGGGTTGCCTTACTCGGAGCCGGAGCTTTCCGCAACGGACTCCGGCGGCACGCCTTACGGCGCGAGCAGGGTTTCAGGCCTCCAGAACGACAGGGAACTGTCGAACGAGGAAAAGAAGCTCTGCATCGCGCTCGGCAGGCGCCTTGCATCCACCGCCCTGAAGCTGATCGACTAATCCACCTTGATCGGGATGTAGATCGAGCTGTTCCCGCGCTTGATCAGGAGCGCGACGCTGCCCCCTCTGGGCACCTGGGAGAGCAGATCGTTGAACTGGTCGACGCTCGTGACGTCCGTATGGTTCATCGCCAGGATGATGTCCCCTTCGACGAGCTGCGACTGCAGCACGGCGCCGCGCACCTTGACGATGAGGATGCCATGGTCGACGCCGGCTGCGCTCTTCTGGTCTGCCGTGAGATTCTTGAGTCCCAGGCCGATGCGGTTGATGTGCAGCTGCTTCGGTGCCTGGATGGCTGGCGCTGCCGTCGAGGCGAGTTCGCCTATTTTCACGGAGAGGTTCTGCGCCGCGCCGTCCCGCCAGATCTTGACGTCAGCTGTCGAACCGGGCTTCGTCGCGCCGACCAGCGCAGGCAATTCGGTCGAGCTGTTGACGTCCTTGCCGTTGAATCCAATGATGACATCCCCCGGACGGATGCCCGCCTGGTCGGCAGGCCCGCCTTTTTCGACGGAGGCGACAAGCGCGCCGTTCGCCTCCTTCATGCCGAACGATTTGGCGAGATCCTGATTCAGTTCCTGGATTTCGACGCCCAGCTTGCCGCGGCTCACCTTGCCGTTTTCGCGCAGCTGGTTGCTGATGTTCATGGCGACGTCGATCGGGATGGCGAACGACAGGCCCATGTAGCCGCCCGTCCTGCTGTAGATCTGGGAATTGATCCCCACCACTTCGCCCTTCATGTTGAAGAGCGGTCCGCCGGAATTGCCCGGGTTGATGGGAACGTCGGTCTGGATGAAGGGAACGTAATTCTCGTCAGGAAGGCTCCTTCCCTTTGCGCTGACGATGCCTGCGGTGACGCTGTTGTCGAAGCCGAATGGGGAGCCGATGGCCAGCACCCATTCGCCCACCTTCAGCTTGGAAGGGTCGCCTATCGGAACGATGGGCAGAGCCTTCGCCCTGATCTTGAGCAGCGCAATGTCGGCGCGCTTGTCCGATCCGATCACTTTAGCCCTGAATTCCCGCTTGTCCGTGAGCTTGACGGTCACTTCGTCGCTGTCGTCGATCACGTGGGCGTTCGTCAGGATATAGCCGTCATGGCTGATGATGAAACCGGAACCCAGTGATTTCGACTGGTAGTCATGCGGAACCTGGGGAGGATTCGGCATGAAGCGGTGGAAAAAATCGTAGAAGGGGTCGTTGTCCGGAGAACTCTGCGGGAACGGATCGGTATTATCCGTGTCGTGAACGATTTTCGTCGAACTGATGTTGACGACGGCCGAGCCTTCCTTGGCGACAAGCGAGGAAAAATCCGGCAAGGTCACGAGCGGGGCAGGGGAGGTTGGCGTGCTCTGTTGAACCGGCTGGACGGTCGGTTTTCCCGGCGTGCAGCCGATCAGTGCTGCGGTCATGGCAAGGCAAACCAATATTCTCATGGCAGGCATCGAATTCTCCGGGCTCCTCAAGTCACTGAACTTTATATGACAACCGCAATGAAAGAAAGTTTAAAATAATGTCATTTTAATCCAGACGGAAGAATATGCGAATCTCGATCATCGCGGCCATGGCGGACAACCGCATCATCGGCCGGGACAATACCCTTCCCTGGCACTTGCCGGAAGACTTGAAGCATTTCAGGAATCTCACCATGGGGCATCACATCCTGATGGGGAGAAAAACCTTCGAGTCGATAGGCAAGCCCTTGCCCGGCAGGGTTTCTGTCGTCATCTCAAGGAATCCGGAATTTTCCCATCCGGGCGTGTTGCGCGCTTCCTCCATTGAAGAAGCGGCTTCGCTTTGCGGTGATGACGAAGAGATCTTTCTGATCGGCGGCGCGGAAATTTACAGACAGGCCATCGGGATCGCTAGAAGGATATATCTGACCGAAATCAAAAAGGAATACACGGGGGATGCGTATTTCCCGGAATTCGATCTTGAAACATGGCACGAGGTTTCAAGGGACAGCCATGTCTCGTCTGTCGGGCTTGAATTCGATTTCGTCGTTTACGAAAGAACCTGATCATCGCGCAGCCCGTTTACGGACTGCGCGATGCCCGGTTCAGACCACGAACACGTCAGGCAGGGGAAATCCGTTGAAATTGCTCGCGTAAGCAGTCGTGTAGGCCCCTGCGTTCACGAGATAGACGAAGTCGCCTTCCTGCAGATCTTCGGGCAGCATCTCGTCCTTCATCACGATGTCGACCGAATCGCATGTGGGACCTGCGACCGACCACGGAACCGGCTTGCCCTGCCTGTCCGTCTCTATCCGGTAATGCAGGCCGCCCGTCGTTTCGATGACTCCGCCGAAAATGCCTGCATCCCAATAGATCCATTTCTTCTCGGATCGGGTGGCCGTGCCGATCACCTGGCAGACAAAGCAGCCTGCATCAGATACGAGATAGCGCCCGGGTTCCGCCATGATGCGCATGTCGGGCAGATCCGCGATCGACTCGTTGACGATCTCGCCGATCAGCTCGATCGAGGGTATGGGTTTCACATGCTGGACGGGATAGCCTCCGCCCAGATTCAAGAGGCGGGGATTCAGCCCTGCCGCTTTCATGGCTGCGAACACTTCTTTTGCGCGCCTGATGCCGATGCGCCAGTTTTCCGGGTTCCTGCATTGCGAGCCGACATGGAAGGTTATTCCTGCAAGGTCAGCGCCGAGTCTTGCAGCTTCAATGATGATTTCGTCCACTTCGCCTGCATAGGCGCCGAACTTGCCGCCCAAGGGCCAATCGCTGCCGACATTCGACGTGTCGACCCTGAGGTAGAGCTTCGCATCTTGCTTGACGCTGACGATCTTCCTCAATTCCTCGATGCTGTCGAGCACGTACCACTCGACCCCTTTCTTGGCCGCATATTCGATATAGCGCCTGGATTTGATCGGGTTGCTGTAATAGATTTCTTCGGCCTTGACGCCGAGACCGAGCAGGAGGTCAAGCTCGGCGATCGAGGCGATTTCGAATCCCACGCCTTCCTCGATCAGCACCTTCAGTATTCTGGGGTCCGGGTTGGATTTGACAGCGAAATGCGGTGCAACGCGCGGCATGGCTGCCTTGAATCGTCGCGCCTTGATCCTGACGATTTCCGAATCGAGGATTAGGAAAGGCTTGTCATAGCCTTTTTCAAGCTGCTGTTTGATTTTTTCGAAATCGATGCTGATTTCGGCGTGGCTGGGGAATTCATTTTGCTTGAGGGCAGGGGCGGGCATGTCGTTCTCCTCTATGCGCTACGTTACCGGAATGTGCAGATCGAATTTGTTATCAAAGCATGGATTATGGCTCGTCATTTTGACCTCCTGTATTCTGGAAAATGCGCGATTATACGCTCAAAATTCTTAAAAAAAACTTTCCAGCATAAAAAAACCCGCATCATCCGATACGGGTTTTCAACTACCTGAAAACATTAGAACTTGTAGAGGATGCCAAGCGACCAGACATTGGAATTGAAGTTGCTCGTCACACCGGCATTGGACAGCGCTGCGCCATAGCGATCCCAGCCGAAGCGCATCCCGACCTGCTGTGTAAAATCGTACTCGGCACCGATGCCGTAGGTCGCTGCACTGCGGTTCGAGCCCGAGAATCCCGCCGGCGTCGAAGATGCGCTTGTCTTGGCGTTGGCATAACCCGCGCGGGCGTAAAGGCTGAATGCATCCTGAATCGGCAGCAAGCCGATCAGGTCGAGCCCGTAGACGTCGCTTTTCCCGCTGCCCACGCCGACGCCCATGGTGCCCTCGAATTTTCCGCCGCCGGTGTAGAAGCCTTCAACGCCCCAGTTCTGGTTGAGCTGATAGCCGAGAAAAACGCCGCCCACGGTGTCCCTGGATTTCGTCGTGGCCAGTCCCGGATAAACGGTTCCGACGCTGGATCGTCCGACATCTGCGCCGATGTACCAGCCTTCGGCCTGGGCCGTTGCAGCAAAAGCCGCTGCGCCGGCAATGAAGCCGGCTGAAATGATCGATTTGAGTTTCATGATGGATCCTTTCACGAATGCGCCGCTCGCAATATGCGTTCGGACTGATTCGAGTATAGGATCGATTTTCAGGGATTCAACAATGTTGTTGCATAATTGCAACAACATTGTTGTAATTATATCTTCGGCAGGGTGACGCCGTGCTGGCCCTGGTATTTCCCGCCCCTGTCCCGGTAGGACGTTTCGCACACTTCGTCGGATTCGAAAAAGATGACTTGCGCCACGCCCTCGTTCGCATAGATTTTCGCGGGGAGCGGGGTGGTGTTGGAGAATTCCAGCGTCACATAGCCTTCCCATTCGGGCTCGAAAGGGGTCACGTTGACGATGATGCCGCAGCGCGCGTAGGTCGATTTTCCAAGGCAGATGGTGAGCACATTGCGCGGTATTCTGAAGTACTCGACGGTTCTGGCAAGCGCGAAGGAATTGGGGGGGATGATGCACACATCCCCCTTGAAGTCGACGAATGAATTGGAATCGAAATTTTTCGGGTCGACGATCGTCGTATTGATATTGGTGAAGAGCTTGAATTCGTCGGAGCAGCGTATGTCGTATCCGTAGCTCGAAGTCCCGTAGGAGACGATCCTCCTGCCTTCCGATTCCTTGATCTGGCGCGGCTCGAAAGGCTCGATCATGCCGTGCTCTTCCGCCATTCGGCGGATCCATTTGTCCGATTTGATGCTCATGTGTTCTGGATGACGATTTTCGGGAAGACTGCTGAATGGTCCTGGGCCAGGGTGGAGACCTTGTAGGCGACGCGTCTTGCCATGCCCCTGTAAATCGCGCTGACCTTGCTTTCCCTTTGCGCGACCACGGTCGGATTTCCCGAATCGGCCTGTTCGCGGATTTTGATGTCGAGCGGCAATGCGCCCAGGAATTCGACGTCGTAGTCCTTGCACATCTTCTCGCCGCCGCCCGATCCGAAGATCGTCTCTTCGTGCCCGCAATTCGAGCAGATGTGCGTGCTCATGTTCTCGATGATGCCGAGAATGGGGACGCCGACCTTTTCGAACATCCTGAGCCCTTTCCTTGCGTCGAGCAATGCAATGTCCTGAGGGGTGGTGACGATCACCGCGCCGGTGAGCGGCACTTTCTGGGCCAGCGTGAGCTGGACGTCGCCCGTTCCTGGCGGGAGATCGATGACGAGGTAGTCGAGGTCGTGCCAGTTGGTGTCGTTGAGCAGCTGTTCGAGGGCCTGGGTGACCATCGGGCCGCGCCATACCATGGGCGCTTCGACGTCGACGAGAAAGCCGATGGACATGGCCTCGACGCCGTGCCCGACCATGGGCTCCATTTTCTTTCCGTCGAGCGACTCGGGCTGCCCATGGATGCCCAGCATGGCCGGCTGGGAAGGGCCGTAGATGTCGGCGTCAAGGATGCCGACCTTCGCGCCTTCTTCGGAAAGCGCGAGCGCGAGGTTGACGGCTGTCGTGGATTTGCCCACGCCGCCCTTGCCCGAAGCCACCGCAATGACGTTCTTGACGCCCGGGATCAATTTGACGCCGCGCTGCACGGCATGGGCGATGATTCTGCTCGAGACATTGACCGTGACCTTGCCAACGCCGGGAATGGTCGAAAGCTTCGAGGACACCAGATGCCTGATCTCGTCAAGAACGCTTTTCGCAGGATAGTCGAGCAGGATGTCGAGACTGACGTCGCTCCCTTCCACCTTGATGTTCTTCGCCGACTTGCCCGATACGAAATCCTTCTGCGTGTTGGGGTCGATGACGTCCTTCAGCGCAGTCTTCACCATTTCTTCCGAAATTGCCATTGCGGTCCTCGCTATTCTTGAATCGATCTAGTTTAAACAATATTTTTCATGGTGCCTACCATGATAAAAATGGGGTTTTGATGCATTGCGCTGCGCCAGGCGTTAAAATACCCGAAAACAAGGATCACGCATGAAAAGAAAGCTTCTCGTCACCTCGGCGCTGCCTTATGCGAACGGCAGCATCCATCTCGGCCATCTCGTCGAATACATCCAGACGGATATATGGGTTCGCTCCCTGAAAATGCAAGGCCACGAATGCCATTACGTTTGCGCAGACGATACGCACGGCACCCCCATCATGCTGAGGGCGGAAAAGGAAGGCATCCTCCCCGAGGAACTGATTTCCCGCGTCTGGCGTGAGCATTTCGAGGATTTTTCCTCATTTCACGTGAATTTCGACCATTACGGCTCGACCAATTCGGAAGAAACGAAGGCTTTCGCCTGCGCCATCTTTGAGAAGCTGAAGGATGGGAAACTGATCGAAACGAGGACGATCGAGCAGTATTACGATCCGGTGAAGTCAATGTTCCTCCCGGACAGGTTCATCAAGGGGGAATGCCCGAAGTGCGGCGCGAAGGATCAGTACGGCGACAATTGCGAAGTGTGCGGCGCGGCCTATACGCCTGCAGAACTCAAGAACCCGTATTCCGCGGTCTCGGGCGCAAAACCGGAATTGCGCGAATCCGAGCATTATTTCTTCAGGCTTTCCGACGAAAGATGCAGGGATTTCCTGCAATCGTGGACGACGAAGGGCACATTGCAGCTTGAAGCCTCCAACAAGATGCAGGAGTGGCTGAAAGGGGAACTCTCCGACTGGGACATTTCCAGGGACGCCCCCTATTTCGGCTTCGAGATTCCGGAGGCGCCCGGGAAATACTTCTACGTCTGGCTGGATGCGCCGGTCGGCTACATGGGCAGCTTCATGAAGCTTTGCCGGGAGCGGGGCATCGATTTCGATGAATACTGGAAGAAAGACTCGACTGCCGAGCTCTACCACTTCATCGGCAAGGACATCCTTTATTTCCACGCGCTTTTCTGGCCTGCGATGCTCGAGCATGCGGGATTCAGGACGCCGACCAAGCTCTTCGCGCACGGATTTCTGACCGTGAACGGCGAGAAGATGTCCAAGTCCCGCGGCACGTTCATCACCGCGAGAAGCTATGTGGATCACGTCAAGAACACCGAATACCTGCGCTACTACTATGCCTCCAAGCTCAACGGCACGATGGAGGATATCGACCTCAACCTGGAAGACTTCATCGCGAAGGTCAATTCGGACCTGATCGGCAAATACGTCAACATCGCGAGCCGCTGCGCAGGGTTCGTCTCCAAGCGCTTCGAAGGCATGCTTTGCGGGATCGACGAGGCGGGCTATTTTCCGACCGTAAAAAGATTCGGCGATGCAGGGCAAAAGATTCGGGAATTATACGAAGCAAGGGAATACAGCAAGGCGCTTAGGGAGATCATGGAACTCGCCGATGAAGCCAATGTGCTCATCAACCACTTCAAACCCTGGGAGCTTGCCAAGGATCCTGACCAGAGCGTTTCGCTGCATTTGATATGCAGCGCGGCGATCGAGATGTTCCGCTGCCTGACCCTTTACCTGAAACCCATCCTGCCCAGGCTTGCCGAAGAGGTGGAGCGCTTTCTCAATATCAAGCCTCTCCTTTGGGAAGACGCGAGCGCCATGCTGGGCGCACACAGGATCAACGAATACAAGCATCTCATGACCCGGCTCGATCCCAAGGCGATCGAGGCCATGGTGGAGGCCAACAAGGAAAGCCTGAAGCCTCAGGCGCATTCGCCTGCGCGACATGCCGAATCCCAGGTGCATCACCAGGAAGTGGCGGAGACGATCTCGATCGACGATTTCGCCAAGATCGATCTGAGGATCGCGAAAATCGTGAATGCCGAGCATGTCGAAGGGGCGGAGAAATTGTTGAAGCTCACGCTCGACATCGGTCTCGGGACGCGCACCGTTTTCGCAGGCATCAAGTCGGCCTATGCGCCCGAAGCGCTTGTCGGCAGGCTCACCGTCATGGTGGCGAATCTCGCGCCGAGGAAAATGAAGTTCGGCATGTCCGAAGGGATGGTGCTCGCGGCAGGAGACGGGAAGGGCATTTTCATCCTGAGCCCGGATGAGGGCGCGGCGCCCGGGATGAAGGTGAAATGATGGAGGTCTATAGTCTGAAATGAGCCTGCGGCCGGTCGATCTCATCATCTCAGCTGCGCTCCTCTGGATCGCGCTGGGATTGGTCGGCCTCGTTTCGAGAAAAAAAACAGAATTCATCAGGCGGGCGATTTTTCCGCTTGGGGCTGCAAACGGGCTTTTCATCGCCTTCTGCGCCTTCTTCTCCCATGGCGTCGAGACTGAAATCTCGATTCTGGGGCTCCCCGATCTTCCCTTCCACTTCAGGCTCGATTCGCTTTCCTCCTTCTTCCTCCTGGTCCTGGGCTGCGCTTCCTTCGGCATCTCGACTTATTCAGCAGGCTATTTCAAGCGCGAGAAGCAGCTCGGACTGCTGTGCCTCGAATACCACGTCTTTCTTGCAGCGATGGCCTTCGTCCTGCTCGCGGACGATGCCTTCCTGTTCATGGTGGCCTGGGAAGCCATGGCCTTGTCTTCCTATTTTCTCGTGACATTCGACCACAAGATTCCAGAGATCAGGCGGGCGGGCTTTCTCTATCTCCTGATGGCCCATGTCGGCGCGATCAGCATCCTGCTCTTTTTCGGTTCCATGGGCGGATCCTACAGTTTCGATGCGATGCGCGCATTCCACCCCGGCTTATTCCAATCCAGCCTCGCCTTCCTGCTTGCGCTGCTCGGCTTCGGCGCGAAGGCAGGCATGCTTCCTCTGCACGTCTGGCTGCCCGAGGCGCATCCGGCAGCCCCTTCTCCAGTATCCGCGCTGATGAGCGGGGTGATGCTGAAGACGGCCATATACGGCTTGCTCCGCGTCCTCTTCGACCTGCTTCACGCGCAAATCTGGTGGTGGGGGGGGATCATCCTGGGGATAGGACTCGCCACGGCGCTTTTCGGCGCGATCTTCAGCGCGGTGCAGAGCGACATGAAGCGGCTTCTCGCCTATTCTTCCGTCGAGAACATCGGCATCATTTTCGTCGGAATCGGCCTTTCGGCACTCTTCAGGACCTACGGCATGAACGCCTTCGCAGCGCTCGCGCTTATTGCGGCGCTCTATCATTGCCTCAATCACGCCTTCTTCAAGAGCCTGCTCTTTCTCGCTACCGGCTCCGTGCTGCATGCGACAGGGGAGCGCAACCTGGGACGGCTCGGCGGGCTCATCCACAACATGCCCTGGGTTGCCGGTGCTGCGCTCATCGGCTCGCTCGCCATCGCAGGATTGCCCCCTTTCAACGGCTTCGTCTCGGAATGGCTGCTTCTGCAGGCCTTTCTGTTCACGCCGGGTTTGCCCCATTCCTATCTCAATATGCTGATTCCCGTCGCTGCCGCAGCGCTCGTTCTGACGGGGGCGACGGCAGGCTACGTGATGGTGAAATTCTACGGCATCGTCTTCCTCGGGCAGCCCAGGGAAGAAAAGCTGAAAGAAGCCAACTCTTCCGGAAAATGGGAAAGGGCGGGGCTTATCTGGTTTTCCGCAGGCTGCGTGCTCCTCGGCCTTTTTCCCTTCGTCGTGATCGACCATCTGTCTGAAGTCTCGGCTTTCCTTTCAGGCGCGAGGCTCGATGTGGGAAGAGGCGACTGGCTTTTCTTCGCGCCCATCTCCCCTGAGCGTGCAAGCTACAGTCCGCTTCTCTTCATGATCGTGACCTGCGGCGCGACGCTGCTTTCGTTCCTGCTGGTCAGGCGCCTTTATCATGGCAGAATGAAAAGGGGGGAACCCTGGAATTGCGGCTATCCGGTCTTGAATTCGCGCATGCAGGACACTTCAGAAGGATTCGGTCAGCCGATCAGGCAGATATTCGAACCCTTCTTCAAGATGAAAAGGGAACTGCCTTCGCCGTTCGATGCGTCCCCCCGGTACAGCGCAAGCAACGAAGATCTGATCTGGCACGGACTCTATCTTCCGCTCGCCCGCGCTGCCGAATATTTGGCGGGGCTCTTCGGCAAGATCCAGCAGGGGAGGATACTCGTCTACCTGCTCTACAATTTCGCGACGCTGATCGCCCTGCTGCTGATCGTACAATGAGCGCATTCGGACTTTTCGCCCAATTATTCCAACTGCTCATCACGGTGCTGCTCGCCCCCTTTCTGCTCGGCTGGGTGAACCAGTGCAGGGCATGGCTGCAGAACAGGCAGGGCGCAGGCTTCGAGCAGCCCTACAGGAAGCTCATCAAGCTGTTCAGAAAGGACGCGATTCTCGCGAATAGCGCATCTCCTCTTTTCAGGGCGGTTCCCTATGTGTTGTTCGGATCCATGTGCCTTGCCGCGGCCATCGTGCCGTCCCTTGCGACCGATCTCAGCTTTTCGAGGGCGGCCGATGCGATCGCGCTGGTCGGGATATTCGCTCTGGCCAGGATCGCCGTTTCGCTCGCAGCGATGGACATCGGCACGGCATTCGGCGGCATGGGCGCAAGGCGGGAGATGCTGGTCGGCTTCCTCGCCGAGCCTGCGCTCCTCATGGTGCTTTTCACGGCATCCCTGATCAGCCACTCGACGTCGCTCACGGTGATCGTGGAAGCGCTGGCCCATCGCCATTTCGAAATCTATCCGAGCATGGCCTTCGCAGGCATCGCCTTTCTGATGGTGCTGCTCGCCGAAAACGCGAGATTGCCCGTCGACAATCCGGCGAGCCATCTGGAGCTCACGATGATCCACGAAGCGATGATCCTCGAATATTCGGCACGACATCTCGCGCTCGTCGAATGGGCGAGTTCGATCAAGCTGTTCGCCTATGTCGCGATGGGCATCGCGCTTTTCGCGCCCTGGGGGATCGCCCAGGCGTCCGACTGGCTGGGCATGGCCTTCGCGCTCCCCATCCTGGTGCTCAAGCTGCTTGTCGCGGGTTTCGGGCTTGCGCTGATCGAAACGCTCATGGCCAAGCAGCGCATTTTCAGGGCGCCCGAATTCATGGGCACTGCCTTCCTTTTCGGCGTGCTCGGCATGCTCGTCCATTTTCTCCTGGGGGCCTGATGATCAATCTGCTCGCTTCCATCCTGCTTCTTCTCGCTTTCGCCATGCTTTCCCAGCGGCGCATCAAGTCGCTCATCAAGCTGTTCATCGTGCAGGGCATGACGCTCGTGGCGAATACCGTGGTGATCGCCTCGACCACGAGCCAGACGCATCTCTATTACTCCGCATTGCTCACGTTCGCCCTCAAGGTCGTCATCCTGCCCTGGATTCTGCTCCGCATGATCAGGCGGCTCAATGTCGAATGGGATGTGGAGACCCTGATCAATATTCCATCCACCATGCTGGTGGGGATCGCGATCGTGATCGTCTCGTTCAACCTGGCCTTGCCGATTTCCCAGCTTGCCGGGACGGTGGCGAAGAGCACCATAGGCATCGCCATGGCCTGCGTTCTGCTTTCGCTCCTGATGATGATCACGCGGAGCAAGGCGATTTCCCAGGTGATCGGCTTCCTTTCCATGGAAAACGGGCTGTTTTTCGCGGCAACGAGCACGACATACGGCATGCCCATGGCTGTCGAGCTCGGCGTTGCGCTCGACGTGCTGGTCGGCGTCCTGATATTGGGCGTGTTTTTCTTCCAGATCAGGGAGAAATTCGAGAGCCTGGACCTCAAGCATCTGGAGAAGGTGAAAGAAGAATGATCGAGGCGATCCTGATTTTTCCATTGCTGGGCGGGACAGTGCTGGCCGTTTGGGGGCATCGGAGCTGGGCGCCCGAACTCAATTCGCTGGTCAGCTTCTGCACCTTGTCCGCAGCCGTCCTGCTCGCGTCCAAGGTGCTTCTGCACGGCCCCATGAGCGCATTGCACGAACAGTTCTTCGTCGATTCGTTCAACGTGTTCCTGATGGTGCTGACCGCCTTCGTCGCCTTCACCACGACGCTTTTCTCCAGGCCCTACATGAGGAACGAGGAGGCGTTGAGCGGTCTCTCGAACTACCAGATGCGCCTCTACCACAGCATGTATCAGGTGTTCTGCTTCACCATGCTGCTTGCGCTGCTCACCAACAATCTGGGCATACTCTGGGTCGCGATGGAAGGGGCGACGCTTGCCACCGTCCTCCTGGTCAGCCTCTACAGGACGAAGGCGAGCCTTGAAGCGGCATGGAAATACTTCATCCTGTGCGGCGTGGGGATCGCCCAGGCGCTTTTCGGCACCATCCTGATCTATTTCGCTGCCGAGAAGGTGCTCGGACCCGGCGGAACGGCGCTCCTCTGGACCCATCTCGACGTGGCCAAAGGCTCGCTCGAACCGACCGTCTTGTCCATCGCCTTCGTTTTCCTGCTCGTCGGCTACGGTACCAAGGTGGGCCTGGTACCGTTGCACAGCTGGCTGCCCGATGCCCATGCAGAAGGGCCAACGCCGGTGTCCGCCGTGCTCTCGGGTCTCCTGCTGAACGTCGCGCTCTATGCCGTGGTGCGCTGCAAGATCCTCGTGGCAGGAGCGCTTCACAGCCATTTCGCAGACGACCTGTTGATCGGCTTCGGGCTCGTCACCGTGCTGGTTGCCGCTTTCCTGCTCTGGAAGCAGAAGGACATCAAGCGTCTTTTCGGCTATTCCTCGATCGAGCACATGGGGCTCATGACCTTCGCCTTCGGCATAGGCGCGAACTTCGCCGGGCTCCTCCACATGACCGTCCACTCGCTCACCAAATCGGCGATCTTCTTCGCGGTGGGGCACGCCGCGCAGCGCTCGGGAACGCAGACGATAGAAGCGATCAAAGGGCTGATCAAGACGCCTGCAGTCGGGTGGGGGCTGATGCTGGGCGCGATCGCCATACTCGGCATGCCGCCTTCAGGCGTGTTCACCAGCGAATTCCTGATCCTCACCCGTGCGATGTCGACCCATCCCTGGGCGACGCCCATCCTGCTCGTCGCTCTGGGCGTTGCATTCACAGCGATATTCGGCAAGGTCCAGTCCATGGTTTGGGGGGAATCAGAGGGCCGTGCGCTTCCGCATGCACCCGCCTTTTCTCCCATCGTTCTGCATCTTGCGCTGGTGCTGCTTCTCGGGCTTTATATTCCACAGTATCTCGCCAGGTGGTACAGTGAAGCGGCAAGACTCATGGGCGGATCATGATGCATTTCGAAGGCATCCACAGAACGGCGTCTAGTGCTCCGGTCTGGACGCTAGACGCCAGGGTCGAATCCTGGCTGGATATTGCCGGAAGCTGCCTCGAGCATGGCGGGAGGCTGGTCTCGATCTGGGGCAGCGCATCCGGCTTCGTTCATGCAGCCTACGTCTTTCCCGAAGGCATGCTCGTTGCGAGATGCGCCGTTTCCGGCGAGAAAATCCCGGACCTTTCCAAAATGTTCTCCTGCGCTTCGAGAATGCAGCGCGCCGTATCCGACATGCTCGGATTCGGATTCGACCAGGCGGATGACAGGCCATGGATTTCCCACGGCCTCTGGCCGCGACACCCCTTGAAGAAAGATTTCGATCCGGAAGGACAGTGCATGTCCTTTGAAGGCGACTATCCGTTCGTCGCCGTCGAAGGGGAGGGCGTGCACGAAATCGCGGTCGGTCCGGTGCATGCCGGGATCATCGAACCCGGGCATTTCAGGTTCCAGGTGGTTGGGGAAAAGGTGCTGAGGCTCGAAGAGCGGCTGGGTTTCAAGCACAAGGGAATAGAGAAGGCTTTCGAAGGGCTTTCATTCATCGAGGGCGCAAGGCTTGCTGCGCGAATCAGCGGCGACAGCACGGTCGCGTATTCATGGGCCTATGCCATGGCCGTCGAATCGGTCTGCGATGTGAAGGTGTCGGAGCGGGCGAGCTTTCTGAGAGGATTGCTCCTCGAGCGGGAAAGGATCGCCAATCATCTCGCCGACCTGGGCGCGCTCGGCAACGACGCGGGATTCTCGTTCGGACTTGCGCAATTTTCGATACTCAGGGAAGACATGCTGCGCGCCAACCGGGATCTTTTCGGGCATCGTCTCTTGATGGATCTCGTGGTGCCGGGCGGGGTGCTGAAAGACATCGATTCGGCGGCGAAGGATCGGATCGCAGGAGAATGCGCTATCCTCAGGAAGAAGGTCGAGGATCTCAGGGAAATCTACGTCGACCATACCGGGCTGCAGGACAGGTTTATCGCCACGGGAAAGGTGGCCCCCGAGCTTGCTGCAAAACTCGGCCTCACCGGTCTTGCAGGCCGGGCGAGCAGGAATGCGTCGGATTTGAGGGAAGAGCATCCTTATCCCCCCTACGATAAACTGGAATTTGCCATGGCGACCCATCACGGGGGCGATGTCGCTGCCAGGGTTTCGGTCAGGTTCGACGAAGTCTTCGAATCATTGAGGCTGATCGAGCAGATGGTCGCAAAAATGCCGGAAGGCGAAACTGTCATTGAAGTGCCGCCTTGCAGCGGTTCAGGGTTCGGCTGGGTGGAGGGATTCAGAGGGGAAGTGCTCATTGCGCTGGAAATCGAACAAGGCCTCATCAGCCGCGCGCATGCCCATGATCCTTCCTGGCAGAACTGGCCCGTTCTGGAATTCGCGGTGATCGGCAATATCGTTCCGGATTTCCCGCTGATCAACAAGTCGTTCAACCTGAGCTACAGCGGCCACGACCTGTGAACATTCTGCAAAGCCGGGTGCCCATCATTGCGACAGGATCTGCGCTGCTCGCCTGCGTCGACATCGTCGCCAGACTGGCCGACGATTATTCAGTCAAGAAGAGCGGAAAGAACGCGATCCGCTATGCCGCGACCAAGGAAATGGAATGTACAGAATCCTGAGGGAAATACTGAAAAATGGCATCAAGACGGAACCCGAGCCCAAACCGGATGCGTCTCTCAGAACACGAGCGCTCGGGAAAGATGCGTCCATCCTGACAGGCGCGCTCACCGTGCGCCATGTCGATGCGGGTTCGTGCAACGGCTGCGAGCTCGAGATCCACGCCCTCAACAATCCCTATTACAGGCTGGAAGGACTGGGGATCGGATTTGCGGCGAGCCCCAGGCATGCCGACATGCTGCTCGTGACTGGGCCTGTGTCCAAACATATGGAAGAGGCATTGAGGAAAACCTATGAGGCGATGCCGGAGCCGAAGCTCGTCGTGTCGGTAGGCGATTGCGGCAAGGAAGGCGGCGTGTTCTGCCAAAGAAAGAATTATGCCTGCAAGGGTGGCGTCGGAAGCGTGATTCCAGTCGACGTCGAAGTGCCGGGCTGCCCGCCGGACCCGGCTGCCATCCTGCAGGGAATACTGTCTGCTTTGAGGCTCAGCTGAGCAGCTTTTCCAGGTCTTGCGCCATTTCAGGCGGCTTTTCGCTGTAGGGCATGTAGGTGCGCAGGCGCCCTGAAGGATCGAAGACGAAACAGCCGGCAGTGTGGTCCATCGCGTAGTTCTTCATGTCGTCCTCGATCTGGACCTTCTGGTAAAAGACATGGAATTCGTCAGCCGTCTTCCTGGTCTCTTCGGCATTGCCGTAAAGCCCGAGGAACGCCGGGTTGAAGGAGGGTACGTATTTCTTCAGGATCGCAGGCGTATCCCGGTCCGGATCGACGGTCACGAACAAAACCTGCACGCGTTTGGCGTTGGCACCCATTTTGTGGAGCGCGATGGCGAGGTCCGACAACGTGGTTGGGCAGACGTCCGGGCAATGCGTGTAGCCGAAGAAAAGCACGACAGCCTTGCCCCTGAAATCGGAAAGCTGCCTCGGCTTCCCGTCGAAATCGGTGAGATGAAAATCCTTGCCGTAGCTGACGCTGGAGAGATCCCTGGGCGGGGTCGAGTAAAGATTCGGCTTCTTCTCGCCGCAACCCCAGAGGAGGGCGAAGAAGACAACCAGGAAAGTCAGTTTGCGCATTACCATCAAGCCTTGATCCAAAACCAGATTGTAGACCCGATTGCTTGATGCGGCAAAGCGCCCCTCTGTAAGGGGAGCGGCAATTGTGCGATAATCCGCGGGATGAAAGCCAAAAATCTTTACGACAAATTGTGGGAAAGCCATGTCGTCCGGAAGGAAGAAGACGGCACGACCCTCCTTTACATTGACAGGCACCTCGTGCACGAGGTGACGAGCCCGCAGGCCTTCGAGGGGCTGCGCCTGGCCGGAAGAAAGCCCTGGCGGGTCGATTCCGTCCTTGCGGTCGCCGACCACAACGTGCCTACCCTGGGGCGGGAAGGCGGCATTCAGGATCCTGTTTCACGCCTGCAGGTCGAGACGCTGGATGCAAATTGCAGCGATTTCGGCATCGAGGAATTCAGGATGGATGACGCGCGCCAGGGAATCGTCCATGTGGTGGGTCCGGAGCAGGGCGCGACCCTGCCGGGCATGACGGTGGTCTGCGGCGATTCGCATACCAGCACGCACGGCGCTTTCGCTGCGCTTGCGTTCGGCATAGGCACTTCCGAGGTCGAGCACGTGCTCGCCACCCAGTGCCTGCTGTCCAAGAAATCGAAATCCATGCTCATTCGCGTCGAAGGCGAGCTGGGCATGGGGGTGACGGCCAAGGACGTCGCGCTTTACATCATCGGCACGATAGGCACGGCTGGCGGCACGGGCCATGCCATCGAGTTTGCGGGAAGCGCGATCCGCTCGCTTTCCATGGAAGGGCGCATGACCCTGTGCAACATGGCGATCGAAGCCGGCGCGCGGGCCGGAATGGTCGCTGTGGACGAGAAGACCATCGATTATTTCAGGGGAAGGCCGTTCGCGCCCAAGGGCGAGTTTTGGGATGCGGCCTGCCGCGACTGGAATACATTGAAAAGCGACGAAGGCGCGCATTTCGATGCGACGGTCGAGATCGACGCGAAGGATATCAGGCCCCAGGTCACCTGGGGAACCTCGCCAGAAATGGTGGTGCCGGTCAGCGGAGCTGTTCCGGATCCTTCGGCATGCGCCGATCCTGTCAAGCGGCAGGGCATGGAGAAGGCGCTTCAATACATGGGCCTCACAGCCAATCAGAAAATCGCCGAAATCCCGGTCGACAAGGTGTTCATCGGTTCATGCACCAATTCCAGGATAGAGGATCTGCGGGCGGCGGCGAAAGTGGCGAAGGGCAGGCATGTGGCCAAGAGCGTCAAGCTCGCCATGGTGGTGCCGGGTTCGGGCCTCGTCAAGCGCCAGGCGGAACAGGAGGGGCTCGACAAAATATTTTTGGAAGCCGGATTCGAATGGCGCGAGCCGGGATGCTCCATGTGCCTGGCCATGAACGACGACAGGCTTTCCCCGGGAGAGCGCTGCGCCTCCACCTCCAACAGGAATTTCGAGGGAAGGCAGGGGCCTGGAGGAAGAACCCATCTGGTCAGCCCTGCGCTTGCAGCCGCAGCAGCAGTGGCCGGCCGTTTCGTCGATCCGGAGGAACTTTCATGAAGGCATTTACCCATCTCGACGGGCTCGTGGTGCCCTTGGATCGGCCGAATGTCGATACCGACGCGATCATCCCCAAGCAGTTTCTGAAATCGATAAGGCGCAGCGGATTCGGCCCCAATCTTTTCGACGAATGGCGCTATCTGGATCACGGCGAACCGGGCATGGACAACAGCAAGCGGCCTCTCAACCCAGATTTCGTCCTGAACCAGCCGCGCTTCAAGGGCGCGCAGATCCTGCTTGCAAGGGAAAACTTCGGCTGCGGCTCCTCGCGCGAACATGCGCCCTGGGCGCTAGAAGATTACGGCATCAGGGCGATCATCGCGCCTTCCTTCGCCGATATCTTCTACAACAACTGCTTCAAGAACGGCCTGCTGCCGATCCGGCTGGAAGCCGGAATCGTGGACAGGCTTTTCGGCGAAACGGCCTCTGTGGAAGGGTACAGGCTCGTTGTCGATTTGGAAAATCAGACGGTGGGATTGCCTTCGGGGGGGAAAATACCATTCGAAGTCGACGCGTTCAGAAAAAAATGCCTCATCGAAGGGCTCGACGACATCGGGCTCACGTTGATTCACAAGGACGAGATCAGGGCTTACGAGGCGAAGCGCAAGCTCGAGGCGCCCTGGCTTTTTGACGGAAGAAACCTATGAAGATAGCAGTGTTGCCGGGGGACGGCATCGGGCCGGAAATCGTCGCCCAGGCCGTCAATGTTCTGGAAATCCTCTCTAGGGACGGCCTGAAGGTCGAGCTCGAATACGGCGAAATCGGCGGCGCAGGATATGACGCTGCAGGCGACCCCTATCCCCAATCCACGGCCAGGCTTGCGAAAGATGCCGACGCGGTGCTTCTGGGCGCGGTGGGCGGATACCGCTATGACACCTTGCCAAGGCCCATGAGACCCGAGCAGGGGCTCCTGAGGATCAGGAAGGATCTCAATCTTTTCGCGAACTTGAGGCCGGCCGTGCTTTATCCTGAGCTCTCCAGCGCCTCATCGCTCAAGCCCGAAGTGGTCTCCGGCCTCGACATCATGATCCTGAGGGAACTCACCGGAGACATCTATTTCGGCCAGCCCAGGGGCCACAGAAGGACGGCGGAGGGCGAGCGCGAAGGCTACGACACCATGCTTTACAGCGAATCCGAAATCGCCAGGATCGCCCATGTGGCCTTCAAAACGGCATTGAGGCGCGACAAGAAGCTCTGCTCTGTCGACAAGGCGAACGTGCTCGAGACCAGCGTGCTGTGGCGGGAAGTGGTCATGGAAGTGGCCAAGGAATATCCGGAGGTCGATCTTTCGCACATGTACGTCGACAACGCGGCCATGCAGCTCGTCAGGAATCCGAAGCAGTTCGACGTGATCCTGACAGGCAACATGTTCGGCGACATCCTTTCCGACGAGGCATCGATGCTGACCGGATCGATCGGCATGCTTCCTTCCGCTTCCCTCGACGAGAAGGGCAAGGGACTGTACGAGCCCATCCACGGCTCTGCCCCGGACATTGCAGGGCAGGATATCGCCAATCCGATCGCAACCATCCTTTCCGTTGCGATGATGATGCGCCATACCTTCGACAGGGAAGACGAGGCGAAAAGGATCGAGGATGCGGTGAGGCGCGCGCTTGCCGACGGATTCAGGACGGCCGACATTCATCAGGAAGGCATGAAGAAGGTGGGCACGAAAGAGATGGGCGACGCTGTCGCAGCAAGACTCTAGAGGAAACTTATGAAGAAGCAATATGATGTATGCGTGCTTGGCGCAACCGGCGCAGTAGGGGAGACGATGCTCTCCATTTTGGAGGAAAGGAAGTTCCCGGTCGGGCAGATCTATCCGCTCGCATCAAGCCGCTCGGCGGGAAGCAAGGTCCGCTTCAAAGGACGGGACGTGACCGTGCTGGATGTGGCCGATTTCGATTTCTCGAAGGCGCAAATCGGGCTTTTCTCGGCAGGCGGCAGCGTCTCTGCGGAATACGCGCCCAAGGCGGCGGAAGCCGGCTGCGTCGTGATCGACAATACCGCCCATTTCCGCTACGAGGACGACATCCCGCTCGTCGTGCCTGAAGTCAATCCCCATGCGATTGCGCAGTACAAGAACAGGGGGATCATCGCCAATCCGAATTGCTCGACGATCCAGATGCTGGTCGCGCTGAAGCCTATCCACGATGCCGTCGGGATAGAACGGATCAACGTGGCGACCTATCAGGCCGTCTCCGGAACGGGAAAGGAAGCGATCGAGGAGCTCGCCAGCCAGACCACTGCGCTTTTCAACCAGAAGGAAGCAGTCAGCGAGGTCTACCCCAAGCGGATCGCCTTCAACGTGCTTCCCCATATCGACGTTTTCATGGAAAACGGCTACACGAAGGAAGAAATGAAGATGGTCTGGGAAACCAGGAAGATCATGGAAGACGAGTCGATCAGGGTGAATCCCACGGCAGTCAGGGTGCCTGTTTTCTTCGGGCATTCGGAAGCAGTCCATATCGAAACGAGAAAAAAAATCACCGCACAGGAAGCCACCGAGCTCCTGAAGCAGTCCCCGGGCATCGTCGTGATGGACGAGAGAAAGCCCGGCGGCTATCCGACGCCTGCGATCGATGCGGCCGGCAAGGATCCCGTGTTCGTCGGGAGAATCAGGGAAGACATTTCCCATCCCATGGGGCTCGATTTGTGGGTGGTGGCCGACAACGTGCGGAAGGGCGCCGCGCTCAACAGCGTCCAGATCGCCGAGATTTTGATTGAAAAATATCTTGATTAAGCGATAATAGGCTGCCGCAAGTCTTTATTTGGCCGATATAACTATTTGAGGCAAAGACCCTGCTCATGACAAGAACGCTCAAGACCCTACTGATTGCCGGGCTGGTTTTTCCCGGCTTTTCCTGGGCAGCCGGCCTCGGCGAATTGAAGGTCCTTTCGGCATTGGGGCAGCCGCTCAAAGCCGAAGTCGATGTGGTGGCGCTCAAGGAAGGGGACTCGGAATCCCTGAACGCAAAGATCGCTTCTCCAGATGCCTTCAAGCGGGTCGGCGTCGATTACAATCCCTTGCTGGCCAACGTCAAGGTGACCATCGCCAAGCATCCCGACGGTCAGCCATATATCGCGCTTTCTTCATCCCAGCCGGTCAACACGCCTTTTCTCGACGTGCTGATTGACCTTTCCTGGGCTTCCTCGCAGATCGAGCGCGAATACACCATGCTGTTCGACCCGGTCGAGTTCGCGAAAACCCCGGCCGTGTCGCCGCCAGTGGCCCTTCCCGAGCGGCATGTTGTCGCCCGGCCCAAGCCTGCCGTTCAGGCAGCAGCAGTGAAACCGGCCGAGCAGAAGCCGGCTGAGAAAACAGCTCAAAAACCGGTCGAAGCGAAACAGGCTCATGAGACCAAGGCCAAAACGCTGACGGTAGAGAAAGGCATGACCTTGAGCGGGATCGCCATGTCTACGAAACCGAAAGGGATCAGTCTCGAACAGATGCTGGTCGCGCTTTACCGGGAAAATGCTGACGCCTTCGTCGGCAAGAACATGAACAGGCTCATTGCCGGAAAAGTGCTCAACATTCCGGACAGCGACACCATTTCGTCGATAGACAAGCACGATGCAGCCAAGGTGGTGGAGGTCCAGGCGATCGACTGGAACGCCTATCGCCAGAGGCTGGCTTCCTACGCCGTCGAACGCAAGGGAGAGCTGAAGCGCAGCGTATCGGGCAAGATCACCGCATCGGTCGAAAAGCCGCCTGTCGCCCCTCAGCCCAAGGAAGTGCTGAAGCTCGGAAAAGGGGGCAAGGCGACCGTAGCCGAAGCCGACAAGGCGGCGAGCGTCAAGGCAATGAACGATGCAAGCGAGCGCATCCTGACGCTCGAGAAAAACATCCAGCAAATGAAGAAGGTGCTGGCCCTCAAGAACAATGCGCTGGCGCAGAAGCAAGCAAAGCCCGAACCTTCATTCTTCGACATGGATAACCCCGTCATGCTCGGCGCAGCAGGCGGGCTGGTCGTCGGACTCGCGGGCATCGGCATCCTGATTTCGCGCAGAAGGAAGAAGGCAGCCGAGCATGAACTGCCGCCTGCAGCCCAGCCCGCGGAAGAGCTGCCTTCGCTGGGGCAGTCCTTTGATGAGGCGCCTCGTGAGGAAGCCACGCGCGCCGATCCCTTGGAAGAGGCGCAGCTCTATCTCTCCTATCGCCGGTTTGAACAGGCCGAGCAGGTGCTCAAGGAAGCCTTGCGCGAGGAGCCTGGAAACTTCGAGGCCCATCTGCTCCTCATGAAGGTGCTTGCCGCAAGCGGAAACAAGGAGAGGCTCGAGAATGCAGCAAGAGCGCTGCAGTCCGAACGGCCTTCCGACGATACCTGGATGCAGGCGATGGAGATCGGCCAGGGCGCAGATCCCGACAACCCGCTTTACGCAGGCGCGGCCAGTGTACAGCCTGCCATCGACGTCGCGCCCAAGGCGGAAAATCTGGATTTCGACCTGGACCTCTCATCTGAAGCGCACGAAGCGGCCGAAGCGCCAGCAGAGCCGGTACAGGCGCAGGAAGCGCCCGACATCGACTTCTCCAGCCTGGAAGAGGAAAAGGTCGAGGAAGAAAAGGTCGAGCCCGAGATGATCGACTTCGATCTTTCCAGCTTGGAGGCGCACGAGGAAGAAGAAAAGGCCGAGGAAGAGGCGGCCGAGGTCGAAGCGATCGACTTCGATCTTTCCAGCCTCGAAGCCCCTGCGGAGGAGGAAAAGGCCGAGGAAGAAAAGGTAGAGCCCGAGATGGTCGATTTCGATCTTTCGAGCCTCGAGGCGCCTGCGGAAGAAGAAAAGGCAGAGGAAGAAAAGGTAGAGGAAGAAAAGGTAGAGCCAGAGATGGTCGACTTCGACCTTTCCAGCCTTGAAGCGCCCGCTGAAGAAGAGAAGATAGAGGAAGAAAAGGTCGAGCCCGAGATGGTCGACTTCGATCTTTCGAGTCTCGAGGCGCCTGCGGAAGAAGAAAAGGTCGAGGAAGCCGGGACCGAAGAGGCCGACATCGATCTTTCAAGCCTGGAAGCGCCTGAAGAAGAAGCGCCTGCCAAGGAAGAGGAAGCGTTCGATCTTTCCGAGATTCCTTCTCTCGTCGAAACACAAGCAAAACCCAAGCAACCCGAAATGTCCATGCCGGATGTCGACCTGCATCTCGGGGACGAGCCCGTCGAGGCGGCGCCCAAGGATCAGGCATGGTACGAAGTGGCCACCAAGCTCGATCTTGCCAAGGTCTATCAGGAAATGGGCGACCTTGAAGGCGCGAGGGAAATTCTGGGCGAAGTGATGACCGAGGGCGATTCGGAGCAGAAATCGACGGCAAAGGCCATGCTCGACAGTCTCTCCACGTGATGGAATGCACGACTTCCTTTCACTGCACCCTGCAACCCGGATGCTTCTTTGGATATCGCTCGCGATATTTTCATTTTCGGCCACACCAATCCATCTCGCCGTTCTGAGCCTGGCGATGGCTGCCGCACTCGTTTTCCACGGCGGACGTCTTTTTTTAAGGCTGTTGCGCAGGGTGCGCTGGATTCTGGTCTCCTTGCTCGTCATCTACGCCTTCGAGACGCCAGGGGAGGCGCTCTTTTCCCACGGCCCCACATGGGAAGGGCTCGTCTCGGGCGGATTGCAGGCCTGGCGCATCGTGCTGACGGTCGCGCTGCTTGCCTTTCTCCAGGCTTCGACTTCAAGGGAAATGATGCTGAGCGGCATCCATACGCTGCTCATGCCCCTGCGGCGCTGGATAAATGTCGAGCGCATTGCGGTGAGGTTGCTGCTCACGCTGCATTATGCCGAAGAAAAGAAGCACGGCGACTGGCGCGAGAGGCTGAATGATGTATTCGGGGAAAAGGAAGAGCCTGAAATGGTCATGACGCTTCCCGTCTACCGGTTCGGCATGCGCGACTGGTCCGCCTTTCTTGCCATAGCGCTCGTCCTGATGCTGTGAGAATCGCGATCGGGCTGGAATACGACGGGAGCGGTTTCCATGGCTGGCAGAGCCAGCCATTCGGGCGCACGCTCCAGGATGCGGTGGAATCCGCCGTCTCTTTCATCGCAGGCGGAAAAACCGAAGTATCTGCCGCAGGCAGGACGGACAGGGGCGTGCATGCCTTGTCCCAGGTCGCGCATTTCGATGTCGACGTGCAAAGACCGCTTCAGGCCTGGGTGCGCGGCGTCAACAGCAATCTTCCGGACGGGATCGCAGTGCTCTGGGCAAAGCCCGTCGAAGAAAGCTTCCATGCGCGGTTTTCTGCCCTGTTCCGAAGATACCGCTATGTTTTGCTGAATCATCCCGTCAGGCCCGGATTATTGAGCGGCAAGGTCGGCTGGTGCCACCAGAAGCTCGATCTCGGCAATATGCGGGAAGGCGCACGGTATCTGATCGGAGAACACGACTTCAGCGCCTTCAGAGCGGCGGAATGCCAGGCCAATTCGCCTTTCAGGAAAATGACGGAAATCGTCATCGAGCGGCGCGGTTCCTATTTCGTTTTCGACATCACCGCAAATGCATTCCTGCATCACATGGTCAGGAACATCGTCGGCAGCCTGGTTTTTGTCGGCATGGGGAAGTTTCCTCCTGAATGGATGGGCGAACTCCTCGCATCGAGAAACAGGACGCTTGCCGCGCCGACCTTTTCCCCATGCGGGCTGTATTTTGCCGAAGTAGGGTATGATGCGCGCTGGGAATTGCCGTGCACTCAAGATCGCGGCATGACGGATTTTCTGGGGAGATGATGAAAGCGGTCAAGATTTGCGGCATCACGCGTATCGAGGATGGGCTCGCCGCCGCTCATGCCGGCGCAGCCGCGATCGGGCTCGTTTTCTATGACAAGAGCCCGCGCCATGTCGAACTCGAAGCCGCGCGGGAAATTTCCAGAGCGCTCCCCCCGTTCGTCAGCGCAGTCGGTCTTTTCGTGAATCCCGAGCGGGAACGGGTCGAGAAAGCGATCGATTCCGTGCATCTCGATCTGCTCCAGTTCCATGGAGATGAGCCCGAATCCTTCTGCAGCAGCTTTCCCGTACCCTATATCAAGGCGGCGAGAGTCAAACCTGGTCTTGATTTGGTACAATACGCAGCCTGCTATGCTTCCGCCAAGGGAATACTGCTGGATGCCTTCGCCGAGGGAATAGCGGGCGGCACCGGGAAGGTTTTCGACTGGAAACTGATCCCAAGGGATATGCCATTGCCTGTCATCCTTTCGGGTGGTCTGGATCCGGGCAACGTGACGGAGGCGATAAGATCGGTCGATCCCTGGGCGGTAGACGTGAGCAGCGGCGTGGAGTCTTCGAAAGGAATCAAGGATGCGGCCAGGATCGCCGCTTTCATGCAAGGAGTGAAAAAAGCTGATGTATGATTTTCCAGACAGCAGGGGACATTTCGGCCCGTACGGCGGCATCTTCGTCGGAGAGACGCTGATGGCGGCCATAGAGGAATTGCGTTCGGTCTACGAGCGCTACCGGAATGACCCCGAATTCATCGCCGAGTTCGAACGCGACCTCAAGCATTTCGTCGGCAGACCGAGCCCGATTTATCATGCCAGGCGCTGGTCCGATCATCTTGGAGGCGCGCAGATCCTGCTGAAGCGGGAGGACCTCAATCATACCGGCGCGCACAAGGTCAACAACACCATCGGACAGGCGATGCTGGCAAGGCGCATGGGCAAGAAGCGCGTGATCGCCGAAACAGGGGCAGGGCAGCACGGCGTCGCCACGGCGACGGTCGCGGCGAGATACGGCCTGGAATGCGTCGTCTACATGGGCGCTGAAGACGTGAAAAGACAGGCGCCCAACGTGTTCAGGATGAAGCTTCTCGGGGCGACTGTCGTTCCCGTCGAAAGCGGCTCGAAGACCCTCAAGGATGCGATGAACGAGGCGATGCGCGACTGGGTCACCAACGTCGAAAGCACCTTCTACATCATCGGCACCGTTGCAGGTCCCCATCCCTATCCCATGATAGTCAGGGACTTCCAGTCCGTGATCGGGCGCGAAGCGAAATCGCAGATGATGGAAGCCTTCGGGCGCCAGCCGGACAGACTCGTCGCCTGCGTAGGCGGCGGGTCGAATGCGATCGGGCTGTTCTATCCCTACATCGAGGACGAATCGGTGCGCATGACCGGCGTGGAAGCGGCGGGAGACGGCATCGCGACCGGCAGGCATGCAGCCCCCCTTTGCGCAGGCAAACCTGGTGTGCTTCACGGCAACCGGAGTTACCTAGTGCAGGACGAGAACGGACAGATATCGGATACCCATTCCATTTCCGCAGGACTCGACTATCCCGGCGTTGGCCCCGAACATGCCTGGCTCAAGGACACCGGACGCGCCGATTATGCTGCTGTGACCGATAACGAGGCGCTGGACGCCTTCCATGCGCTTTGCAGGTTCGAGGGCATCATCCCTGCCCTCGAATCGAGTCATGCGCTTGCCCATGCGGCGAAAATCGCACCGACGATGGACAGGGACAAGCTGATCCTGGTCAACCTTTCAGGTCGCGGCGACAAGGATATCAATACCGTCGCGCAGCTTGCGGGGATCCAGTTATGAGCCGCATCAGGAGCGCATTCGAAAAGCTGGGAAAAAACGGGCAAAAAGCGCTCATTCCCTTCATCACGGCGGGCGATCCCGATCCCGTTCTCACGGTCGGTCTGATGCATGGTCTGGTGGCAGGCGGCGCGGACATCATCGAACTCGGCGTCCCGTTTACAGACCCGATGTCGGACGGGCCGGTGATCCAGCATGCTTCCGAGCGCGCATTGAAGTATGGCGTCTCGCTGAAGCAGGTTCTTGGCATGGTGGCCGAATTCAGGGAAAAGGATACGGAAACGCCCATCGTGCTGATGGGATACCTGAACCCGTTCGAAGCCATGGGCTACGAGAAATTCGCTGTTGAGGCGAAAGCCGCAGGCGTGGACGGCGTGCTGACTGTCGACTGCCCCCCCGAAGAGGCGGACCAATTGCTCGATTCTTTCACCAATGCAGGCATCGATCCGATTTTCCTGATCGCCCCTACCACCACATCCGAACGCATAGCGAAGATTGCGTCGGTTGCATCCGGATACGTCTATTATGTTTCATTGAAGGGCGTGACCGGAGCGACGCACCTCGATTTTTCGGAAATCGAGGACAGGGTCAACGAGATCAGGAAGCAGGTGGATCTGCCAATCTGCATCGGCTTCGGGATCAGAGACGAAAGCACCGCAAAATCCGCTTCAAGGATCGCGGACGGCGTGGTGATCGGCAGCAGGATCGTTCAGGAAATAGAGCAATCGGATTGCCAGTCTGCGGTCAAGAACGTTACGGCATTCGTAACGTCTATGCGCCGCGCGATCGACGGATAAGGGGAAGAAATGAGCTGGTTCGAAAAGTTGTTGCCGCCCAAGATCAAGCGCAAGGAAGAAAGCGATACGAGGAAGATCGTTCCCGAGGGATTGTGGAGCAAATGCGCGAGCTGCGAGTCCGTGCTCTATTATTCCGATCTCGAGAACAATCTCAACGTCTGCCCGAAATGCAACTTCCACAACAGGCTGGGCGCGAGAACGCGGCTCGAGCTCCTGCTCGATCCCGAGCACCGCTACGAAATCGGCACCGAAGTTCGGCCGATTGATAGCCTGAAATTCAAGGACAGCAAGCGCTATACGGAAAGGCTTACTGCCGCGCAGAAAGAAACCGAGGAGGAAGATGCGCTCATCGTGATGGCCGGGAGCATCAAGACCGTGCCGCTCGTTGCCGCAGCCTTCGAGTTCAGATTCATGGGCGGATCGATGGGTTCCGTCGTGGGCGAGCGTTTCGTCAGGGGGGTGGAGGCGGCCGTCGAGCAGAAAATGCCTTTCGTCGTGTTCTGTGCAAGCGGCGGAGCGAGGATGCAGGAAGGCCTGCTTTCGCTCATGCAGATGGCCAAGACGACGGCGGCGCTCAACCGCCTGGCCAAGGCAGGGCTGCCCTTCATTTCAGTCCTGACCGACCCGACCATGGGCGGCGTTTCCGCAAGCTTCGCGATGATCGGGGACGTGGTGATCGCCGAGCCCGGCGCGCTCATCGGCTTCGCAGGCCCCAGGGTAATCGAGCAGACGGTGCGCGAAGTGCTTCCCGAAGGGTTCCAGCGCGCCGAATTCCTGCTCGAGCACGGCGCGATCGACATGATCGTGGACAGAAGGCAGATGCGCGACAAGCTGGTCAGCTTGTTCACGCTCATGACGAAACAGCCCGCAGTGAATGCCTGATACGCTCGATTCCTGGCTCCAGCATATCGAGCGGATTCACCCAAAAACCATAGAGATGGGGCTGGACCGGCTTGAAACGGTCAGAAAACGACTCGATCTTTCTCCGAAATTCAGGATCATCACGGTGGGAGGAACGAACGGCAAGGGATCGACCTGCGCCATGCTCGAATCCATCCTGTTTCATGCCGGATACAGGGTCGGCTGCTACACATCCCCCCATCTTCTCGAATTCGGCGAGCGCATCAGGATAAACAGGATGCAGGCCATTGATAATGCCATCGTTCGCGCCTTTTCCAGGGTGGAGAAGGCGAGGGGCGACGTTCAGCTCACCTATTTCGAATTCACGACGCTCGCAGCCGTTCTTCTCTTTTCGGAAGCAGAACTCGATGTCGCGATTCTCGAAGTGGGGCTCGGCGGGCGACTGGATGCGGTGAACCTGTTCGATTCCGATTGCGCAGTGATCACCGGGATCGATTTCGACCACATGGATTATCTGGGGGAAACGAGAGAAGCAATAGGCTTCGAGAAGGCCGGCATATTGCGGGCCGGCAAGCCCGGCATCTGCGCCGACCGGGATCCCCCCTCATCTGTCATGGAGCATGCGCGAAATACGGGCGCGCAGCTGCTGAGAATCGGCCATGAATTCGATTTTGCCAGGCATGGCAACGGCTGGGATTTCCACGGAAAGACGGCGAGACTCGGTCTTCCGATGCCGTCCTTGCAGGGGGAATTTCAGCTTTCCAATGCTTCGGCTTCTCTTGCCGCGCTCGATGCCATGAATCTTTCCGTATCCATTGATGCGATCCGGGAGGGGCTCGCCGACCTGGCGCTCCCGGGGCGCTTCCAGATCCTGAAAACGAGGCCTGAAGTCATCCTCGACGTGGCGCACAATCCTCAGGCAGCACGGGCGCTGGCATCGAATCTGCGAAGGAATCCGCCGAAGGGCAGGACGATTGCGATCTTCGGCATGCTCGCCGACAAGGACATCGAGGGCGTGGTCGAGGAGATGAAGGACGTCGTGGACGAATGGCTGCTCGCCATGCTCGATGTGCCCAGGGGAGCGAGTATGGAGAAGATGCAGAGCGCATTTTCGAATCCCCATCCATTCTTTTCCTCGGTCATCGATGCCTGGCATCACGCCTGTGCGATTTGCGCCGAAAATGATAGAATTCTGATCTTCGGTTCGTTTTACACGGTTGCCGATTTCATGGGATCGATCCCGCTGCGGGACTAAGGGTATGGCGAAACAATCAGTTTCCGAAGAGGAAATCCAGCTCAGAAAGCGCGCAAGGCGCAGGCTGGTCGGCGCCGTTGCGCTGACGATTCTCGCCGCCATTTTCCTTCCCATGGTTTTCGACGATCGGCAAAAGCCCGTGGGCAACGTCCAGATCCAGATCCCCGACGAAAGAACGGCAGCGCCTTTCTCGCCATTGCCGGTTTCAGCGCCTCCTGCGGCATCGAGCCCCGCACCCGAGGCGAAGCAGCCTCCTCCGATAAAACCCGCGCCGATCCAGGCGGCGCCTGTCAAGCCAGCGCTTGAAAAGACAGCGCCTGAAAAGGCAGCAAAGGTTGAGAAGAAGCAGGGACAGTTTGTCGTGCAGCTTGGCGTGTTCTCAAGCGCGAGGAACGTCAAGGAGCTCAGGGCGAAGCTTGCATCCAACGGCATCAAGACCTATGTCGAATCCATCAAGACCGCGGGAGGCGATAAGACCCGCGTGCGCGCCGGGCCTTATGCCACGCAACATGATGCGGAAACGGCCAAAAAGCGAATCGCGAAATCAGGCGTCAACGGGGTTGTCGAACCCAGGTAGTCCATGACGGCGATCGATTACGCTGTGTTTCTGATCCTGGCTGCGTCCATCCTTCTGGGCGTGATGCGCGGATTCGTGAGAGAAGTGCTTTCGCTTGCCGCATGGATTGCGGCATTTTGGAGCGCGAACCTGCTTTCGCCGGCATTGTCGGGCATGCTGCCGAAAGCCATATCGGGCGAGCCGATCAGAATCATGGTCGCCTTCGCAGCGATTTTCGTATGCGCATTGATCACGGCAGCGCTCTTCACGAAGCTTTTGTCGGGGCTGGTGAAGCGCATCGGGCTGGGATGGGTGGACGGGCTGCTCGGCTTCGCTTTCGGCTTGGCGAGAGGGGGATTGATCGTGCTGGTGCTGGTGCTGCTTGCCGGCCTGACTTCGATACCCGAAACAGAGACGTGGAAGCATGCCGAATGCCGTGGCGTGCTCGAGACGGGCGGGGTCATTGCGGGAGCATGGCTTCCCGCGAGCGTATCCAGGCATATCCGCTATGGAAGCGGGAAACTAAACTACAAGTGAGTCGAATATGTGTGGAATTCTAGGCATCGTCGCCAAATCGCCGGTCAACCAGGTCCTTTATGACGGCCTGCTGGTGCTGCAGCACAGGGGGCAGGATGCCGCAGGCATCGCGACTAGCGAAGGCAGCACATTCCATATGCACAAGGCGAGCGGGCTGGTGCGGGACGTCTTCAGAACCCGGAACATGCGCTCCCTCGTGGGCAACATGGGCATCGGCCATGTGCGCTATCCGACCGCGGGTTCATCTGAATCTTCAGCGGAGGCTCAGCCCTTCTACGTCAATTCGCCTTTCGGCATCGTTCTCGGCCACAACGGCAATCTGACCAATACCGAAGAGCTCAAGAACGAGCTCTTCAGGCAGGACCTGCGCCATGTCAACACGAATTCGGATTCCGAGGTGCTGCTCAACGTGCTGGCCCATGAGCTGCAGGACAACGCGATCAACTATAATCTCGATCCGGAAACCATTTTTTCCGCTGTCGCGGGCGTGCACAGGCGCTGCAGGGGTGCCTATGCCGTCGTGGCGATGATCGCAGGCTACGGTCTGCTGGCCTTCCGCGATCCTTACGGTATCCGTCCGCTCGTCTTCGGCAAGAATGAGACCGAAGGCGGAGACGAATATCTCGTCTCCTCCGAAAGCGTCGCGCTCGACACCCTGGGCTTCAAGCTGATCAGGGATATCGCGCCCGGGGAAGCAATCTTCATCGACATCGAAGGCAATTTCTACAGCAAGCAATGCGCCCAGCAGACTTCGCATTCTCCATGCATCTTCGAATACGTCTATCTCGCCAGGCCTGATTCTGTCATCGACGGGATATCGGTGTACGAGGCTCGCCTCAGGATGGGCGAGAATCTTGCCGACAAGATCGTCAAGACGATGGGCGATCTCGACATCGACGTCGTGATCCCCATTCCCGACTCGAGCAGGCCGAGCGCATTGCAGCTCGCCAACCGGCTTGGGCTCGATTTCAGGGAAGGCTTCGTCAAGAACCGCTACATCGGCCGCACCTTCATCATGCCCGGCCAGGCGATGAGGAAGAAGTCGGTGAGGCAGAAGCTCAACGCCATCGGCGTGGAGTTCAAGGGAAAGAACGTGATGCTGGTGGATGATTCCATCGTGCGCGGCACGACGAGCCGGGAGATCGTTCAGATGGCGAGGGAGGCAGGCGCATTGAAGGTGTATTTCGCGTCCGCTGCTCCCCCAGTCAAATTCCCCAACGTTTACGGCATCGACATGCCGACCCGGAGCGAACTGATCGCAACCGGGAGAAGCGACGAGGAGATTTCTCAGGAGATCGGCGCGGACAGGCTGATCTACCAGGACCTCGATTCGCTGAAGAAGAGCGTGCGTCAGGTCAATCCGGGTATCTGCAATTTCGAGAGCTCGTGCTTCGACGGGCATTACATCACCGGGGACGTCACCTCCAGCTATCTCGAAGCGATCGAGTCGCAGCGCGGCGGGAAAAGGGTCCAGGAATCGGAATCGACGAGCACTCAGCTCGATCTCAATCTGGTGAGCTCTGAGGAGAGATGAAGATGGAAGAAGAATACGACCTCGAAACCCTTGCCGTCCGCTCGGGCGTGCACCGCAGCCAGTACAACGAGCATTCGGAGCCGATTTTCCTCACCTCGAGCTTCGTTTTCGAAAGCGCAGCCCAGGCGGCCGCGCGCTTCAAGGGGGAAGAGCCGGGAAACATCTATGCCCGCTTCACCAATCCCACCATGACCGCGTTCCAGGAGCGGCTGGCTTCCCTCGAAGGGGCCGAGGTTTGCGTCGCGACGGCATCAGGCATGTCGGCGATCCTCTCCTGCGTCATGGGGCTTCTGAACGCAGGGGACCATATCGTCTCTTCGCGCAGCATATTCGGTTCGACGGTGCAGCTCTTCGGCAACATCCTTTCCCGCTTCGGCATAGAGACCACGTTCGTTTCCGCTTCAGACCCGGCGGAATGGGAAAAGGCGGTGAAACCCAACACGAAGCTCTTCTTCGTCGAGACGCCTTCCAATCCGCTCATGGAGCTCTCGGACATCGCTTCCCTCGCAATGATCGCGAAGAAATCGGGCGCAAGGCTCGCCGTGGACAACTGCTTCTGCACTCCCATCATCCAGCGTCCGCTCGAGCTTGGCGCCGACATCGTCATCCATTCCGCCACGAAATACCTGGACGGGCAGGGAAGGGTGCTTGGGGGGGCTGTGCTGGGCAGCGCCGAATCGATGGAAGGGGTCAAGAACTTCCTGAGGACGGCAGGACCCACGATGAGCGCATTCAACGCCTGGATCTTCCTCAAGGGCATGGAAACGCTGAAGATCAGGATGGAGGCGCAATCGAAGAGCGCGCACGAGATCGCGCAATGGCTCGAAGCACAGCCTTCGGTCGAGCGCGTCTATTATCCGGGCCTTCCTTCCCATCCCCAGCACGAACTGGCGAAAAGACAGCAGAGCATGGGCGGTGCCATCCTCTCCTTCGACATCAGGGGGGGAAGGGATGCGGCTTGGCGCGTGGTCGATTCGACCAAAATGATTTCGATCACCGCCAACCTGGGCGACACCAAGACCACCATCACCCATCCCGCCACGACGACACACGGGCGCATTTCTCCCGAGGCGAGACAGGCTGCAGGCATAGGGGAAGGGCTGCTGAGGCTGGCCGTCGGGCTCGAATCGGTCGAGGACATCAAGAAGGATCTGGCCCGGGGGCTTGCCTGACCGGGAACGCCAGCCTTTGTCTGACGAAGCCGATATGGCCCCTGAGTTCGTAGAAGAGATTGCCGCATGAAGCCGGCACGGTGATGCCGTTCACCGATTTCTCGATTTCGTCCAACTGCTTCAAGATGCTCTCGCGCTCCAAAGGGTTCGCGAATGCCTGCTTTTCGACTTCGAGCAGGGCGCGATACCAGCGGTATATCCGCGATTCTATCCGCCAGCGGTAGAGCGTCGGGGCGATTTTCAGGGCGGGAATCAGCAGCAGGATGATGGGCAGGATCACGGCGAGCGCACGCGCGATGTAGTTTGCCATCCAGTATGGAAATGTCCTGTAAAGGAAGCTCTTGCCGGTCTTGTAGTATCTGAGCGCATCCGGACTGGTGTGGAATTCATGCTCGATGGGTGCGGGGAACTCGCCCTGCTTCCTGAAGAGCCCCGCCCTGCCGTGAACCTCTCTTGCAGCTTCGAGAAGCAGATCGGAAAGCGCGGGATGGAGGTTGTTTCTGGCCACCAGCTCTACAGTCGGGCCGACGAGCGTGATGTCGTGCTCGGGAATGTTCTTCCCGAGGTCGAGCGAACCTTCCGGCAGCACGAGCTTGTTGAGATAAGGGATGCGCCGGGTATAGCCGTCGGCCTGGACGAAATTGAAAAGGCGGATGCCGGGCGAGTGGAGAAGCTTTCTCATGACATCGGTGGAGGCCGATTCGCCCATCAGGAAGATCGCATCGATGCGGCCATCCATGAGGGCAGCTGCGGCTTGGGACGACGGAATGTCGGCATAGCGGGTGCCGTCGCCGGGTTTGAATCCGTTTCGCGTGAGAATGGCCTGGGCCAGGGTATGGGTTCCGCTTCCCTTTTCGCCGATGTCGAGATGCATGCCCTTGAAATCGGAAAGCAGGTTCTTCGTTTCTCCGCGATAGAAGATCATCAGCGGCTCGTAGGAAATGCTGCCGAGCGTAGCCAGATTTTCAACGTCTTCCTTCCCTGTTTCTCCGCCGAGAACGAAGCCGACATCGACATGCACCCTGGGGTCGGAAAGCTTCCTGAAATTGTCCATCGATCCTTCCGAAGGGAGGATTTTCAGGAGAACGCCTTCTGCGGAAAGAATCTTCCTGTATTTTTCCGCAATTTTCCAGAATATGCTTCCCTTCGGGCCTGCCGTGATGGTGATGGTGTCAGGCGTTGCGGAATCCATGAAGACGAGCGCAGCAGCGCTCGCGAGAAGGCCGAAAAGCAGGATTGCGCCGATCGACACGACGAGCCCCTTTCCGAACAAAGCATCGATTTTCGCCAATGTCCCAGTCAGCACGGCAACAGCCCTTTCTCTTTCCTTATGTCAACTATAACCCATGTGTACCGGATGAGGATGACGGCGGGAGATTCTATTTCCGGTTCGTCCAGAAAGGATGGTCCGACTTGAGAAATTCGTCGTAGGGGATGTAATGCGAGCCGTCGCATGAGAAGGTGAGGCCGACGACGCCGTTGAACAGGTTCAGCGTTCCCGAGCGCAAATAGAACATCTCGTCCATGAAGCGCAGCGCGCGGAAAGAATCCAGGACAGGCCTGATCTTTTCCTTGGGCACCTTGGCGTCCAGCGGATAAGGCGTTTTCGGGTAGGCGAGGCAGATGTCCGGGTCGATCAGGGCGTCGATATCGAGCAGCCTGTAACGGTAGGGGTCTTCCATGACCCAGATGACCGCACGGTTGCTCGAGAAATGCAGGATGACATGGTAGACGCCGTGGTAGACCATCAGTTCCTCGAGCACGCCGAGCACGACGTCGATCTCCTTGTCCATTTCGCTCTCTGCGCGGCTCTGATGGAAAACCGCATCCCTGATAGAAGGATCGCCCTTGAGCTGGCGCCAGTAGACAGGTTCGTCGTAAAGCTTGTTTGTGAGCGGCAGATCGCGCAGATCGAAATCCGTTCCGATATAACCGAGGAGGGCGCCTGATGCGTCACGCACGACCTGCACAGCGGTGAGCGAAGGGCGCCTGCCCATCAGGCTGATGTAGGCGTCAGAAAGCTTTGCGCCCTGCTCGGGCAGCTTTTTCATGTAGGGCCTGCTCGACCTATCCCGGCCGAAAGAGGAAGCCAGCAGGCCATGCCGCCCGATATTGCTGCTGATCTGGATGCAGGAGCCGTCGACGGCATAGAGCCATTTGCCGTAGGGAAGCGTCTCCAGCCCGTTGCCGAGCATGACGTCGAGTTGTTCTCTGTCATGCCAGACTCGGCTGCATTCTTCGGCGAGCTGCGCGAGCGGCGCCTCGAGAAGACCCATGAGCTCCTCGCGCTGGCGCCGCACGCTTTCCTGCAAGGTTTCCTTTTCCATTTCCTTCCGTTCAATAAGCGATTACTGATATTTTAGTCGCCTTCCGGGTGTTTTAGTTCGCGGCGCGATTGCATCCGCATTTGGTTTATAATCCAGATTTACTTCAAGAATGCTGTCCATGATTTCCAGCATGACCGGCTTTGCCTCCGTCTCAAGCGAGACGGGCGTCTCGATCGAAATACGCTCGGTGAACCACAGGTATCTCGACGTCCAGCTCAGGTTGCCCGACGAACTGAAATTCGCAGAACCCGTCATCAGGGAAAAATTCACCAGGGAATTGAGCCGCGGCAAGGTCGAATGCAGGATGAGCGTCTCCCGCGTTCAGGCAGGGGAGAGCGAATCGAAAATAGATTCAGCCGTGCTCGATGATATCGCGAAGCTCAACGCAGCCGTCAAAAAAAGGATTCCGGATGCGGCCAGCATCACCGTCTCGGAGATACTCGCGTGGCCGGGCATTTTCGGCTCTACCGGCCTTTCCCAGGAAAAGGTCCAGGAGGAATTATCCAATCTTGTCGACATGGCCATGGCCGATTTTTCCGCGACCAGGAAGCGCGAAGGCGAAAAGCTCAAATCCATTCTCCTTGAGCGCATGATGGAGATCAGGAAGAAGGTCGATGAAGTGCGCCCGAAGATGCCTGGCCTATTGCAGGCTTTCGAAGAGAAGCTCACCTCCCGCCTGAAAGAGGCGTTGTCCAGCGTCGACGACGAGCGCATCCGCCACGAAATCACGCTTTTCGCGAGCAGGATAGACGTGGATGAGGAGCTCTCCAGGCTGGCAGCGCACCTCGACGAAATGGACAGGATACTGGCGAAGGGCGGGGTGGTCGGAAAGCGCCTGGATTTCCTGATGCAGGAACTCAACCGCGAGGCCAATACCCTGGGATCGAAATCGGTCGACCTCGACGTTTCCAGGATATCAATGGAAATCAAGGTGCTGATCGAGCAGATGCGCGAACAGATCCAGAACATCGAGTAGCCTTATGCCCCGTTTTCTCGTTCTGCTCGCAGCAGTCCTGCTTGCTTCATGCAGCTTCGACGACAAGCCGCCAGGATCCGAAAAATCAATGACGATATCGGCCGATCTCACCCATGATCAGGCAATGCAGCTTGCCGCGCGCGGCAACTGCATCTCTTGCCACAGGATGGACGACAGGCTGGCAGGCCCTGCCTGGAGGGAAGTCGGCGT
>JAJZRS010000040.1 GCA_021802545.1 Pseudomonadota bacterium
CGTTCGTTCCTGACGAGATGGATGGAGGCCCATTTCGGGTAGATCTCTCCATTTTTCCGCCTGTCCCAGATCTCCCCCTGCCAGCTTCCCTTGGACAGCAGCGTATGCCACATTTCCTTGTAGAAGGAGAGCTTGTGCCTGTCGGACTTCAGTATCCTGGGATTCTGTCCCAGGGCTTCGCTTTCCGCATATCCAGTGATATCGGAGAAGGCCTTGTTGACCTTGATGATGACGTTGTTGGCGTCGGTGATCATGATGGCTTCCTTGCTGCTCACGAACACCTGCGCGGACAACCCGAGCTGCTCCTCCACTGACTTGCTCGCCGTGATGTCTTCGGCGATGCCGGCGATGCGGATGATTTCGCCTTTTTCGTTCCTCACGGGAAAGGCGCGGTCGCGTATCCAGCGCGTTTCTCCGTCTCGCCTGATGATCCTGTAGGTTTCGTCGTATTGCCCGAGAAGCATGTTTTTTACCGCAGACAGGACGCGCTCCTTGTCGTCTCCGTGCACGGCATCGAAAAGGGATTGGGGTCCTGTGAGGCTCTCAGCGGAAGCGCCCCATATCCGCTCGAAGGCAGGGCTGATGTAAAGCAGCTTTTCGCGCTTTGCATCCGTCATCCAGAAAACCTGGTTGATGTTTTCGGCAAGCTGCCTGAACCTTCCTTCGCTCTCCTTGAGGCTTCCCGCATAGTCCTTGGCTTGGCGAACGCTCTTTTCCAGGCTGTCTGCAAGTGAATTGAAAGCGTCCCCGATTCTGCCGATTTCGTCATTGCTCCTGATATCGACGCGCCTCGACAAATCGCCATCCGCCTGCATGGCGCTCATCACTTCCTGAAGCGATCTGACGGGGGCGATGAAGGAGCGAAGCAGCAGCCCGATGACGACAAAGAGCGCAGCCTGGAGCGCGATCTGTCCCGCCCACAGGAAGGCGTTGACTTCGTCCATCCTGGTCTTCTCGCCGGAAAGATCCAGGACCACGCTGGCTGCCCCATTGACGCTGCCGACCTTGACCTGATGGCACATCAGGCAGTTCGTTCCCCTGAAATTGGTGCTCACGATGAAAGGAACGACGACGCGCACCTTGGGCGAATTCGCCTTGAGGTCGATACTGCCGAAATAGGGCTTGCCCGTCGCGAGCACTTGCCTGTCGATGCCGTCCTGCGCCTGCTCTTCGGGCAGTCCGGGTCCGAACTGCTTTTTCACCTGATCGGCGCGGATGATCCTGAGGCTTTCTATGCCTTTCGAACTGCCCATCTTGCGGATGAACAGTATGCGGTTTGCAGGATCCTGGATCTTTCCGGTCAGCATCAGCATGTTCATGCCGTTGATCACGCCGTCTGCCGTTTCGATGGCCCGGTTTTCGGTCGCAAGCCTCACCTGGTCCTCGAAATGGTCGAGAATCCACCTTTGCGCGATCAGCATGATGACGAGCAGGGAGAACTGGATCAGGAGGTGCATCCTGGCCTGGATGCTGAGTGAACCCCACCAGTGTTTCAAGGATTCGATCATGAGCGGGTTCCGATAGTGGCTGCCTTGCCTTTTTCCGGGCGCTTTGCTATGTTTGCCCGATGGCTAAGATCATTCTGCTGGCTGTCATATTCTTCGTTGCCTATTCCTTTGCCAAAGACCGGAGTCCGAAGAGGTCGGCACCGAAACCGCCGCAAACCGAAGACATGGTCAAATGCGCGCATTGCGGCATCCATCTGCCAAGGAGCGAGAGCATCGCATCCGGTAACCTTTCCTTTTGCTGCGAAGAACATCGCCGTCTGCACATGCAATGAATCCGGCCAGTCATATCGTCGCCCCATACACGGGAACCAATCACGACGATTTGTTCTGGCGACTCCTGCTTTATTTTAACATCTATCGCATCATCTTAGGTGCGCTTTTCCTCACCTCGTATTTCATCCTGGGCGGCAAGCTCGATTTCGTCGTCGTCGATCCTGCATTCTTCGTTTACGGCAGCGCCGCCTACCTGCTTGTCGGTCTGGCATTCGTCATGCCGATCGCATGGCGCAAGCCTGATTTCAATATCCAGCTTTCGCTCCAGGTATGCCTCGATATCGCTTTCGTCGTCTTCCTGATGCATGCATGCGGCGGCATACAAAGCGGACTCGGCCTGCTGCTCCTCGTCTCTCTGGCCGCATCCGGTCTCATCCGGCACGGCAGGATGACGCTTTTCTTCGCCGCCCTGGCCGCCATTGCGGTATTGCTCGAGCATACCTACGACATCGTCCACCTGGACGCATCGAGCACCAATTATGTCCAGGCGGGCATGCTTTCGATCGGCTATTTCGTGATCGGCGGGCTGATGCGCGTTCTGGCCCAGTCGAACTGGGAGAGCGTCGAACTCGCCAGGCGCCGCGAGGCGGATCTCGCCAGCATGGAGGAAATCAACCACAAGGTGATCCAGGATCTTCAGGACGGCATCCTCGTTCTGGACGGAGAGGGCCGGATCGTGAGCTGGAATCTGCAGGCCGAGAGCCTGCTCGGCGCAAAGGGGGATACCCTCCAGGGCGCGCCTCTCGAGAAGGAAGAGCCGCAGATCGCGAGACTCTGGCAGGTGAGAGAGGCGGCGTCGATCGAGGAGAATCTGCTTGCAACGACGAAAAAGGGCAGGCGGATCAGGGTCAGGTTCGCGCCTGTCGGCGGCGGCTCGGTCGTTTTTCTCGAGGACTGGGACAGGATCCAGGACCAGGCGAGGCAGATCAAGCTGGCCGCCCTGGGGCGTCTCACGGCCAATGTCGCCCACGAAATCAGGAATCCCTTGTCCTCCATCACTTATGCTGCAGAACTCCTGCTCGAGGATGCGGGAGGAGAATCACGCCTGCTCGACATCATTCTGGAGAATTCGAGAAGGCTGGACAGCATGGTCCAGGACATTCTCCGCTTCAACAGGAAGGACAGGGCCAATGCCGAAGTCTTCAAGGTCGGGGACTTCTTTCCGACCTTTCTCGAGCAGTTTTGCAAGATACAGAAGGTGCAGCGCGAATGCTTTTCCCTCGAAATGGGAACGGACGGGCGCGTTCTTTTCGACAAGAGCCATCTGAACCAGGTGATGTGGAATCTTTGCAGGAACGCATGGCGCCATTCGCAGCAGAAGCCCGGGAGCATCGTCATCCGCGTCAGCATGGATGGGCATTCCATCGTCGTCGACGTTATCGACGACGGCCCGGGCGTGCCCGAGCCTTTGCAGGCCCAGCTGTTCGAGCCCTTCTTCACGACGTCAGAAGGGGGAACAGGGCTCGGGCTGTACATCGCCAGGGAGATCGTGCAGGCGAACGACGCTCAGCTCGCTTACGTCGAGGGAAGCTGCGGCCATTTCAGGATTCGCTGCAGGCGGGGCGATGAGTAAGCGCGTTCTGATCGTCGACGACGAGCGCGACATCCTCGAGCTGCTTGAGCTCGCCCTCCTCAGGATGGGGCTCGAGTCTTACAGCGCTAGCGGCGTGAAGCAGGCGATCGACCTGCTCGGCAAGCGGCATTACGATCTGTGCCTCACCGACATGCGCATGCCCGACGGCGAGGGGCTGGAGATCGTCGAATATGTCGCGAAGCACCATCCCAGCCTGCCTGTTGCGGTGATCACCGCGCACGGAAGCCTGGACAATGCGATCTCCGCCCTCAAGATGGGCGCATTCGACTATCTCGCCAAACCCGTTTCCCTCGATCAATTGAGATCCCTGGTGAAATCCGCATTGACCCTGCCCGAATCCTCGGTGGAGCAGGGGGGGCTGCTCGGCAAGTCCGCGGCCATGGTCCAGGTCAGGGAAATGATAGAGAAGCTCGCGCGCAGCCAGGCGCCCGTCTACATCAGCGGCGAATCCGGAAGCGGAAAGGAGCGCGCGGCAAGATTGATCCACGAAAAGAGCGCGAGGCGCGACAAGCCTTTCATCGCCGTCAACTGCGGTGCGATTCCGGAGAACCTCATGGAAAGCGAGTTCTTCGGCTACAGGAAAGGCGCGTTCACAGGCGCCGAGCACGACCAGGAAGGCTTTTTCCAGGCTGCGGACGGCGGCACGCTTTTCCTGGACGAAGTGGCCGATCTCCCTTTGCTCATGCAGGTGAAGCTCTTGCGCGCCATCCAGGAAAAGAAGGTGAGAAGGCTGGGAGCGTCGGCGGAAGAACCGGTGAACGTGCGCATCATTTCCGCGACCCACCAGAATCTTGCTGAATGCGTCGAAAAGGGCAAGCTGCGCCACGACCTCTATTACCGCCTCAACGTGATCGCATTGAAGATGCCGCCGCTCCGGGAGATGAGGGAAGACATTCCCTTGCTCGCCCACGCCATCCTGGAGAAGATCAGCATCGACTGCAGGATCGGCGGCGATGCCCTTGCGGCCCTGTCCTCTTACGATTTCCCGGGAAACGTCAGGGAACTCGAAAACATCCTCGAGCGGGCAGCCGCGCTCTGCTCGGAAAACCTGATCAGGGTCGACGACCTTCAGCTCGAAAGGAAGGAGGCATCCGGAGAGCAGCCGGCCGAGAATTCGCTGCAGGACTACCTCGACAGGCTGGAGAAGGAGGCCATCCTGGATGCGCTGTCCAAGACGAAATACAACAGGACGGCAGCCGCAAGGCTCCTCGGGGTCACTTTCAGGGCATTGCGCTACCGCATGGAGAGGCTGGGAATCAAGTGATGAGGCTCGACGAGGCGGGCATGCTGCCTGGCGCAGAACACATCCCTTCGCCCAATTGCGACGAGCGGCCCGAGGGGGTGGAAATAAGCCTCATCGTCATCCACAACATCAGCCTGCCTCCGGGCGAATTCGGCGGGAGCGGGGTGGCCGAGCTTTTCACCAACACCCTGGACGCGAATCTTCATCCCTTCTACGCATCCATTGCGGATCTCAAGGTCTCCAGCCATTTCTATATCGACCGGACAGGAAGAATCTTCCAGTTCGTTCCCACCGTGATGCGCGCATGGCATGCAGGCCTGTCCCGATGGCAGGGAAGGGAAAAATGCAACGATTTTTCGATCGGCATCGAGCTCGAAGGGACGGACCATGTTCCCTTCACGGATGAGCAGTACGATTCGCTCAAGTCGTTGTCGCTCGCGATCCTGGAAAAACATCCCTCATGCGGGCTTGCCGGACACTCGGACATCGCCCCCGGAAGGAAGACCGATCCGGGCCCTTTTTTCGACTGGAATCGCTACCGATTCTCAATTGGAAAGCTATCTTCCTGATTTCATTTGGCATAAAAATAGTATTGCGCTTTTCCTCATAAGTCACTAGAATTTGTTCTTGACCGCATTAAAGAACACTATATATAGTGTCGAGATGCGTTTCCAGATCAACTCGTGAGGGAGAGTTCGCCATGCAGCTTGCCACAGAAAACCCCGCCTCCATGTCCAAGCCGAAGAGCTACGCTATGGAAGGCGCGGACAGTCCGAATTCCGCCTATGAGCAGTACAAGCTGATCAGGCGGAACGGGGCTGTCGTCGGGTTCGAACCTTCCAAGATCATGGTCGCGCTGACCAAGGCCTTCATCGCCGTCAACGGCGGGCAGGGCGCAGCTTCCGCCAGGGTGAGGGAAGTCGTCGCGCAATTGACCGAGAGCGTCGTCGGCGCATTGTTGAGGCGCCAGCCCCACGGCGGGACATTCCACATCGAGGACGTCCAGGACCAGGTCGAGCTCGCCCTGATGCGCTCCGGCGAGCACGACGTGGCCAGAGCCTACGTGCTCTACCGCGAGGAGCGCTCAAAAGAGCGCGCGAAGCAGGGGGCGGCATCGCATCCTGCGTTGCATGCATTGGGCGAGAAGGGAGAGAAGATCCCGCTCGACATCGAGCACCTGAACGGCATGATCAAGTCGGCCTGCACGGGGCTCGAGGTCGATTCCCTGCCCATTGCGGAAGCGACCCTGAGGGATCTTTACGACGGCGTGCCCATGGAGGAGGTGGTGAAATCCGCCATCCTTTCCTCGCGCGTCCTGATCGAGAAGGATCCCGCCTACGATTTCGTCACCGCGCGCCTGCTGCTGCGCACCATCAGGAGCGAAGTGCTGGGCGAGGAAGTCTCCGAAGAGGCGATGAAGGAACGCTACGCCTCCTATTTCCCGAAATTCGTGAAGCAGGGCGTGGAGGCCGAGCTGCTCGACGAGAAGCTGCTCGAATTCGATCTTGCCAGGCTGGGGGCTGCGCTGGATGCCGATCTCGACCTGAAATTCAGGTATCTCGGCCTGCAGACCCTGTACGACCGCTACTTCCTGCATGTCCAGGACAGGAGGATAGAGCTTCCCCAGGCCTTCTTCATGCGCGTCTCCATGGGGCTCGCGCTCAACGAAGTGAACAGGGAGGAGCGCGCGATCGAGTTCTACAGGCTGCTTTCCAGCTTCGACTTCATGAGCTCGACGCCTACCCTCTTCAATTCCGGCACGAGGCGGAGCCAGCTTTCGTCCTGCTACCTCACCACGGTGGAAGACGACCTCGATTCGATTTACGAAGCGATCAAGGAAAACGCGCTCCTTTCCAAATTCGCGGGCGGGCTCGGAAACGACTGGACGAGGGTGCGCGCGATGGGTTCGCGCATCAAGGGAACGAACGGGAAATCCCAGGGGGTCGTGCCCTTCCTGAAGGTGGTGAACGACACGGCGGTTGCCGTCAATCAGGGCGGAAAGCGCAAGGGCGCCGTTTGCGCCTATCTCGAGACATGGCACCTCGACATCGAGGAATTCCTGGAGCTCAGGAAGAACACCGGGGACGATCGGCGCAGGACGCACGACATGAACACGGCGAACTGGATCCCGGACCTCTTCATGAAGCGCGTCATGGAAGGCGGCGACTGGACGCTTTTCTCGCCCTCCGACGTTCCCGACCTGCACGACCTGTTCGGTCACGAATTCGAAGCGGCCTACACTGCCTACGAGGCCGATGCGGAATCCGGGAAGCTCAAGCTCTACAAGAAGATCCCCGCGCAGCAATTGTGGCGCAAGATGCTGACCATGCTCTTCGAGACGGGCCATCCCTGGATCACCTTCAAGGACGCCTGCAACATCCGCTCGCCGCAGCAGCATGTGGGCGTCGTGCACAGCTCGAATCTGTGCACCGAGATCATGCTCAACACCAACGAGGAAGAGATCGCGGTGTGCAACCTGGGCTCGGTCAACCTTTCGGCGCATGTCACGAAGGATGGTGGAATCGACTTCGACAAGCTGAAGAGGACGATCTCGACGGCGATGAGGATGCTCGACAACGTGATCGACATCAACTACTACGCGGTGAAGAAGGCGAGGAACGCGAACCTGAAGCACCGTCCCGTGGGACTGGGCATCATGGGCTTCCAGGACAGCCTGCAGATCATGAGGATTCCCTACGCGTCCCTTGAGGCAGTGGAATTCGCAGACAAGTCGATGGAGGCGGTGGCCTATTGCGCCTACTGGGCTTCCACGGAGCTTTCGGAAGAGCGCGGGCGCTACAGCACCTTCAAGGGCTCGCTCTGGGATCGCGGCATACTGCCCCAGGATTCGCTTAAGCTCCTTGCAGAGGAAAGAGGCGGGTACGTCGAAGTCGACATGTCCGAGACATTGGACTGGGCTTCGCTGAGATCAAGAATAGCGCAGCACGGCATGAGGAACTCGAACTGCATCGCGATCGCGCCGACCGCGACGATCTCGAACATCATCGGGGTTTCCGCGAGCATCGAGCCGACCTACCAGAACGTCTACGTGAAGTCGAACCTCTCCGGCGAATTCACCATCACCAACGAGGAGCTGGTGAAGGACCTGAAGGCGCTCGGGCTGTGGGACGAAGTGATGATCGCGGACCTCAAGTATTTCGACGGCAGCCTCGCCAAGATAGACAGGATCCCGAAGGACATCAGGAACCTTTACGCGACCGCCTTCGAGATCGAGCCTATGTGGCTGGTGGAAGCCGCATCGCGCCGCCAGAAATGGATAGACCAGGGCCAGTCGCTCAACATCTACATGGCAGGCGCATCCGGCAGGAAGCTGGACGAGACCTACAAGCTCGCCTGGGTGAGGGGCCTCAAGACGACCTATTACCTGAGGACGCTGGGGGCGACCTCGGCCGAGAAATCGACGACGAATGCGGGTTCGCTGAACGCGGTGCAGGTCGAGGAGACGAAGTTCTGCTCCATTGACAACCCTGAGTGCGAAGCATGCCAGTAAGGGAGGATAAGACAATATGCTGAGTTTCGAAGAAAATACATCAAGCCGTTCTTCTTCCAGAATGGAAGCGGAAACCGACATCTCGATGAGGCGCGTGTCGGTGGAGGACAAGCGCATCATCAACTGCAAGTCGGACGTGAACCAGCTGGTTCCGTTCAAGTACAAGTGGGCCTGGGAGAAGTACCTCGCAGCATGCGCGAACCACTGGATGCCCCAGGAAGTGAACATGAACAGGGACATCGCGCTTTGGAAGGACCCGAACGGCCTGACCGATGACGAGCGCCTGATCATCAAGAGGAACCTCGGCTTCTTCACCACGGCGGACAGCCTGGCTGCGAACAACATCGTTCTCGGCACCTACCGGCACATCTCGAATCCCGAGTGCCGCCAGTACCTCTTGCGCCAGGCCTTCGAAGAGGCGATCCACACCCATGCCTACCAGTACATCGTCGAGAGCCTGGGGCTGGACGAGGGCGAAGTGTTCAACATGTACCACGAGGTGAAATCGATCAGGGAGAAGGACGAGTTCCTGCTGCCCTTCATCGACACCCTGACCAACCCCGAATTCAGGACGGGAACGCCGGAGAACGACCAGAAGCTGCTGAAGAGCCTGATCGTCTTCGCCTGCATCATGGAGGGCCTCTTCTTCTACGTCGGGTTCACCCAGATCCTCGCGCTCGGCCGCCGCAACAAGATGACCGGCGCTGCGGAGCAGTACCAGTACATCCTGAGGGACGAGTCGATGCACTGCAATTTCGGCATCGACGTCATCAACCAGATCAAGCTTGAGAATCCGCACCTGTGGACCCCTGCCTTCCGCGACGAGATCAAGGGCCTGATGCAGAAGGGCGTCGAGCTCGAATACCGCTACGCTGAAGACACCATGCCGAGAGGCGTGATCGGGCTCAACGCGCCGATGTTCAAGGAATACCTGCGCTACATCGCCAACAGAAGATGCCAGCAGATCGGACTGGACACGCTCTACCAGGGCGCGACCAATCCCTTCCCGTGGATGTCGGAAATGATCGACCTGAAGAAAGAAAAGAATTTTTTCGAAACGAGAGTTACAGAGTACCAAACGGGTGGCGCTCTGAGTTGGGACTGAGAAGGCACGTGCGTAGGCCGACGCATAAAGTGAGATTCCCGCCACATAATGCGAGATTTTCACGCCACATAATGCGAGATCGTAATTTGATATAAACCAGTCTGTTAGGAAATACGTCAAATAAAATGAGATCGTATTCATTTAAAAAAGAGCCTCTTAGGTCTTAATCTAAGAGGCTTTTGTTTTTTGACAGGCCATAAATTTAGTAAGTGAGGCAAGAAATCTGGGATCGAATCGATTATTTTGCTGAGGGAGCTAGAAGTAGAGCTGTGGGGAAGAATATAACTTGCTGCCGCCAGTTAAAATATTTTTCATAAAACTTGTTTGTTCAAATATAAATAATTGGTTCTATACTATCTGACTACAGCGAGGTTGCGCTAATTAACTGACATAATAAACAAAAATATAAAAATCATGAAAGCCCGGCTCCAGCCAAAACGGGCTTCAAGGGGGCCTCAATTTGCACCAAGACGCACAAATTCCAAATTTGATATATGTCGATCGATAATGATTTCATTCTTAGTATCAATACCCGGTAATCGTTTTGAGCATTCGAGACTAGACCGTTATCTTGCAAAAGACCTGCTTGATTTTGTCCGATATGGAACACTTCCGGCAAAATTTAGTGTCGAACAGCAAAAGAGCTTTCTAAAACCACTCATTCAAATTTTGGAACTGGCAGGTTGGCAGACCCAATATAAAGCAGATACCCCGGCCATTGTGACTTCACCAACCGGGCGCATTATCAATCTTTACTCATACCCCTCGTTGGTGCGTACTGAATATTATCATTCAGCGCCGCTGTCTAACGATCAGGCATATTCACCCTATGAATTATCTAGGGATCTGCCTGGCGCGTTTAAGAGGCTTCAATGAGCTCTTCAAAAGTAATAACAATCCCTGGAGAAGCTGCGCATCTAAAGCGCAAAATTCGCGGCCATTTGGCATCTCTAGGCTTTACTAAGGATCGGGCAGGTAGGTTAGTCCCGCCTGGAATGGATAAGGAGCATTATCGGGAAATGCATGCGCATCAGCGTAAATCTCGCATTCTCGAAAATAAAATATGGATAGACAAGCACGCTCCTGCGTTACTTAAATATTTTGCGACTGGATCCGAACTTGATGTAAAGAAAATAAGGCCCACAATTGAAATAGTCCGCGGAGATACATGGCAATCCAATCTCTTTAGACTCGCCACATATTACTGGCGTATTCCCATTTCTCAGGGCTACGGCAGACGCATTAGATTTCTGGTTTGGGATGAGTATCACGATAAGCTCATAGGCATCTTTGCCTTGGGTGATGCGGTGTTTAACTTGCGTGCAAGGGACGCCTATATTGGTTGGGATCATCCGAGAAGATCTAGCGCTCTGGTTAACTTGATGGATGCCTATGCTTTGGGAGCCGTTCCTCCATATAACATGCTGTTAGGTGGAAAGCTAATCGCCAGCTTGATTCCTACGAAGGAAGTAGTGGAAACCTTCAAAGAGAAATATCAGGATTCTGTGGGAATTATCACAGGCGAACGTAAGAACCCCGACTTGGTTGCTGTCACAACCACATCTGCGCTTGGCAGGTCGTCTATGTTTAGACTTTATGAAGAGGAAGGCGAGGAATTACCCAAAAGTGATGCAAAACGGTTGTCAAGATCATGCCTTATTCATTTGTTTTCGGTATATGCAGAATTCAACGCAAGTCAGAAACCCGCTGTCGAAGTTAGGCTGATACTTGCAGCATTACAGATTCAGTTACATGGAATCGCAAATAATATTCCAGTTGCTCCAATGCAGTACAGGGAACCAGCTTTCCGGAATATGCTGGACCGGCTTAGCAACAATGCAATTGAACTGGTTTTCTTTCTGGAGCGCCATGCTCCATTGTTGCCAGGTTTTGATGTTTTTAAACTTGCTTTCGGAGCAGCACTCGATGAAATAAGACAGAATTATATTAAGTTTCAAGCGGTACTGTTCAGATGGCTTCCGATAGATAATCCGAACTATTCGCCGCAAGGCTCAGTTCCACAGTTTCTTTATTGTCCTACCATCACTTCAGATGCGATAAGTGAATTTCAGGAAAATATGGAGCCAATTTTAAAGTCACTTGGTCGACTTGAATGCTGGGCATCAGATTTGTCGATAGAACTTCAGAATCATTTGTTAGGTGACTATGCAGATCAGAGAGTTGAGCACCGTGTTCCAATTGATCCAGATTATTTAGTTGTTACTGTGGACTCGGCACATCGTGAAAAACTTATGAGATATTTCAATGAAGAAACTGACTACGGGCAAAAAGCTCGGGCTGCAGAAGCTTGGGCTAGAGATGAACAGCTCCGAAGGATGGAGGGGCCAGGAGAATAGCTGGCCTCATAACGAAATCGGGGACAGACCACCATTTTCGTCATCGGTGCCTGGTCTTGAAATATCAGTTTTTGTCCGGAATTCCGGGGACACAATACGGAAATTGGGGTCAGACCCCATTTTCCTTCACGGGCGCCTGCTTGAGACCATAGGCGACACAATGCTTTTCGTCCTGCCTTCGCCTTCCGGCGCAGCGCGGCGCTACTGGAGCGATAAGCCCTGGCATGAACTCGCCCGCCTGTGAAATAATCGGCGTCGGGCGTGCCATGCCCCAACCGTCATTTGGGAGCCTTACATGAAAGCAGCGTATTCCGGGCAGTGTCTTTGTGGGGAAATCAGCTATTCGGCTGCAGCAGAGCCGGTGTTCTCGGGCAACTGCCATTGCAAGGACTGCCAAAGATCTTCAGGCAGCGCGTACATACCGGCGATCATTTTTCATGAAAAGGATGTCGCCGTGTCGGGCAAGGCAAAATATTTCAGGCTTGCGGCGGACAGCGGAAATGTTCACGAAAGGGGTTTCTGCCCGAATTGCGGCTCCCAATTGTTCGCGCGCTTCAGCAATATGCCCGGGATGCTCGGGATAAAGGCCGGGACATTGGACGACTCGTCGAAATACTCGCCGATGCTGGATTTCCATGTGGGAAGTGCGGCATCATGGGATTTCATGAATCCTGAACTGCCCAAGAAACAAGGGTCGGCGCGGAGCTGATGATGGAAAAGCCCCGTTTCCACTCAAAACAAAACTGATCAGAAGGACGGCAAATCGATTTTGGTTTCGATTTTGAAGGATGAAGCTGTTGCCATGATCAGAATTCCGGGGACACAATACAAAATCCGCAACGCAGGCACCCCCTCAAAACATATCCTTGGAATCCCATTCATGGAAAAAGCTGCTCCAGCAGTTCATCCCGCGACAATCCACGCGCTTCGGCTACATCGGCGAGAATGGCGGCAAGCGTGCCGATCCGCAAGGGGTCGTGCAGCGGGATGGTGACGTGATGCTGTTTGGGTGTATCGCATGTCATCCTGACATGGCTTCCGGTTTGTCTTGTCTGATGGTACCCAAGCTTCGAGAGGGACCTGGCCAATTCCGCGCCGGTCAGGTCGCGGGGCAGCCTCATGCGGCCATGACCTCTTCCTGCACGATGTGAAGACGGATGATTGCGGGCATGTCGCTTTCATCGAAATGGCAATGCACCGCATCCTGAATCATCTTGCGCAATTCCGGCAAGGTGTCCGCCTCGGTGAAAATGGATTCACCGAGCGCTCTTGCGACATATCCCCCTTCAGGCGCCTGTTCGAC
>JAJZRS010000019.1 GCA_021802545.1 Pseudomonadota bacterium
TTTTTTCGCATGCTCGGCTTCTTGGCGGCATGTCGACAAATTCTGTATCATAGCTGGGCTTGGCAAAGCCTGCCGGTTTCCGAGGGATTTGGGGAATCGATGGGATGTGGCGGAGAGTGGGGGATTCGAACCCCCGAGAGACTTACGCCTCAACACGCTTTCCAGGCGTGCGCCTTAAACCGCTCGGCCAACTCTCCGGAGAAGGTGCGAAGCATAAACCAGAACGGGCCCCAAGGCAACCAGAACAGACAATACTCGCGATCTTGAACAAAACGACAATATGCAGCGTGGTATTTTTCGATATCGTGGAATATTCGAAGAAATCCGTTGCCGAACAAATCAAGCTGAAAAACAGTTTCAACGCGCTCATTTCGCGTGCGATCGAGAACGTTCCCGTCAACGACAGGATCATTCTGGACACGGGAGACGGCGCGGCGATCAGCTTCCTGGGAGACCCGGAAGACGCGCTGCTGTCCGCAATGAAATTCAGGGATGCCGTGATCGCCGAGCACGACTTCTTCGTCAGGATAGGCATCAACCTCGGTCCGGTCAGGCTGGTCGAGGACATCAACAAGCAGCCGAACATCGTCGGCGACGGCATCAACGTGTCGCAGCGCATCATGAACTTCGCGCAGCCGAACCAGATTCTGGTCTCGCGCTCGTTCTTCGACGTCATTTCCTGCGTCACCGACGAATATGCGAAGCTCTTCGAATACCAGGGATCGCGGACAGACAAGCATGTCAGGGAACATGAAATCTATGCCGTCAGGAGCGAAATCAGCCAGGAGGAAGCCTTGCAGGCTTCCCTCAAGCATGCCCACCAACCAGCCGAAAGCAGGAAGAAAGCGCCCTGGTGGGCCGACAGGAAGATGCTGCTGCGCAGGGTTTTCCCCCTGGCCGCAGCCGTTCTCGTCATCGCCGCCATCCTAGTAAAAATGTCCTGGGAGCCCGCCAAGCCCCCTCCCCCCGCACCTGCGCCATTGCCCCAGTCCGCACCTTCCGCCGCATCCATCCCTGCCGCCGCATCCATGCCTGCGCCTGTTGCCGCCAAGCCATCTGCGAAGCCGGAAAAGAAGCATGTGGAGAAGAAAAGGAAGGAAGAGGTCCGCCGCAAGAAAGCGCTGCCCGAGGCGACTTCGACCCTCGTATTCAGAATCATGCCATGGGGCGAAATCTACGTGGACGGCAAAAAGCGCGGCGTCAGCCCGCCGCTCAAGGACCTGAACCTGGCCCCCGGCAAGCACGAGATCGAAATCAGGAACACGAACTTGCCCAGCTATGGCAAATCGGTTGAAACGAAACCCGGCGAGAGCGTTATAATCGAGCATCAGTTTTAGGGTGAAGCGTTTATGGTGAGAATATGGGTTTTCGCGGTCCTTCTGCTTTCCGGATGCGCAGGAATCATCCCCATGCACGAATCCAAGGGAAAGAAGATGCTGGACGTCGGCATCCAGCATTATGAGGACGGCGACTATGCCAATGCCGTCTCGGAAATCCAGGCGTCCTTGAAGGCAGGCCTTAGCGACTCCTCCGACCAGGTAAAGGCCCACAAATTTCTCGCCTTCACCTATTGCGTCACGGACAGGCAGGCACTGTGCGGCGACGAATTCAAGAAAGCCCTGTTCATTGATCCGAAGTTCAATCTTGCGCCTGCCGAGGCAGGACATCCGATATGGGGCCCGGTATTCCGTGATGCCAAGGGGGAAGCCAAATAGGACTGCCTGAAAGAATAAGCCGATACGAAATCGTCTCCGAGCTCGGCAGGGGGGCGATGGGCGTCGTCTACAAGGCGCTCGATCCTGTCCTGGACAGGACGGTTGCGATCAAGACATTGAATCTTTCCCTTTCGGAGAAGGAACTCAAGGAATACGAGGCGCGCTTCTACCAGGAAGCCAAAGCGACAGGAAAGATCACTCACCCCAACATCGTCAGCCTGTTCGACGTAGGCAGAAGCGACGGCCACGTCTACATGGCCATGGAATACCTGGAAGGCCAGGAGCTCAGAACCATCCTCGATTCCGGGAAGCGTCTGGACATGGACAGGATCGTCGACATCGCGAAGCAAGTCGCCGAAGGGCTCGCCTATGCCCACGATCATCACATCGTGCATCGCGACATCAAGCCTTCCAACATCATGATCCTGAGAAGCGGGCTCGCGAAGATCACCGATTTCGGCATTGCCATGATTCCCGCATCATCAATCAAGACGATGACGGGCATGGTCATGGGCTCCCCGCAATACATGTCGCCGGAACAGGTGAGCGGCAAGAAGCTCGACCATCGCGCCGACATTTTCTCTCTCGGCGTCGTGCTTTACGAAATGCTGACGGGCAAGCCGCCTTTCACCGGCGAGAACATCCATGCGATCATGTATCAGACCGTCAATCTGAGCCCGCCCCCGCCGAGTTCAGTCAATCCTGAAACCCCGCGGATCCTGGACTACATCGTCGCCAAATCCCTGGCCAAGCAGGCGGATGAACGCTACCAGAGCGCAAGGGAATTGGCTGAAGATCTGAAGGAATGCGCATCCCAGTTCGACGACAAGGAAATGGCGCCGATTGCCGCCCATTTCACGGAAGACGATGCCCAGGACATGTCGCCCACGCTCGGCATCTCGAAAGCTTTCGATTCCCTCGATGCGACGAGGCAGCTTGCCATATTGACCGGATACCACGGAAACATCGGCAAGGTGAGGCAAATCGAGGAGGCGGACGTGCTGATTCTCTGGGGCGGTTTTCTCGTCTTCTCCCTTGTCATCGTCTTCCTGATTTTTTACCTTTAAGGAATCTCAATGCCGATTTACGACTACCGCTGCAGCGATTGCGGAAACACCTTCGAAACCCTGGTGAAGAAGGACACCGTGCCCGCCTGTCCAAAATGCAAAAGCAGCCATCTCGAGAAGCTGCTTTCGATTCCCTCGCCTCCCGTGACCCATTCCGCCCCTGAACCCGCCTGCCAGCCCGGCGGATGCGGCGCCTGCCGCTTCAACTAGGCAAGATTGTAGCGCTTGATCTTGCGGTAAAGCGTTCTTTCGCTGATGCCGAGCTCGTCGGCGACACGCCTCCTGTGGCCGCCATGGCGGTGAAGCAGCGCCAGGATATGCTCGGCTTCGACCCTGGCGATGGAAGCGTCTTCGCGCAAAACGGGCTCATCCTCGGCGACATGACGCAAGGGTTTGTTGCCGAGATGGATGTGGTTCGACGTGATGAGGCCGTGATTGCATACCGCCGCCGCTTTCTGCAGGATGTTCCTGAGTTCGCGCACATTCCCGGGAAAATCGTGGGTTCTCAGCTTTTCCATTGCATCCGGGGTGATCCTGAAAGGCGGCGCATCTGAACGCGTCATGCCTGACAGCATGGATTCGACCAATGCAGGAATGTCGGCCTCCCGCTCCCTCAATGTGGGCAGGCGCACATCGACGGCGGCGATTCGATAATAAAGGTCCTTGCGGAAATGCCCGCTCCTGACCATCTCCATGAGGTCCCTGTTCGTGGCGAAAACGAGGCGCACGTCGGCGCGCAACGTATCCACGCCGCCCAGCCTCCTGAATTCCCCGCTTTCCAGCACCCGGAGCAGCTTGGCCTGCATGGCAATCGGAATCTCGCCCACCTCGTCGAGGAACAGCGTGCCGCCGTCGGCCATTTCGAAAAGCCCCGGCTTTCTTCCTATGCAACCCGTGAATGCGCCGCGCTCATGTCCGAACAGCTCGTCCTCGAACAGATTGTCGGCAATGGATGCGCAATTGAGGGTCACGAAAGGCTTGCTTGCCCTTTCAGAACGGTTGTGGATGTATTGAGCTGCAAGCTCCTTCCCCACCCCGCTTTCTCCGAGCAGAAGGACTGACGCACCCGATCTCGCCACCTTGGTGAGATGGTCGAGACAGGAAAGGAATGCCGGGGAAGAACCCACCATCCGCATTTCTCTCGAATCCAGTTCTTCCGGGCTTGCGATCCTGAATATCGCTTCCCCGAGATAGCGCCCCACCGGATGTCCCTTGATGCGCACATATTCCTTGTGCTGGTGACTGTCGAAATGGGTATGGACGACCTCGTGCATTCTCCCGGTCCTGAACACCTCCCTGTGCGGGCAGTCCTCTCCGTTCTCATGACAGGGCACTTCGGAAAGATGCGAAATTTCGTGGCAAAGCCTGCCCACCACTTCCTGCCTGCTCACGCCATAATTGAGGCAGTAGGCGCGATTGGCTGCGACGATGCGGTAATGCTCGTCGATCAGAACGAAAGGGTTCTCCTGAACGTCGATCAAGGACTGAAGTTCGGATGCATCCATATGTCAATTTGTCATGACAGAGTTCGCCAATCTAACACGAAAAGCGTCAATTTGACATGGCATTTCCGGGATTATCGCGATTTTTTGATTGGCACGTTCGTTGCATACATGGGGATGGCCTGCTTTCCGGGCCATGAACTACAATGTATTTTGAGAGGTGCTAAATGAGCAAGATTTGCGTAGTTGTTGTATCGGGCAATCTCGAGCGCCTGCAGATGGCCGCCATGGTAACTTCGGTCGCTGCGGTGAGCGGGCACGAGACGCTGGTCTTTTTCTCGATGAATGCCCTGCCGTATTTCATCAAGGGCAGCAGCGAAAAAGCGCCCGTCGAAGGTGAGATGGGGAGGCTGATACTCGAAAAGAACGTTCCCGAATTCAAGATGCTGTTCGAGCAGTCTGTTGAACTCGGGGATGCCAAAATCTATCCTTGTTCAATGGCCATGGACGTGCTCGGCGTCGAACAGGGCGACCTCGAAACCTATCTCGGCGAAGCGACCGGACTGACGAAGTTCCTCGACGACGCCAAGGACAGTCAAGTCTGGACATTCTGAAAGGAAAACAAATGGCGGAAAGAAAAATCATCGATGCGCGCGGAAGCTTCTGCCCAGGCCCGCTGATGGAGCTCATCGCAGGCATGAAGATGGCGAGCGTCGGGGACGAGCTTGAAGTGCTCTCGAGCGACAAAGGCTCTGCAACCGACGTGCCTGAATGGATCAAAAAGGTCGGGCACGAACTCATCGGCACGAGCGAAGACAATGGCGTATGGCACATCGTGGTCAGAAAAGCCAAATAACATCACTAAACGAGGGAGGAAAAAATGAGGATATTGATCGTAGGCGGCGGCATGGGCGGAACCATACTCGCCAATAATCTTGCACGCAGATTGACAACCGAACTCAAGAGCGGAAAGGCGAGGATCACCATGCTTTCCGCATCCGACAAGCACATGTACCAGCCGGGGCTCCTTTACCTCGCCGTGGGCAGGATAGCACCCGACGAGCTGTATCGGGATCAGGCGGGCCTGCTGGAGCCGGGCATCGAATTCCACGTCGACCCGGTGACGGAATTCAAGCTCGACAAGAACGAGGTCGTCACCCAGGGCGGTAAAACCCATGCTTACGACATCCTGGTGATCGCGACCGGCTCGCGCATGACGCCGGAAACCATTCCGGGCCTTGCCGAAAATTGCGAAACCTTCTACACGGAAGCTACCGCGCTCAAGATGTTCAAACGCCTGAGGGAATTCGAAGGCGGGAAAGTGGTGATCACCGTCGGCGTGCCGCACAAGTGCCCGATGGCCCCGCTCGAGATCACCTTCATGCTGCACGATTATTTCAAGGATCGCGGCATGCTCGACAAGGTCAAGCTGCATTACACCTATCCCATCGGCCGCATCCACAGCCTGGAGAACGTGGCCAAATGGGCCACCCCGGAATTCGACAGACTGGGCATCACCTACGAGACGCTTTTCAACATGAAGGAAGTCGATGGCGCGAACAAGATATTGAAGAGCGAGGAAGGCACTGAAGTCAATTACGATCTCCTGATCGCGATTCCGGCGCACAAGGGCATGGAAGTCATCGAAAAGAACGGCCTGGGACAGAACGGCTGGATCCCGACCCATCGCCATCAGCTCAACATGGAAGGAAGAAGCAACGTCTTCGTGCTCGGCGACACCACCAATCTGCCCATCAGCAAGGCGGGCTCCACCGCCCACTTCGAAGCCGACACGCTCGGGGAAAACATCGCAGGAATGATCAAGATGGGCACGCCGGTGCGCGACTACGACGGCAAGGTGTTCTGCTTCATCGAGGCGGGCAAGGACCGCGCGACCTATGCCATGTTCAATTACCAGAACCCGCCGGAACCGAAAGCGCCGACCAAGGCCGTGCACTGGTTCAAGATGGCCTACAACAAGCTCTATTGGGTTTCGGCTCGCGGACTGCTTTGAGGAGGCGCCATGTCTGATATCAACGAAGTCGAAAGGGTGGTCGAGGCAGCGAAAGACGCCCTTACCGACGAGATGGTGGGCAGGCTCACCAGCGCTGTCGGAGGCGGGCTCACCCTGATCGACCAGGTCGATCGCGCCGGCCTCGGAAAAGCCATTCCGGCGATCGCTGAAATGGTGAACAACGGCGATCTCGAGCGCCTCGTGCATCTCGCCAGGGTCTACGGATCGGCCCAGGACGCCCTCACAGACGAGATGGTGGGCAGGCTCACCGAAGCGGTCGGCGGCGGGCTCACCCTGGTCGACCAGGTCAACCGGGCCGGGCTCGAGAAAGCCATTCCGGCGATCGCCGAGATGGTGAACAACGGCGATCTCGAGCGCCTCGTGCATCTGGCCAGGGTCTACGGATCGGCCCAGGACGCCCTCACCGACGAAATGGTGGGCAGGCTCGCAGAAACGGTCGGCGAAGGGCTTTCCCTGCTCGACCGATTCAACAGAGGGGGCGCTAACCGTCTCGTCGAGATGCTGGAGCGGCTCGAATCCTCAGGCGCGCTCGAGCGCACAGCGCAGATCCTTCCCCAGCTCATCGACAAGCTGGGCATGATGGAGAGCATGCTGAACTGCATCGAAGAGGCCGCGAAGGAAAAAGCGCCCCCTTCATCCGGCGGAATCGGCGGGATGTGGTCGATGCTGAAGGACCCGGACAACCAGGAAAGCCTGAGGTTTTTGATCACGGTCGGGAAAAAGCTGCGCACCAAATGCTCGACGTAGGAAAGGTCCGCAGATGCGGGCCTTTCCGTGACATCATCATCATCGGGGCGGCCTCGGGTTATGGTGCGCAGAACCAGGCCACCCAGGATGCACCCGAGGTGCTGCGCCGTTTCGATTTTCTGGGCCAACTGGAGGAGTCCGGCATTCCCTACCAATGGGACGGCATTGTCCATCTGGAAAAGCCGCATGCTTCCGCGCTCGATTCGGTTGCAACAATCTGCTCGCTGCTCGCAAAAAAAACGAAAGAAGCCATTCTCGAAGGACTCTTTCCGGTCGTGATCGGGGGCGATCATTCCTGCGCAATCGGCACCTGGTCGGGCATCAAGAGCGCGATTGAAGGCCCGATCGGCCTCATCTGGATAGACGCGCACATGGACAGCCATACCTTTGCAAGCAGCCCGTCCGGCGCGATCCACGGCATGCCGCTCGCCTGCCTTTTGGGACATGGAGACGAGAAGCTGACGAGCATCGCCTCCCCTGGCCCCAAACTCGAGGCTGGAAACGTCTGCCTGATCGGGGTGAGGAGCTATGAGGAAGGGGAAGCCAATCTCCTTTCATCCTTAGGCGTGCGCGTCTTTGCCATGGATGAAATCAGGCAACGCGGCATCGACGAAGTGATGAAGGTAGCCTTTTCCATCGTCGAGAAAAACACTGTCGGATTCGGCGTCAGCATCGATCTCGATGCGCTCGACCCCTTGGAAGAACCGGGCGTGGGCAGCCCCGTTCCCGGCGGACTGCTCAAGAAAGAGCTCGCCTCTGCGCTTTCCCGGTACAGGGAAAGCGGATGCCTGCTCGGCGTCGAAATCGTCGAATACAATCCTTATCTGGACAGCAAATTCGCCACGGCGCATGCCGCCTCAGAGCTGATCGAAGCGCTGGTCCCGTAACGCTTCCCAGCATCGTCTCGCGACTGGATTGAAATTCGAGAATCAGCATCTATAATGAAATTTCCAGCCAGACCAACCTCGAACAATCGCCGGAAATCGATTTGAGTATTGGAACGAATCTTCCAAATAACGCTATCGAAAGGATGCCACATGCGCCAGGTGATCGATGATAGGAATGAAGAATGGTACGAATTTGTCAAGCACATCATCGAACAGGATGTGCCTGCAAACGAAAAGATCGACGATCTGATCATCAAGGCGCTGCAGGACGAACCCGAGGAGCGAAGTCGGGAGATTTTGGACAACTGATTTTTCCGCATGATTGAGGACGGGCAGTCCAGTCTCATCACTGCCCTTCTGGATGCACGCCGCTATCCACATCCCGCAAAATCCATACGTCTCTTCGAGACGCACGTCTCGTGGGTGCTGCTGGCAGGACGCTACGCTTACAAGATCAAGAAGGCCGTTCATCCCGAATTCCTCGATTTCAGGAAGCTGGATGACCGGAAGTATTTTTGCGAAGAAGAAATCCGGCTCAACGGGCGTCTCGCCCCCGAAATCTACATCGGCGTCGTTCCCATAGGCGGATCCTTCAGCGATCCGGTCATCGGAAAAATCCCCGCGATCGAATACGCCGTGAAGATGAGGCGCTTTGATCCGGAAAAAACCCTGGACAAGCTCCTGGAAAAGGACAAACTCATCCCTTCCCATGTCGACAGGCTCGCGAAAAAAATCGCCTTATTCCACGAAAGCCTTCCTCCGGCCGGGCCAGATTCGGGATTCGGATCAGGTTTGCTTGAAGTCGCCAGGGCGAGCCTTCGAGAACTGGGCAAACACTGGAGCGAAGACCTTTCTGCGCTCGAAGATGCGATCGAAACCGAGCACGAAAAGAACCTTGATTGTTTTGCCGAAAGGCTGGAAAAAGGCTATGTCAGAGAATGCCATGGCGATCTGCATCTTGGCAACATCGCTCTCCTGGACGAAGACACAGTTCCTTTCGACGGCATAGAATTCGACAAGAATCTGCGCTGGATCGACGTTGCGAACGAAATCGCCTTTCCCGTCATGGATCTCGTCTACCGGGGCAGACCCGATCTCGCCTGGCGCTTCCTCAATAGCTACCTTGAAATCACAGGGGATTACCCGGGCATGCGGGTTTTCAGGTTCTATCTCGCCTGCCGTGCATTGGTCCGCGCCATGGTCGATGCCATGCGGGACGACAAGGCATCGGCAAGAAAGCACCTGGATCTCGTCCATTCGTTCCTTTTTCCTGCCCATCCATTCCTGATCGTCACATGCGGCCTGCCTGGGTCGGGAAAAACAACATTGTCGCAGCAAATTCTGGAGCGTCTCGGGGCGGTCAGGCTGCGTTCCGACCTCGAAAGAAAGCGTCTCGCCGGTCTGAAGGCCTTGGACAAGAGCGGATCTTCGATCGATTCCGGAATCTATTCTGATGATTTTTCCAAAACAGTGTATTCGAGGCTGGAGGCGCTTGCGAAGATGCTTCTGGATTCGGGCTATCCGGTGATCGTCGATGCGGCATTTCTTGAAAAAGCAGAAAGGAAGCGCTTCGAGAAACTGGCCGAGGAACTTCGCGTTCCCTTCGCAATAGCTGTGCTCAAGGCGTCGAGGCAGACGCTCGAGACGCGCATCCTTTCAAGACGGAACGACGCATCGGAGGCCGGGATCGCCGTTCTGGACGCAAAGGAGAAATCAGTCGAACCGCTTGACGGGGAAGAACTGCATCATGTCGCTGAATTCTCCGAAAGCATCGAGCAATGGGACAGGCTTCTGGCTATCATCGGGAAGCGCGCGCCAGTCTCACTTCCCTGCTGAGATCGACGACGCTCATCGCATAGTAATAGCTTCTGTTGTATTTCGTGATGGCGAAAAAATTGCAGGTCCCGAGCCAGTATTCGGTCGGCTTGTCTCCATTTTCAAGGTCGACAAGGCCGAAAAGCGAATCCGGAACGGATTTTTCAGGGAAAACACCTGCGCTCTCGAGGGTTTTCAAGCCGAATTTCGCCGCAGACTCCCCTTCGAATGCATGCCAGTCCTGCTTTTCCGAATTGACTCTGGCTCGGAAGACCAGCCCTTCGTCGGCTTGCCATCCATGCATGGCGAGAAAATTGGCAACGCTTCCTATCGCGTCAACCGGTGAATGCATCAGGTCGATCTTCCCGTCGCCGTCAAAATCGATGCCGTATTTCATGATGCTGCCCGGCATGAACTGGGGCAGCCCGATCGCGCCCGCATAGGATCCGTAAAGACTCATGGGATCGACACCGGAACGCTTCGCGAAAACGAGCGCATTCTCGAGTTCGCTTCTGAAATAGGACATCCTGGTAGCCCTGTTGGGTGCTTCGGGATAGTCGAAAGCCAGGGTCGACAAGGCATCCATCACCCTGAAGGTGCCCGTGTGGCTTCCGTAAAGCGTCTCGACGCCAATGATCGCGATGATGATCTCGGGCGGAACAGCGTATTTCCTGCTCGCCCTTGAAAGCGCATTCTTGTACTTGTCCCAGTAGCGCACCCCCTTTTCGATGCGAACCCTGTTGACAAACAGCGCCCGGTAAGCGCGCCAGTTTTTCGGCTTCGAAACTGAAGGCGATGCGACCAGTCTGATGACTTCGTCCACCCGCTCTACCTTTCCGAAAAGGGATTCCAGCATTGCCCTGTCGAAACCGTGCACCTTCACCATTTTTCCGATGAAAGACCCAACCTCACGACCATGCCCTATCCCCTGCGCATGCAACTGCATAGAAAAAAAGGCAAGAACGAACAAAAGGAGCAGCCTCATCCCGCTATTGTAATCCAGCAGGCCCGAAAATCCCTACACCTCCTTCATCCTGGCGAGTATAATGACCATGCCATGGTTATGGATATTGCCAGATTGCCGAAAGAAATGCCTCATGCCGCAGAAGATCAGGACTTCCGCCTGATTTTCGAGCAGAGCCCGATCGGCATTGCCATGATCGACTTGAACATGTACATCCTGAAAGCCAACCGTGCTTTCTGCGAACTGCTCGGCTATTCGGAAGAAGAAATCACCGGATTCAGGACTTCCCATCTCGTCCATGCCGATGATCGGTACAAGGGAAAACAATTCCATTCCCAATTTCTGAAAGGCGAGATTTCGAGCTTCAAGGAAGAAATACGCTATCTCAGAAAAGACGGATCGGCAGTCTGGGCAAAGATCACTGCAGCGCCCTTGCACGGACATTCAAGCAAATGCTGCGTCGTCTTCAGCGAAAACATCATGAGCGAAAAGCTCGCCGAGGAAAAGCGCATGGCCCATGCCGGCGTCCAGCGCAACACCCTGATCAGGGAAGTCAATCACCGCATCAAGAACAATATCCAGAGCGTGATCGGACTGCTCCGCTACCAGATGCGCCAGAATCCGGAACTGTCCACATCGATGCAGCAGGCCATTGAAAGGCTGCATGCCGTGGCCATCGTTCACGGCATACAGGGCATTTCAAGGCTGGGGAGCTGCTCGCTCGTCAAGCTGGTCTCAGAGATCTGCGATGCCGTCGAAGCGACCGGATATTGCCGTCCCAAACTGCAGATCCTGCTCCCCAAAGATATCACCGTCATGGACGGGGAAAGCGTTCCGACAGCGCTGATCATCAACGAGCTCGTCGCCAATGCGGTCAAGCACGGCAACAACAGGAAATCCCCAATCAGGGTGACGCTCAATGGCGACAGGACATGCGCTTCCATCAGAATAGACAATGCGGCATCCGGACGAGACGTCTTCAAAATGGAAAGCGGAACCGGTCTCGGCACTGGATTGAATCTCGTCCATGCGCTGCTGCCGCCTGCCGGCGCCTCCCTTTCGATCAGGCCTGGACACGGCGAAGTGACGGTCGAACTGTGCCTTGCCGAGCCCATCATCGGATAGCCCATGCAAAAACATATCTTGATCGCCGAAGACGACAGGGTCATCCTTTTCAGCCTTTCCCAAGGCCTCTCCATGGCGGGATACCGCACGACGACAGCATCGAACGGGGAAATCGCATGGCAATCGATTCAGAAAGCGATGCCTGACCTCATCCTTCTCGACATACGCATGCCGGTCATGAACGGACTTGAAGTCGCGAAGAAAGTGAGATCAATCTCGGAAGTTCCCATCGTGTTTTTGACGGCCCATTCCGACGAAGACCAGGTCAGCGAGTCGGTGGCGGTCGGCGGCTTCGGATATCTCGTCAAGCCCTTGGAAATCCACCAGATCATCCCGATGATCGAGCTTGCCTTCGCCAGGGGGAACGAATTGCGCGCATTGCGTTCATCCGAGGCAGGCCTCCTGATCGCCTTGCGCAGTTCTCGGGCAGTCAGCGTCGCCATCGGCATGCTGAAGGAGCGGCATAATCTGACAGAGGAAGAGGCATTCGATAGATTGCGCACTCATGCAAGGCAGCAAAGAAAGAAAATCGGTGAAGTGGCCCAGTCTATCATCGATGGATCGCTCGCCACGTCAGTTTCCTGACAGATATGACAGTTTGACAAGTACTAGTACGAATCATACAATTTTTCCATCCGACCCAGCCCCCGTTGGATTGCGGCCTGACAATAGATCAGGCGAACACAACGATGCACGGCAATGGGGAGGAGGTCAATGCGCAATGTCATCCTGTTCGAGGGAAATGGGCACAAGTTTATTCTGCTCAATGAAAGCGACCCCGGCGAGGAAGATGGAATAAGGTCCAACCAGTACCTGATTCTGCAAGACAATTCAGGCGTCCTGCTCGACCCGGGCGGCTTTGGCGTCATGCCCAGAATGCTCGCCGAGATGCTGCGCTACATCGCGCCGCAAGACGTGAAGGCCATCGTGCTCTCCCATCAGGATCCAGACATCGTCGGCGGCATAGCCACTTGGCTTGCGCTGACCGCGGCCTCGGTCTACGTTTCCAGTATCTGGATGCGCTTCCTTCCCCATTACGGCATCAAGGAAATGAACCGCTTCAAGGCCCTTCCCGACGAAGGGATGCATTGCAGCATAGAAAAAAATTTCACACTCGAACTCATTCCCGCCCATTTCCTTCACTCGGAAGGCCAGATCAACGTTTACGACCCCGTATCGAAAATCCTCTTCAGCGGCGACATCGGCGCAGCGATGCTGCCCGACGGATGCGATTATGCCTTTGTTGACGATTTCGATGCCCACCGCCCCTACATCGAGCCCTTCCACAAGCGCTACATGGGGTCGAACCGCGCCGCGAGGATCTGGGCCGACAGAGTCTCGACGCTCGACATCGACATGATCGCTCCTCAGCACGGCCCGATCTACCGGGGAAAATCCGTCACGGACTTCATCTCGTGGTTCCGCGGTCTCAGGTGCGGAACCGACCTGATGACGGAAGCGGGATTTTTCAGCGCGGAGGAATGCTGATGCACTCGCTTACCCCGCGCAGCATTGAAGAGATGCGCCTGCAGGTCGTCGAAAAATTCGCTTTCCTTTTCGAAAGCCAGGCCTTCACCAACCATTTCGCCAACAACATCGGAAAGCTGGTACACAACATCAACGACGAGATTGGATGCGCCCTGAAAGACGGCATCCGATTGCTCGCCGACAGCCCCCTCGGCCAAGCCGAAAAAGAGGTCATTATCGCCATACTTTCAGGCGCGATGACGAGAAGCGAAAGGCTCGACCAGACCCTCGACTTGCTGCTCAAGGAGCGGGAGCGGCAATGGCAGAGAAACGGCAATCATCTGCAGCAGATCATGCTCGAATTCCACGAAACCACGGAAAATCTGGTCGGCACCCTGATCGAGAAAGACCTGCTCGAACGCCAGAGCCAGGTTCTGGAGAACATCATCCTTTCGCACGAGAAGGTCTCGCAATGGAAAGCCTTCATCCAGGAAATACTTACCGGCTTCCGATCCATTTTCCCTTTCAATTTCTTTTTCATCGCCTTCTCGGAAGAGCATGGGCTATCGCTCTTCATCTACTATCTCGGCGATTATTCAGAAGAGGTCAAGATCTCCGTCAGGAAGCATCTTGCCAGGGAAATGATCGGGCAGCTCGGCCTGCCTCTCGATGCGCCGCTCGACATCGAGGAATACCAGATCCAGGTGCCTGAAAAACTGGATTCGGTGGAAGAAATCGAGATGATCTCCGTCTCGGTTTCCGTTCCTGAATTCGAGACGCTCAACCTCGCCGGGCTTCTCGGCGTCGCTTACGGTTCCGTCAAGAAACTCTCACCCCAGGAAGCGAGCGTGATCCGGTCCATCCTCGCCGTGATGGTGATGGTGGTGGGCTCGAGCAAGGTACTGAGCAAGACGATGTCCGAGCTCGAATACTATTCGACGCACGATCCTCTCACAGGACTGCACAACCGCCGCTATTTCAACGAAATGCTGGAATACGAGATAGGCCGATCGGAACGTCACAACCACGAATTCACAATCCTAATGCTCGATCTCGATGACTTCAAGGATGTCAACGACACCTTCGGCCATCCCTGCGGAGACTCCGTTCTCAAGCTTGTCGCAGAAGCCATGAACTCATTCGTGCGCAAGGGTGATCTCGTGACCAGGATAGGCGGCGACGAATTCGCGATCATCCTCACCGAAACGGGAAAGGAAAACGCCAATATCGTCGCTGAAAAGCTGAGAACCGAACTCAAGAAAATCCAGTTCGACGGAACGAATGAAAAAACCTTCCATGTCACGACGTCGATCGGCATCGTCACCTACCCGACCGATGCCAAAAGCGCGTCGGACCTGATGACCGGCGTCGATCTCGGCCTTTACCGGGCCAAGGAAATGGGCAAGGACGGCGTTTGCATGCTTGAATCGCTCGACCAGCATATCCGCACCAACAGGGGCACACGGAACTACGTCGAAACATTGCGCGACGCCCTCAAGGATGACCGGGTCATTCCCTATTACCAACCGATCGTCGACTGCAGGACGGGGGAGCTCTTCGCCCACGAAACCCTGGCCAGGCTCATTGAGCCGGATGGAGGGACCATCTCGGCCGGCCAGTTCATCGAAACCATAGAAAGATACGGCCTGGGAAGGGAACTCGACCGCATCATCATTCAGAAAGCCTTTCTCGCCCTTAAACAGAGAATCTCGAAAGAGCGCCACACATCCCGCCTTTTCATCAACCTTTCCGCCCAGGAAATCCAGGGAAGAGGCGTGCTCGGATTTGCGGAACAACTGTGCGCAGAATTCGGCATTCCGCCGTATACGATCGTTTTCGAGATCCTCGAGCGGGACGCCATAGGGGACATGACGCACATGCGCAAATTCCTTTCCGATCTCAGGAAGAAGGGGTTTTCCTTCGCATTGGACGATTTCGGAAGCGGCTACAACTCATTCCATTACCTGAGGGAACTGCATTTCGACTTCGTCAAGCTTGACGGCGCCTTCGTTCGCAACATCATCAATTCAAGGATTGACTACATCCTGGTGCAGAACCTGATCAGGCTTTGCCAGGGGCTTGGCATCCAGACGATCGCAGAATTCGTCGAATCCGAGGAAGTACTTGAAGAACTGAGGAAAATGGGCATCGATTACGCGCAGGGATACCATCTCGGCGTGCCGTCCTCCCGCATGAATTGAGGATACAATATGAAGAACAACCAACCTGTCACGCAGCGGGAAATCGAATACGATGAAAAACTAGCCCTCGTCTCGAAGACGGATCTCAAAGGGATCATCACGTACGTCAACGATGCCTTCGTGAAGCTATCCGGATTCCCGAGGGAAGAGCTGATCGGCAAGAACCACAATATCGTGCGCCATCCGGACATGCCGCCCTGGGCATTCGAGGATTTGTGGCACACGGTCAAGAGCGGTCACCCCTGGCGCGGGATCGTCAAGAACCGCGCAAAGAACGGGGATCATTACTGGGTACGCGCCACCGTCAGCCCGATCACCCATGAAGGGAAAATCACAGGCTATCTTTCGCTGAGGAAAAAACCCTCCAGATCGGAAATCTCGGATGCCGAGGCGCTGTACAAAAACCCGAAACCGCCCAGAAAGCGGCTCTCTCCCCTGGAATGGTTCGGCAACCTGTCGCTGCAGCTCAAGATCCAGCCCATCCTGTTGATCGTTCTTGTCGGCGCGACCTTCGCCGTCTATTACCAGATGCGATCATCGATCATGGAAAACGTGCAAATGCGCGCTGAATCGACTGCCATGCAGGTGATCGATTCCGCCAACATGCTGATGGTCACGGGCATGATCTCGGACCCGAACAACCGCAAGCTGATGATCAAGAAGATCATCGAAGGACAGCATCTCAAGTCGCTCAGACTGCTCAGAACGGAACAGGTCGTGAGGCAGTTCGGCCCTGGGCTGCCAGAAGAGCACCTGAACGACCCGAAAGTCAGGGAAGTCATCGAGAATTCGGTGAAGGCGGGAAGGCCCATTCCCTATTTCTCGCTCGAGCATGTCGACGGCAAACCCGTCTTCCGGGCAATCACGCCCTACATCGAGTCGCACGACTTCCACGAAACGGACTGCCTGATGTGTCATCAGGTCAAGGTCGGGAGCTCGAACGGCGCATCCGAGATCGTCATCGATCTATCGAAAGAGTTCGGGCACCTCAACAGAATCATCGTCTATCTCACTGCAGGCCAGATTGTTCTCCAGCTTTTCCTCTATTTCTTTCTCGGCTGGATCGGCAGGCGCTTCGTCGCAGAACCGGTCGAAGAAACCAAGCGCCACCTCGAAGAAATCGTCAGCGGCGACCTCTCGCGTCCGGTCGACATTTCGAAGCGCGACGAAATGGGCGAATTGCTCTGCACGATCCAGTCGACCAAGGTGCTGATGGGCTCTGTCATCGACCAGATCAGCTCTGTCGCCAATGAAATCGAACAGCGCTCCCATCACCTTTCAGACGCCTCGTTCCAGGCAAGCCAGGCAGCACAGGCCCAGTCCGAGGCTTCCCACAACATGGCTTCAGGCATGGAGCAAATCTCCGTCAGCATCGACCATGTCTCGGAAAACGCCGACGAGGTGAGAACAATATCGGTCGATTCCAGCTCGATCGCTTCAAGCGGCGGCGAAACCGTGAACCAGCTGGTCTCCGATATGGCCTCGATCGGCACGGAAGTGGTTCAAGCGTCGGAAGCCATACTGTTGCTCGGGGAGAAAACGGATGAAATCAGGGGAATCGTCCAGGTGATTCGCGACATCGCAGACCAGACTAATCTCCTCGCCCTGAATGCGGCGATCGAGGCTGCAAGAGCAGGCGAGCAGGGAAGAGGATTCGCAGTCGTCGCTGACGAAGTCAGGAAACTCGCGGAAAAAACCAGCAGCTCGACCCAGGAAATTGCCACGACCATAGGCGGAATTCACGATGGAACGATGGATGCGATACGCATGATCGAGGTAGCAGTCGAAAAAGCAAAACATGGCGAAAAGCTGGCGGGCGCAGCGGGAGAAGCCATCCTGGCGATAGGAGAAGGCGCGCAAAAAGTGAAGGTCGGCGTCGACGACATCTCGAGCTCGATCAGGGAGCAGAGCATCGCAAGCCGCGAAGTCGCTGCCAATGTCGAAAGAATCGCCCAGATGTCCGAAGAAAGCAGCGAAACCATCGCCCAGGTCGATGACACGGCGAAGACGCTGAAGGCGCTTGTCGAATCGCTTGAAGCGACGCTGGCAAGCTTCAGGATGTGATCAGGCGAGCACCTTCACGACCTTGAATATCTCGAAAACCACGATGCCCACCGTAGCGATAGCGACAGCGATCACTGCGTAGACAGAGCGCTTGGACATCAGAAAACCATCAGTCCGATGATGCCGAGCAGCAGTACGATGCCCGTCCCCAGCACGATCAACCCGCCAGGCAGAACCTTGGGCAGAAGCGCTATAGCCAGAAACGCGATCAAAACGCCGATTGCCAATTGTTTGAACATTCCCCCTCCTTTTTGTCATTATGACGCAAAATACGGGAATAAGTTTCATCGTATCAAAGATCCCCCTCGAATTCATCGATGGGAACAGGCTTCCCGAACAGGTATCCCTGGAAGCTGTGGCAGCCGTGCTTCTTGAGCAGCCTGAACTGCTCTTTAGTTTCAACGCCTTCGGAAATGACATCCATGCCGATGATTCTGCCCATTTCGATGATCGTCTTGACGATCGCCTCCTTGCTTTCGTCGTTTGCGATTTCCTTCACGAAACTCTGATCGATTTTCAGCCGGTTGATCGGCAGCCTGAACAGGTAGGAAAGCGAAGAATAGCCCGTGCCGAAGTCGTCCATGGAAAGCGAAACCCCCATTTTCTTGAGCGCGTTCATCTTGGCGATGGAGTCTTCGACATCATCGAGCAAAACGCTTTCAGTGATTTCGATGTCGACGAGCGAAATGTCGAAGCGCCTGCCGCTCAAAAGCGCCCTCATGTCGGAGACGAAATTGTCCTGCTTGAACTCCTTGCCGCTCACGTTGAATGAAACATGGAGGCGCCTTGCATCTTCACGCTCTTGCCAAAGCTCGAGTTGCCTGCATACCGATTCACGCACCCATTTTCCGATCTGGATGATGAGCCCCGTCTCCTCGCAAAGCGGTATGAAGCTGGAAGGCGAAATCATCCCCTTCTCCGGGTGCATCCATCTGATGAGCGCCTCAGCGCCGATCGCCTTTCCGTTCCCGTCCACTTTCTTCTGGTAATAAAGCGAGAAATCTCCCTGCTCGAGTGCACGGTGGAGTTCTCTTTCCGTCTCTGTGCGCCTCTCAAGCTCGGACTGCATGGCCGGATCGAAGAAGCGCACCGATTTTCTTCCCGATATCTTGGCCTGATACATCGCCATGTCGGCATGCCTCAGCACCTCGTCGCTTTCCGTCTCGCTTCCATCGAAAAGGCTCACGCCGACGCTCCCGGAGCAATGGTATTCCTTCCCCTGCATCCTGTAGGGTTTGGCAAGCGTCGCCGCGATCTTTTCGGCAACCCGTTTGGCCATTGACGCGGCCTGATTCATGCCGGGATTGAGTTCCTCGATGATCACAACGAATTCGTCGCCCCCGAGCCTCGAGATGGTGTCCTCTTCCCTTACCGCCCTTCTTATCCTTTCGGCTGCCTCCTTGAGAAGGCCGTCTCCCGTCTCGTGCCCATAGGTGTCGTTGACTGCCTTGAAATTGTCCAGGTCGATGAAAAGGAGCGCGCCGTATATCTTGCTTCTTGCGCTCGATGCGAGCGCATGACCCAGCCTGTCCAGGAGCAGCCTCCTGTTCGGCAGCCTGGTCAAGGGATCGTAAAACGCGAGATGGTATATCCTGTCCTGGGCTTCTTTCTGGGTTGAGATGTCGGAAAAGCTCGCGACAAAATGGCTCACCGCCCCTTCGCTGTTTTTCACTCCGGATATGCTGAGCCATTCGGGATAGATCTCCCCGTTCTTTCTCCTGTTCCAGATCTCGCCCTGCCATTGCCCCATCTTGTTGAGTTCTGCCCACATCTGCTTGTAGAAATCCTTCCCCTGCCTTCCCGACTGCAGGATCTTCGGATTCTTTCCGTACACCTCATCCTGCGTGTAGCCCGTCACCTTCGTGAACGATTCGTTCACCTTGAGGATGTTCGCCCTGGAATCGGTCACGATGACACCTTCCCTCGATTCGAACACCTTGGCGGCGATGCGCAGTTCCTCCTCGGCGTGCCTGCTTTCCGTGACATCCCGGAAATGCCATGCCCGCCCGAAATAATGCCCGTCCCTGGAAAAAATAGGACAGGTATACCTGTCAATTATTCTTCCGCCGGCAAGCAATACTTCGTCGCGCCCCTCAAGCTCCCTGCTCCCGTAAAGCTCCCTCACCCTGGCCATGAATGCTTCGGGGTCCTTCACCATGCCTGCTGCATAGTTCAGCATTTCTTCGTCGTCGCCTGCCTCGACGAGCGACTCGGGAATGCCGAACAGATCGATGAACTGCCTGTTGGTGGACACGATCTTCATGTTTTCGTCGACGATGAGTATGCCGTCAGGAGAAGTCTCATGATGGATGGAAAGGACCGCATTCTTGAACTCGAGTTCGGCCAGGGCTTCCATTCTTTTGGTGATGTCCCTGAACGTGGTGAAAACCTGACTCTTTCCTGAAATTTTCTGGGACTTGGTCTCAAGGCTGAGCCAGACATGCTGCATTTTTTCAGGATTGTAGATTCTCATCACGACTTCCCCCCGACCCTCGAGATGGGCGAGTTCCTCTTCCTGAAAAGCCGACCCGTCTTCCTTGACCGGATCAAGCCATGGGGAAGATGACAAGGATTCGAATTGACGTCCGAGAATGCGCAATGCGGCCGGATTGGCTGAAACGACTTTCCCTTCCGCGTCCTGGTAGAGCGCGCCTTCCGCCATGGTCACGAAAAGGCGCTTGTACTTCTCGCCGCGCTCCTGCGCGATCTTCGCGAGTCTTCTGTTCGCCTCATACAGCTCGCCTTCGACATGCATGTTCTCAAGATGGAGCGCAGCCAGGCTTGCAGTATTGGCCACAAAGGGAAAATAGGGATCGAAAGCCTTTGGATCGGAAATCCTGAAGAACAGTCCGCCGAAATCCATGCCGGATGCGGACATGGCGATTTTCCTGATCAGGGTGCCTTCGACAGGGCAGAAACTTTCACAGGTTCTTTCCGCGTCTTCGCCTGCGTAACGGCAGCAATCCTTTCTCGAAAAGGCGATAAGCATGCCGTCCTTACAGAAGGCAAGGCTCTCTACACCAGGAAGGAGGGAGAGCCCTTCGACAATCAATTCAGCGAGGTGTTTTTCATCCGTGGCGGCATGAAATCCATTCTGGAGAATCAGTATTCTTCCCAGAATCGATGATTGGATGTTTTGCAGCATTCATGACCTCGCCAGGAATTCCCTGAGAAAGTCTCCCGGTGCAATGTAGAACGGATTCCAGACAAGCTGCCCCTTGACGATCGTCACGGGATGGATGCTCAAAATATCCATCAGCATCTGGCCGCTGAAGCGGTGGGCATCGTATTGGCAACAGGCGGTGAAGGGATGATCCGAGACGATCTGATTGACTCTCGCCTCGTACTCGATCAGGTCGGCTTCGGATGCATGAGTTTCAAGCGCCCAGGCCATGTCTCCTGCACCGCGCGCACCCTGGTATCCTTCATCCAGAGCGTCGAGATAGAAACTACGGATGGCTTCCAGCATTCTGGACTTGTCGAAATTCCCGGTCGGGCAATATGCGCTCCTTGCATCGAGGGCGGAAAGGCCGCTGACGTCCATGCCCATTTCTTCCAGATTCCGCTTCATCTCGTCGGGCGTCAATGCATTGACCAGGCAGAGCACTTTTTCCCTGGATTCCAGCCCGCTTCCGATGAATTTGGTCATCACCCTGTTCCGCTCCACTTCGTCGCTGTAGAGATGGCAGATGTGCAGCCCTTCTGAAACAGGCTCGTTCGTGAAGCCGAGTAACACCTTCCTTTGGCCCATACACATGCTGCTCCCCATATTGTTATTATTAGCATTAGTTCTATCCTTCCAATATTAGTTCCATATCGTAAAAATGGGTAACTGTCAGTTCTTGCAGGTTTTTCAAGCTTTTCCAGGAAGCGTTCGGGTCAATCACGTTTGAAAGGCCCGCGGATTTCATTCATCCTCTCTTCCATCCCGCCCTTTTCGGCATCCAGAAACTGCGCCACGGCATTCGCGAATCCTTCATGGAAGAGCATGTGGGAGGAGCGCGTCAGGACGGGCATGAATCCCCTGGATACCTTGTGCAAGCCTTGCGCTCCCCCTTCGAAGATGTCGATCTTGTTTTCTATGCAGTATTCGATCCCCTGGTAATAGCATGTCTCGAAATGCAGGCCATCGTGATTTTCGATCGCTCCCCAGTACCTGCCGTATAGTTTTTTTCGGTCGACGATGTTGAGGGAGCATGCGATCGGCTTCCCTTCCCTTTTCGCGATCACCATGAGCAGGTTATCGGGCATCGAGCCGCCTATTCTCAGAAAGAATTCGAGATTGAGATAGGGGGAAGAACCGTGCTCGTGATAGGTTCTTTCGTAGCACGAATGGAAGAAGGCCCATTCTGCTTCCGTAAGCTCCCGAGCGTGCTTTCTCTCGAAGCTCATATTTTCCAGTTTCTTCCTCTCCTGCCTGATCTTCTTGCGTTTTTCGCGCTCGAGCCGGGAGAGAAATTCATCGAAATCTTCATACCCCTCGTTGCGCCAATGGAACTGCATCCCGCATCTTTCCATCATGCCCGCTTCGGTCAATTCGGACATTTCAGACGCCTCGGGAAAAAGCACGTGAAGGCCGGACGAATCCGTTCCCGATGCAAGCCCCATCGCCGCGTCCAGCAGCGTCATCCTGTCAGCGCGATTATCGGCAAGCAGCCTGGGGCTCGTGACCGGAGTAAAGGGAATGCAGGAAACGAGCTTGGGGTAATAGCGCACCCCATGCCGCCTGTAAGCTTCCGCCCAGGACCAGTCGAAGACGTATTCTCCCCATGAATGCGTCTTGAGATACAGGATCATCGCCGCGTCCAGTCTGCCTTCGCGCCATAGCGTCGGAAAAAGCGGCACCCAGCCGCTCCTTTCCGAGACGCAACTTGAGTCGTGCAATGCGGAAATGAATGAATGGGAGAGATGGGGCAGGTTGCCGGCAAGCAGATCCCATTCTTGCGGCGAAATGCCATCTAGCGTTTCGACAATGCGTATTTCCATCCTTCATCTGTCCGTATTCGGTCCGTATCCATTGTAATAGGTAACCGGTCCATACGTGACCGCCCCTGGCGCGAAATAGATCACCTGAGGCTGGATGACGACGGGAGGAGACGCATAGACGGGCGGCGCAACGTAAATTGGAGCGGGAGAATAATAGACGGGAGGCTGGGCCAGCATCATGCCGCCTAGCAGCCCTGCGCCGAACCAGAACGGGTCGTCGTCCCACCCTCCACGCCAGCCCTCTCCACGCCAGCCTCCGTATCCATGCCCGTAACCGTGCCAACCCCCTCCGTGCCAACCCCCTCCGTGCCAGCCTCCATGCCATCTTTCGGCATGTGCGGACCCAGATGCCAACAAGGCGAGCAGCAATAAAATGACTTTTTTCATTCAGGCCTCCTTTTTCCATTCGATCCATGCCAGGGATGCAAAGTTCATTGACTTTCCGCTCTCTTCATCTAAACAGAAATCATGTGAATGAAAAAGGAGGAAACATGCCCGTCGGAGAATTGTGCACAAGGGAAGTCGTCGTCGCATCCAGGTCTGACAGCGTGCGGGAAGCAGCCCAACTCATGAGGCAGCATCATGTCGGTGACGTCGTGATCGTGGAGGACGCTGACGGTTTGAAAAAGCCGATAGGCCTCGTCACGGACAGGGATCTCGTCGTCGAAGTGTTGGCTGAAGGAATCGATCCTGAATCGATAGCGCTCGGCGAAATCATGTCGACAGAACTTGCCTCGATAGGCGAGGAGAAAGGCATTTTCGAAGCCATTCAGTACATGAAAAACCGGGGAGTCAGAAGGCTTCCCGTCGTAGGCCAAGAAGGGCAGCTGATCGGCATTTTGGCGCTCGACGATCTTCTCGATCTGATTTCGGAAGAGCTTTCCGGACTCTCCCATCTTGTGAAGAACGAGGAAAGACGGGAAAGAAGGACCCGTCTCTAGCGCAACGGGTCGAGCAGGTGTTTCAGTCCGTTGTGGTCAATCTCCTGCATGAGCGCGAGAAGCCGGCCTATCTCGCCTTCCGGGAATCCTTTTCTTGCAAACCAATTGAGGTAGTTTCCGGGAAGGTCCGCGATCTTCCTCCCCTTGTACTTGCCGTAGGGCATGACGGTTCTGACGAGCTTCTCCAGATCTTCCATGTTACAAAGTTTAACACTATGTTACCCTAAATTCAGGAACATAAACCTACAATGGGAATCGAAAGAGTATCAAGTCAAGTAAGGGAGACAATAATGAAAACGGCACTGATTGCAGTTTCTCTCGCAGCATCGCTCGTCTCGATTCCCGCCCACGCAGACATCACCGGCGGCGGGGTGCTGGGTGCGATAGCAGGCGGCCTCCTGGGATCCCAGGTCGGTCAGGGCAACGGCAGGATTGCAGCATCCGCCCTTGGCGCGGTGCTCGGCTTCAACGCGGGCCAGGCGCAATCCTATTCCCAGCCCTACTATGCGCCTCCCAGGACATATTACGCGCCTCCGCCCCAGGTCTACTATTCACAGCCGCCCGTCGTCTATTACGCTCCCGCGAGGCGCTGGGGTGACGACGACCGTCGCTACCGCGGCCGTTGGGGCGACGACGACTGATTCATCAGGCCGCCGCGCCGTAATGCGCGGCAGCCCTGACCCCCAGACCTGCGTCGTTGAAATGGATCGTCTCGCAGACGAGCGTTCTTCCAACGCTTCTGTAGTGGATGACGATGCTGCTCACGCCAGCATAGGCCGCGATCAGCTCGAATTGCAAAGGCGGCGCTGCATCCAGTCCCATCCGCCAGTAAGGTCTTATTTTTTCCTTCCCGCACAATTTCCCGGACGGCTCGCCCATGCGCTCGACGATCAATGGGGATTCCATTTCGAAGTCATCCGCGTAATGGGATAGGATGCGCTCGATGTCGTGGGAATTCCAAGCCGTTATCCATTCTGCAGCGAACTCCTCAGACCATTTTCTGTCCATCATGACTCCCCGAAGCAGAGACGTTACTTGAATGACTAAAGGGCGAGTTTCATTCTTTTGTGGGGAATGCCCGCATCCATGAAGACTTCACCTTCTTCTGCAAAACCGAGCCTTGCATAAAACGGCATCGACTCGATCTGCGCATCCAGTATCGCGTCGTGGAATTCGCCCCTGGCTGCATGCTCGATCGCCATTTTCATCAGCCTGGTGCCGAGGCCCTTTTTTCGATAGGCCTGCCTGACCGCGACCCGGCCTATCTTGATCGATTCCCCATGGGGCGATAGCCGCAACGTTGCGACGGCTTCATCGTCTTTCAGCACGAGAAGATGGAACGCCGTCCTGTCGTCTTCGTCGATTTCGAGTTCCTCAGGAACATGCTGCTCAATGACGAAAACCTCGCGGCGAAGATCCAGCGCCTTTTCCATCCAGGGAGAAGACCAGATGATGGGCCTGATGGAAAATTCCTCTTCCATCAGCGCAGCCTGATGATGCCCGTCGCCAGCGCGATTTCCCGCAAGAAACAGATAAGCCCGGCTGTAAGTGCGAACATGGCGGCAATGAAGAATAATGCGATGGTGCCCGACGGGTCCTTGCCCAGTTCGGAGCCGATGAAGAGCGCTGCGATCACGATGCACACGAGGAGCGCGCAGACCGTGCAGAGGCTGATCGCCCAATGTATCCAGCGCGATCGCCTCAACAGGACTGCCATCTCTTCGCCGTGCTTTCCCGCATCATTTTCGATGGCCCTGAATCTGTCGATCACGCGCCCGAGCCGGGTAGAGAGCACGCTCAAAAAAGCGCCCACCCCGGTCAGGAGGAAGACCGGGGCGACTGCCTGCTGGATGGCGTACGCGACGCTGACGACTTCGCTCATTCGTATTCCGTGTATTTCTTTGCGGAGCCCTTCGCCTTCTCGACGGGATACTTCTTCCTGTTCTTTTCCATCTTCTCCATCACGATTTCCTTGACATCGAAACCGTATTTCTCGGCAAGGAGAAGCGAAAACACGATGACGTCGGCGATCTCCTCCTTCACTTTCTCGGGATCCGCATTTTCCTTCCAAAGATAGAGTTCGAGCAGCTCGGCGGCCTCGACGCTCACGGCAAGCGCGAGGTCCTTCGGCTTGTGGAATTGTTCCCAGTCCCGCTCGTCGCGAAATTTCAGGAGTTCTTCGATGAGAATCCGTATCTCGCCCATCAGCGCATCGTCCCCGATCCGCCTTCCTGGACGAACTGGGCGGCCCGTCGCTCTTCTTCCCATTCGAATTTTGGAAGACCGTTGAGGGCATGCTTCAGCCCTTCGTTCCATGCATCGTTGAGCGCCCTGTAGAACGGATCGTGCTCTGAAAGGGAAAGGAGCCTCGCATCCCCGCCATTTCTGTAGAGGAGCAGCTCGACGGGAGGACCGACGGTCAGATTGCTCCTGATCGTCGAATTGATCGAAACCAGCGCGCAGCGCCCGGCAAGCTCGAGCGGGGTGTCGCGCCTGATCACCCGATCCAGTATCGGCTTCCCGTATTTCGTCTCGCCCATCTGCAGGTAGGGATGCTCGGCCGACTCGTGGATGTAATTTCCCTGGGGATAGATCAGAAAGATCTCGGGTTGGTGCCCATCTATCTGCCCGCCGAGCAGGAAAGTGGCCTCGAAATCCGCATTCGACCTTTCCCTGTGCTCCTTCTGGATGTCCGTCGACAGCCTGCCGACATAGGCCGCCACGGCATCCATGTCTGGCGCGGAATATATCCCTGCACCGTGGTCCGCCTCGCTCCTCATGCGCTTCACCACAGCCTGGGTCGTGGCCAGGTTGCCCGACGAGAGCAGCACTAAATAGCGGTTCTTCGGCCAAACGAAGGTGTGCATCTTGGAATAGGTGCTGACGTGATCCACGCCCGCGTTCGTTCGGGAATCCGACGCGAGCACCAGCCCTTCTTCCACTTTGATCGCAAGACAATAGGTCATGGATCAATTCTAGCGGGAATCCTGGCCGGAAGAAAGCAGGCCCATCTCTTGCTTGCGAAATCCCTGACGAAACATCAGGAGCATTCCATGACCATACGCGTTGCAATCAATCACAAGACAAGCTACCTGTACGACAAGCCTGTAACGCTCGGCCCGCATGTATTCCGTCTGAGGCCTGCCGTTCATTCCCGCACGCCGATCGAATCCTATTCTCTGAAAATCAGCCCGGAGAAGCATTTCATCAACTGGCAGCAGGATCCCTTCGGCAATCATCTGGCCCGGGTGGTCTTTCCTGAAAAGGCCAGCGAGCTTTCCATCGAAATCGACATCGTCGCCGACATGACGGTGATCAATCCGTTCGACTTCTTTGTCGAGGAGTATGCTGAGCATTATCCCTTCGAATACGAGGGAAGCCTCGCGAAAGACCTGGCCCCCTACCTCGAAACAACGGAGGACGGCCCGCTGCTCGAAGCCTGGATCGGTCAGATTGACAGGTCGAAGCGCAGCATCGTCGAATTCCTCGTGGGCCTCAACAATTCGCTTTACAAAAGCCTAGACTATACGATCCGCCTGGAATCCGGGGTGCAGAGTTGCGAGGAGACGCTATCCAGGAAGCTCGGGTCATGCCGGGATTCGGGGTGGCTGCTGGTGCAGATCTTGAGGCATCTCGGGCTTGCCGCGCGCTTCGTCTCCGGCTACCTCGTTCAGCTTTCTTCGGACGTCGAATCGCTCGACGGTCCGTCCGGCCCGGAAAGCGACTTCACCGATCTCCACGCCTGGGCGGAAGTCTACGTGCCTGGCGCCGGCTGGATCGGGCTCGATCCGACATCCGGGCTCTTCGCAGGAGAAGGTCATATCCCGCTCGCCTGCACGGCCGACCCGGCAAGCGCAGCGCCGGTGACGGGAGGCTATGAAGGATCGGCGCGCGTCAAGTTCTCCTTCGCAAACAGCGTCAGCCGCATCCATGAGGATCCCAGGGTCACTAAGCCCTATTCTGAGGAGCAATGGGAGGCCATCGACCTGCTCGGACGCGAAATCGACCTCGACCTGGAGATGGAAGATGTGCGGCTCACCATGGGCGGCGAGCCCACCTTCGTATCGATCGACGACATGTCCTCGAGCCAGTGGAACACCGCCGCAGACGGACAGGAAAAGCGGCTGCTCGCAGGAAAGCTGATCAGGCAGCTGAAGGAGGATTTCGCTCCGGGCGGCATGCTCTATTTCGGACAGGGTAAATGGTATCCAGGGGAAGCGCTGCCGCGTTGGCATCTCGCCTGCTTCTGGCGTACCGACGGCATTCCCGTCTGGAGAAACCCGGAGCTTCTGGCCGACGAAAACGGGCAATACGGCTATACGGTCAAGGACGCGGAAGTCTTCATATTCCATCTCGCCAATCGGCTTGGCCTGAACGGCTCGACCATCCTCCCCGGATTCGAAGACCCCTTCCATTATCTTCAGCAGGAAGGCATGCTCCCGCCCGACCTGGATATCTCGATGCTGAAGGATCCGATGGAACGTCGCCGCGCCGCAGCACTGCTGGAAGGCGATCCCGGAAAAACCGTCGGTTTCACGCTGCCCATCCACTGGAGCAGGAGAAGTGGCGCATGGGGCAGCAGTCCTTGGCAATTCAGGCGCGGAATGATGTTCCTGATTCCCGGGGATTCGCCCATGGGGCTGCGCCTTCCGCTCGCTTCGCTTCCCTGGGCGCACGAAGAACTGGAAACGGAAGCCGAACGCAGTCTCTTCGAGGATCCGGGACCTTTGGGGGACACGGCGGGTGAAGTCGCGCGCCGCTACAGTGCATACCAAAGCAAAGGTGAAGGCGAAACCGAAGCGTTCGAAGAGCACATTCCTCATACGGCGATCTGCGTCGAGCCCAGGGAAGGCAGCATGCGCGTTTTCCTCCCGCCCACTGCCGAGCTCGAACATTATCTCGATCTCGTCGCTTCCATCGAAGACACTGCGGCAGCGCTTTCCATCCCTGTCATCCTCGAAGGGTATCAGCCTCCCAGGGATCGGCGCCTCGTCCGCCTTCCCGTCACGCCGGATCCCGGCGTCATCGAGGTCAACATCCATCCATCATCGAACTGGATCGATCTTGCTCAAAACACCTTCACCCTCTACGAGGCAGCGCGCCTTTGCAGGCTTGGCACGGAGAAATTCATGCTGGACGGGCGCCATACCGGAACGGGAGGAGGAAACCACGTCACCCTTGGCGGCGCGACACCGTCCGACAGCCCCATCCTCAGGCGCCCGGACCTCTTGCGCAGCCTCATCACCTACTGGCAGCATCACCCCGCCCTTTCCTATCTCTTTTCGGGTCTGTTCATCGGACCGACCAGCCAGGCCCCCAGGGTCGACGAAGCCAGGAACGAGAGCCTTTACGAACTTGAAATCGCATTCGGCCAGATCCCGGATGGTGAAGTGCCGGAACCGTGGCTGGTGGACAGGCTCCTGAGGAACCTGCTCATCGACGTGACGGGAAACACGCACCGGGCCGAATTCTGCATCGACAAGCTCTATTCGCCTGAAGGCGAAGCGGGAAGGCTCGGGCTCGTCGAACTGCGCGCATTCGAAATGCCCCCCCATCCCAGGATGAGCCTGGTGCAGATGCTGCTTCTGCGCGCGCTCGTTTGCTGGTTCTGGAAAACGCCTTACGAGAAGGAACTGGTCAGGTGGGGAACCCAGCTGCACGACAAGTACATGCTTGCGCACTACATTCGCGCCGACATGAGGGACGTGGTCGACGATCTGATTCATGCAGGCTATCCCTTCGAAATCGAATGGTTCGACCCGTTCATCGAATTCAGGTTTCCCCATTACGGCAGCATCGAAGCGCAGGGCATCAGGCTGGACCTGCGCATGGGCATCGAGCCCTGGCATGTGATGGGAGAAGAAGCGAGCGCTGCGGGCACGGCAAGGTATGTCGATTCCTCGGTCGAGCGGCTCGAAGTGAAGGTCAACGGGATGAGCGGGAATCGCCATGTCGTCACCTGCAACGGCAGGCGGATACCGCTCAGAAACACGGGCAGGCAGGGCGAAATGGTTGCAGGCGTGCGCTACAGGGCATGGCAGCCTCCTTCCTCCCTGCATCCCAAGATAGGCATCCACGCGCCGCTCGTATTCGACATCGTCGACACCTGGAACGGCAGGTCGATAGGCGGATGCACTTATCATGTCGCCCATCCCGGCGGAAGGAATTACGAAGCCTATCCGGTCAACGCATTCGAAGCCGAAGCGCGGCGTGTCAGCAGGTTCTGGAACTACGGCCACACGCCGGGAAAAAGGGAAATACCGCCTGAGGAGACCAACCCGGATTACCCCTGCACGCTCGATCTCAGGAGGATGCCACGATAGCGCGCACGTCCACCGATACGTCGAGCTCGTGCTCCCCCCCGCCGAAGATCACGCCCTTCAGGGGGGCCACATCGCCGTAATCCCTGCCCCAGGCGAGCACGATATGCCTTTCCGATGGCACCTGGTTGTTCGTGGGATCGAAATCCATCCACCCATGCTCCGGGACATGGACGGAGAACCAGGCATGCGAGGCATCCGCTCCGATCAGCTTTTCGCATCCGGGAGCCGGCAGCGTTTCGATATAACCGCTCACGTAGCGCGCAGCGAGCCCCATCGAGCGCAGGCAGCCGATGGCCAGATGGGCGAAATCCTGGCAGACGCCGCGCCGGTGGGACATCACTTCGGAAAGCGGCGTGGCCAGCGTAGTGAAACCCGGGTCGTAAGTGAACTCGACATGAATGCGCCGCATCAGATCGTTCACCGCGTCGATCAGGGGCCGCTCCCGGGAAAAGGATGGCTGCGCGTAGGCGGCAAGCTGCTCGCTCCTTTCGACGTAAGGCGAATCGAGCGCGTATTGCAGCGCATCGGGCGAATCTGTCAGGCAATCGCGAGCAGATTCCCATTGCATCAGATTGGAAAAATCCATCTGGCGCGCGGCAATCACCTCGACCTCGCTCGTTGCGACGACACAAAAGCGCTTGTGGGGCTCGCCGATGAAGAAATAGGCTGCCCGGTTGCCGAAGAAATCCGCGCGTTCGCTGTAATCGATAGGCTCCGGCACTACCCTGATGCTGGCCGCATGGCAAATCTGGGAAGGGGAAGACCTGGGCAGAAGACGCGCCTCGTTGTGCGAGCACGACACGATCTCGCTGTATTCGTATTCCGTCCTGTGCGTGATGAGATAGCGCATTATGCCGTCCTCAGTGAAGAGATCGTCTGGGGAGAATGCTCGTGGCGGAAATAGGCAGAGGTGAGCGCATTCGAAAATGAACCGAACAAATAGCCCATCCTCGCCAGAAGCTGTTCCAGATTCTGCCTGGCCCCGGTTGCATCGACCAGGGAAAGATCGTCTAAATCGACGAGTCGAAGGGCGGAAGAGGCTTCAAGCGCATAACGCTCCTCGATGCCCAACCTGCCTGCTGCCCTGTGCCTGGGAAGGCTTGCCGCATGCTCTTCTAACCTGGCCGCCTGGTAGACGGCGGAACGCGGATTGCGTTCGTCGAGCAGCAGCAGTTCCAGGCATGCGGGAAGCTCCATGGAATTTCTGTGATACTGTCTGTAGCCGATGAGATTGTCGCTCGCTTCCAGCGCGGCCTCGACCAGCAGCTCTTCGACGAACTCCCCCTGCCTTTTCGTCAGCGTCGATTTCAGCAGCGAAAAAAGCATCATCCCCCGTTCGAGCCGCCTTCCCATATCCAGGAAAATCCATCCTCCGCCCCTGGCCATGCTTTCCATCACGAGCCCGCCGAATGCCGACAACGCATTGATCATCCTGTCCATCTCGTGCAACAGATCGGAAGATACGGCCAGAGTGTGCGCATCCGACAGGTGCTGCTCAAGCTCCTCGAGCACGCGCCATGCATCCTGGGACCACAAATCGCGCACGGCAAGACCGGATCTCATCAGTGAGCGCAGCGTGTAGGCCAGGCTTCCCGCCCGGCCCTCGTCGAGGATGACGGAAAAAAGCTCGGCATCGGGTTCTGGAACGAGATCGGCCTCGCCGAAAAAACCAGGATAGGTTCCGGTCAGTCTCATCACGGCCTGCAGCAGGCAATTCGTTGCGGCCCCGTATTCGCTGCCTATGCTGTCCGGGTCGTAGTAGAGCCTGCCGATCACGGCGCGCAGCAGCCTGATCGTCCCTTCGGCGCGTTCCGCATATCGTCCGACCCAGAACAGGTTGTCGGCCACCCTGCTGGACACCGTGCCGCGAGCGACTGCGACCTGTTCAGGCGTGGGCTTCATCACGATACTGACCAGCTTTTCCGGCTCGGAAGCCAGCACCCAGGTGTCCTTGCTGATGCCGCCGTCCTGGTTCGAAACCAGCATGTCTCCCTTCAGCGTTGCGCTTCGCGTCAGGCCGCCGGGCATCACCGTATAGCCGTCCGGCCTCGAGACGATGAAGCTGCGCAGCACGGCATGCCTGGGCGCGAATTCGCCGGAAGAAAGCGCGGGCACGGTCGAAAATCCCTCCTGCTCCTGGCCGACATAGGCATGGGGCCTGGCTTTGATTTTCTCCCGCCAGTATTCGAGCGATGCCTTGTCGAGCAGGCTTCCGAACACGGGCCGTGCGCCAGGAGAGCGGTAGGTCGGCTTGATCACCAGGCGTTCCAGGTTGTTCAGGACATAATCCATTTCCAGCTTCTGCCCGCACCACCAGGTGGCGGCGGAAGGCAGCCTCAGCTCGCGCCCGAGGAAATGCGCCGCTATCCCGGGCAGGAATGCGAGCATTCCAGGGTTTTCGAGTATGCTGCTGCCAAGCGGATTGGCGATCGCGACATTGCCGCGCCGCGCAGCCTCGACGAGCCCCGCCACCCCCAGTCTCGAATCTTCCCGCAATTCGAGCGGATCGCAATAGTCGTCATCCACCCTGCGCAATATCACGTCGACATGCTCGAGCCCGCTGAGCGATTTCAGCCATACGTGGCCATCGCTCACCGTCAGGTCTTCACCCTGGACAAGGGTATAACCCAGATAGGCGGCAAGATAAGCATGTTCGAAGAAGGTTTCGTTCAGCGGGCCGGGCGTGAGCACGACGACGCGCGGATTTTCAGCCTGCTCGGGGGCGATGGCTTGCAGCCCCGCCCTGAGCGACTGGAAAAAAAGCGCCAGCCTGTGCACATGTGAATCCCTGAACAGGCTGGGCAGTATCCTGGTCATGGCCACCCTGTTTTCCAGGGCATAGCCTGCGCCGGAAGGCGCCTGGGTCCTGTCGCCCAGCACCCACATGCGGTTGTCCGGCCCCCTCGCCAGATCGGCGGCGTAGACGATGAGCTGATGATGCCCGCGCAATCTGATTCCGTCGCAGGCGCGCAAGAAACCGCCATGACCGTATATCAGCTCGAGCGGAAGCAGCTTCTTCCTGATGAGTTCCCTTGGACCGTACAGGTCGGAAAGGATCAGATTCAACAGCTCCGCGCGCTCGAGGAGTCCCGATTCGATCTGCGACCATTCTTCGCTGGAGACGAGGAGCGGAACGGGATCGAGCTGCCATGGCCTGCCCGGATCGTTGTAGGCGTTGTAGGTGACGCCGTTTTCCCTCAACAGCTTCTCGGCTTCCATCCTGCGCCGCTCGAGCCCCGCCGGCCCGAGTCCGCGAAATGCGCGCATCATGTATTCCCAATGCGGGCGAACGCGTCCCTCCCCATCGAGCATCTCGTCGTAGGTTCCGGGTTCGGCAGAATAGATGAATTCCTGTAAATCCATGCCTCGTCCACAGCAAAAAATGGACCATGCATTCAGGATGCCGTAGGCGAAGCAAACCGCTAAGAATGGTGCAGCAGCGCATCCCTATGCACAATTTCAGTGCCCCAATGCCCTGCATGGCTGCTTCAGGTCATGGCATGCAGTTTGCTGCGCTCAGTCCGACGCTTCGTGAAAGGATGAAAGATGACCCGATCGATGGATTTTGCAAGATACGGCGACAAGGATAATTCCCCGTTCTTCGAGGAGTACCTCGGGAGATTGCTCGAAGAGCGCGACAGAATCGGACTCACCGAAATGATCGGAGAAATCGACGCGCTGATGCTGACGGTCGATCCGGGACATTCGATCGATTACGTCGGCGAGCTTGCGCTGATGACGCCCTATCATTACCTCGTCACGCTGGAAAGCGAAACGCACTGGACCCATGTCATGCGGATAGACATGAATTCTCCCGACCTGCTCGTGCGGGAAGTGAAGGATCCCAACATCCGCGGCATCTTCCGCAGCCTGAACGAGGTCTATCCCATCGGCGCCTACAAGCCGAACAGCCGCTACATGGGCGAGATCCTGCGCGTGACAGACCTGCACGGCGTGGTGGAGCAGCAGAAGGCGCGGGAATTCCGCTTCTTTTCCCAGAATGAAATCAGGCGGCTTGAACTGCCTGGAAACATCGCCGTCAGCAAGCCTTCCCCCTACACCCACAACATCGTCGCCTACATGGAGCGACCGCTTGACCATATCCGCGTCTATGCGCTCGGCATGAGCAGCATCAGGGACGACGTGCAGGAAAGATATCTTGCCGCAAAAAAGCTGCAGAATGAGCTTGGCATCGAAGACATGATCGCCCCGATCGACCATCTCGCGACGCGGGTCTATTGTCAGAACAGGGAAGTGGCCATTCTGGAATGGCTTTCCTGGTCGAGCTACTATTATTGGGGCTCATACGACATCAAGGAACAGAATTCGTCGACCAATGTCACGAAGAGCGTGCATTATGCCGAAGAAGCCAGGAGTCCTGCGAAAGTATTCACAGCCAACAATACGCCCTATTTCGTCAACCACATCGAGCGCCTTCCATCGCCCACCGAAACCTTCGTCAGGAATTACGGCCCGCGCCTGCACCATATCGCGCTCGGGGTGCGCGACGGACAAACGCAAAACACCGAAAACATCGATTACGTGGTCGGCAAGATCAGCGGCCAGGGGAGGCAGTTCCTGCTGGATGTGATCGGATCGAGGGAGGAAGGGCTCAAGCAGATATTTTCGAGCGCATCCGAGCACTCCTCGCTCATCATCGAATACGTCCAGAGATTTGGCAGCTTCCAGGGTTTCTTCACCAAGCGCAATGTCGCAAAGCTGACACATGCAGCAGGTGTCGAAGAAGAACTGATCGAGCTGCAGGCGCAATCTTCTGGCCCGCATTGACTGGCTCGAGTCTTGCTTGGCAACCATCATGAAGATCGATTTCGAAAACAACTGGCCTAAAGACATTTACGACGAGATGCTGGATGGGGACGGGAATCCGCGTCCCATTGCCAGAGCGCTATACGACCATCTCGCTTCCGTCGGTGACGACACTTTTTCCTCCAGGCTGGCAGCCGTTGATACGGCCATCCTGACAGCCGGCATCACCTTCACGGTTTACACGGATTCGGGCAATATCGACCGCGCCTGGCCTTTCGACGTGATCCCGCGCGTCATCGATGCGAACGAATGGCGCGTCGTCGAAAAGGGATTGAAGCAGCGCCTGCACGCCCTCAATCTCTTCATCACCGACATCTACAACGAGCAGCATATCGTCAGGGACGGCGTTTTCCCCATCGAAGTGCTCAAGGATTCGAAGAATTTCAGGCAGGCGTGCATCGGCGTCCGTCCGCGCTTCGGCGTGTGGGCGCATGTTTGCGGCACGGACCTTGTCCGCCATTCTGACGGCAAGTTCTACGTTCTAGAGGACAACTTGAGGGTCCCATCCGGCGTATCCTACATGCTCGAAAACAGGCAGCTCATGAAGCGCCTCTTCCCCGAAGTCTTCGGCCGCTACCGCATCCTGCCCGTTGACAATTACACGGCCCAACTCCATGACACGCTGGCGTCCCTCTCCCCCAGGGAAGGGGACCGCCCGGTGATCGCCGTATTGACGCCCGGCATCTACAATTCCGCATATTTCGAGCACAGCTATCTTGCCCAGCAGATGGGCGCCGAACTCGTCGAAGGCATGGATCTTGTCGTGCCGGAGGACGACTGCGTCTACATGAAGACCATCGACGGCCTCGAACGCGTGGATGTCATCTACAGACGGATCGATGACGATTTCCTCGACCCAGAGGTGTTCCGGCCCGATTCGTGCCTCGGCGTCCCCGGGCTGATGCGTGCATGGAAGGCCGGAAACGTCGGGCTCGCCAACGCCCCCGGTTCAGGCGTCGCCGACGACAAGGTGGTCTACGCCTATGTCCCCAGGATGATCGAATACTATCTCGGCGAGAAGCCGATATTGCCGAACGTGCCCAGCTATCTGTGCATGATCGAATCGGAAAGGGAATACGTGCTCGCCAATCTCGACAAGCTGGTGGTGAAACCGGCCAACGAATCGGGCGGATACGGCATGCTGATCGGCCCGAGCTCGACGAAGGCAGAGCGTGAAATGTTCAGGGAACTCATACTGGGAAACCCCAGGAACTACATGGCCCAGCCCACGCTTTCGCTTTCCACGGCGCCGACATTTTGCGAAGAAGGCATCGCGTCGCGCCATCTTGATCTCAGGCCTTTCGTGCTGCAGTCCAACAAGCTTCACGTCACTCAAGGCGGACTCACCCGGGTCGCGCTGAAAAAAGGCTCCCTGGTCGTGAATTCGTCTCAGGGCGGCGGCAGCAAGGACACCTGGATCGTCGAGGGAGAATACTGATGCTGTCCCGGGTTGCGGAAAGCCTCTACTGGATGGCGAGATACATGGAACGCGCCGAAGATACCGCGCGCCTTATCAACGCAGTGACACTGATGAGCCTGGACATGCCTGCAGGGGCGGAATTCGGCTGGGATTCCCTGCTCAAGGTGGCCGGCCTCGATCAGTATTTCTTCGATCATTACGAAGAAGCCGACGAATCATCGGTGATGCGTTTTCTGATTTCGGATGAGAAAAATCCGAGTTCCATCATGGCCTCCATCACCCATGCGAGGGAAAACACGCGCACTTTCAGGGAGGTGCTTCCCTGGGAATCGTGGGAGTGGGTCAACGAACTCTATCTTTACGCCTCCAAGGAACTGGACGGCAATCTCGATCGAAGAATCCGCCACGAGGTGCTTCAGGGCATCATTCGGAGAAGGCAAAGCATCGTCGGGCTGCTCGTCGGCACCATGTCGCGCGATCCTGCGCTGCTGTTTCTCAGCATCGGCCGGAACATGGAGCGGGCCGACATGACGAGCCGCATCCTCGATGTGAGCCATGCATTGATCCTGCCTTCGGAGGCATCCGACGATCTGCTCTGGATGAACATCCTGAAAGCCTTGTCCGCCTACCAGATGTACAGGCGCCATGTCAGCGTGCACGCCTGCAGCCGGCGGGTGATCGATTTCCTGCTGAAAGACAGGTCCTTTCCAAGAACGGTCGCGCACTGCCTCAGCGAAATCTCCCGGATACTGACCGGGCTGCCCGATCCCGAGCCCGTTCTCGCGGCCGTCTCGAAAGCCATCGCGACGCTCGATTCGGCGGACGGCACAGCGCTTGCAAAGGAGGGGCTGCACGAATTCGTCGACAGCATGCAAAGCGAGATGAACAGCATACACAATGCGCTGAAGTCGCGCTATTTCAGTCTTTCACATCCTGCAGAAGCATCTGAGACAGCCACCCAGTGATCAGATCGTGAAGCTTTTCACGGACTGGCTGAGTTCGCCGGAAAGCGCTTCCAGCGACTCCACCGCCTTCGAAACCTCGACGACTGCTTCGCTGTTCCGCTCGGACATCTGGGCGACCTTCTCGACATTGACGGCGATCTCGCGACTTGCCTCGCTCTGCTCCTTGATCGAAGCCGAAATGTCTTCGACACCGGAGAGGACCTGATTCGCCCCGTCGTCGATCTCGACGATCGAAGAACCCGCCTTTTCGGTAAGCACCATCCCTGTTTTCACGACTTCGACGGTCGAAGACATCTCGGAAACAGCCACCAGGGTTTCGCTCCTGATCTCCTCGATCGTGGCCGTGATCTCCTGCGTGGCCTTGCCCGTCCTTTCGGCGAGTTTCCTGACTTCGTCGGCGACGACCGCGAATCCCCGCCCCTGTTCCCCTGCCCTGGCCGCCTCGATCGCCGCATTCAATGCGAGCAGATTGGTCTGGTCGGCTATTTCCTTGATCGACACGGCAACGTCCTGGATTTCGCTCGATTTCCTGTCGAGCTTCTTGATCGTCTCCGCGGCATTTTCGACGGCGGAGTTGATTTTCCCCATGTCCTCGACGACCTGTCTGACGATTCTTCCACCGTCGTCGGCCTTGGTTTTCGAGTTCTCGGACACCCTTCTGACTTCGGACGCGTTTTCGGACACCTGATCGATGCTGACCGTCATCTCTTCAACTGCGGAAGCCATATTGCTTGCCGCCTCGGATTGCGCATGAGAGCTTCGCGTCACGCCCATCATGGCATGCTTGAGATGGCCCGAACCGTCGTCGAGCCTGCTGGAAACCGAGCCGATCTGATCGATGATCGCGCCGAGCAATACCTTCGTCGACTGCACCGAGCAGAGGATCTCGCCCATCTCGTCTCGCCCAGAGATGTCCGTCATGCCGGACATGTTGCCGTTGACGAGGTCGTTGAGATGGGTCTTGATCTCTTCGACGGGTTTGCCGATGAATTTTCTGACGATGAATCCGATGAAGAAGAAGAGCAGAACCTGGAGCATGACCTGGCCGACGATGAGTCCGATCATGAACCCGTTCAGCCTCGAAAAATCGCTGCTCATGTCGATCTCGATGTCTGAGGCGCCGTTCGCCTTCCCTACCGCACCCTGGTGGCAGATCTGACAGTTCGTTCCGTGAAAGTTGTTCGATTGCAGATAGGGAGTGATCACCCTGAAAACCGGAATCCCGTTCTTCTTCTCCAGGTCGAAGTACGGTATCGATCTGCCTGCCTTCTCCGATTCCGCTACCGTTGCCTTGACGACGGGATCATCGAGCCTCTCTTCGGGCAATCCGGGCCCGAATTGCTTCACGACGGCCTCGGTCCTCAAGAGCTTCAAACTTTTCAGCTTCTGCCCGCCGATGATCTTCTCGATAAGGAGCTTCCTGTCGTCCGCATTGGATATCGTCCCCGTGATCATCAGCATGTTCGCGCTGTCGATGACCTGCATGGCTGCGGATTCAGCGCGATTTTTTGCCGAATCCATCATGGTCGCCTTGATCTCCTCGTAGATGAAAAAGGTCGCGATGCCGATGAGTAGGAGCAGGATAGGCTGGATGAGAAGCTGTATCTTCGTCTGGAGGGAAAGGTTCTTGAATTTGTGAAGGATCGATTTTGTCGAGGGAGGATTTTCCGAACGGTAAAGGGCTTCGGCTTGCGCGACCTCCTCCCTTGAGGGCTTCTTCCTGAGGCTCAGGTAGCCGACGACCTTGCTTCCTTCCATGATCGGGGAAACGGTCGCCCTGACCCAGTAATGATCCCCGTTCTTGGCCCTGTTCTTGACGAGCCCGCGCCATGGATGGCCGCTCTTGACCGTCTTCCACAGGTCCTCGAAGGCCCAGGTCGGCATGTCAGGGTGGCGCACGACATTGTGATTCTTTCCGACAAGCTCCTCGCGAGAGAAACCGCTGATTTCAACGAACGAATCGTTAGCGTAAGTGACGATTCCCTTCACGTCTGTCTTGGTGATGAAAACATCGGACTCGGAATAGTCGATTTCGTGTTGCGTGACTGGAAGGTTCTTTTTCATTTTGCCTCTTTTTTACGCAAAACCATGAAAATTTAGAAGTTTTTGTCAATCTACGCTTGTAATATTATAGTTATATTAAGCTTATATTCATATTCTGAAGTAACATCTGGACCAAATCAAGGTACCATTGATTTGAAAAGGGATATTGTATGGCAATTGCATCAAGCTGAAACCCGTTACCCTTTATTTCAGCGATGCATGAAAAAACTGAATGGAAAGGAGCTCCCTGAGCTCTTTTTCCGACACGGGCATGCAGAAATGATAGCCCTGAACTTCCTTGCAGCCGCATGCCTCCAACAATTCGGCCTGCTCTTCCTTTTCCACCCCTTCTGCGATGACCCCGAGCGCCTTGAGTTCGTTGAGCGTCGTGACTATCTCAGGGCCATTGTGCATGGCGATGTTTTCCGTGATTTCGAGCGCGAGATAACGCGCATCGAGGCCGGTTTTTTCGAGAATGCCCGCAACCTTCTCTGGCAGGCCGGGTTGCCTGAACTGCATGGCGGAAAGATTGACGGCCATCCTGATGCCGGGCAGTCCCTGGAGCTGCATGTCCCTGTTCACTCCGCACGCCTTGCATCTCCCAAATACCCGGGGTGAGGATATTCAAATGATTGGCGCCTCCCGGATCATGGACGAGATGATCCTGTCCAAGGACCGCAAGGCATTTTCAGATGAGTCGTACTGCGCGCGGACAATCGCTCCGTCTATCGCCACGGCAAGGGCTGAGGCCAGCTCGTCGCGATTTAGTGACTCAGGCAAAAGGCCGGCAATGACGGCCGTCATGTCTTCCTTGTGGCGGCGCGCAATGCAGCCCACCTCGGGCAGGCTTGACGCCAATTCTCCGACCGTGTTGATGAAGGCGCAGCCGCGGAATTCCTTGTTCTGGAACCATTCTGCGAAAACGGGCACGAGGGCCATCACATTCGCGCCATGACTTTCGATGGATCCCTTGAACCATGCGAGCCAGCGCTCGTGCCGGTATTCGAGATAGGCGCGGATCAAGTCGTTTTTGCTGGGGAAATGGCGATAGAACGTGACCTTGGTGACGCCTGATTCGGCGATCACCCTGTCGATCCCGGTTGCGCGGATGCCATGGCTGTAGAAGAGATCATGAGCCCTCAGGAGGATGCGCTCCCTGGCGGGCAAAACGGAGGCGGGTTTCATGGCGTCATTGTAGACAAGCCTGTCTACTTCGTATAGCCTTGCATGTAGACAACACTGTCTACGTGCAAGGAGAAATCATGGAAACCAAACCGCCCTTCCCCCCATTCGATCTGGACACGGCAACCCTGAAAGTCCGCATGGCGGAAGATGCCTGGAATTCGCGCGACCCTGACCGTGTTGCGCTCGTGTATACGGAAGACACGCTGTGGAGAAACAGGGTCGAGTTTCCTGTCGGACGCGAGCAGGTTCGCCAATTCCTGCATCGGAAATGGGCGCGCGAGCTGGAATACCGCCTGATCAAGGAACTGTGGGGATTCGTAAATGAGCGTATCGCCGTGCGATTCGCTTACGAATGGCATGACGACTCCGGGCAATGGTATCGCTCGTACGGCAACGAAAATTGGGAATTCAACGCCCATGGATTCATGCAGCGTCGATTTGCCAGCATCAACGATCTGCCCATCAACGAGTCGGACAGGAAATTCCGCTGGCCGCTCGGGCCTCGTCCTGATGGCCATCCCGGGCTGAGCGAACTCGGGCTCTGACTGCCGCTCTTGCACCAGCCGTCTTGGAGACGGGATATCAAGATGCCGTCAGCAGTTTTTCGAATTCGCACGCCTGGACAGGTTTTGAATAGAGGTATCCCTGCGCATAGTCGCAGCCGAAGGCGTGCAGCAGGTCGCGCTGCTCGATCGTTTCCACGCCTTCTGCGATCGCCTTTATCCCGAGCTTGTGCGCCATCACGATGATCGCCTCCACCAGCGCCTTGTCGCTCTCTTCTCTTGTCAGGTTGCGCACGAACGACTGATCGATTTTCAGGTAGTCGATGTGGAACTGCTTCAGGTAGGACAAGGCGGAGTATCCCGTCCCGAAATCGTCGATCGACACCTCGATCCCGCTGTTCCGGCATTCAAGGAGCCTCGCCTGCACCATTGCCGACTCCTGCAGCAGCAGTCCCTCGGTAATCTCCATCGTGACCGCGCCTCCCGGCAATCCGGCCGCTTCGAGCTCCTCGACCCACTGGAATTCCTGTCTTTCGAATTCCACCGGCGAGCGGTTCACGCTCACCTGGATTTCCCGCTCCAGGCGGCGCTTCCAGTCTGCCGCAGCCGAAATCGACTGAAGGAATACCCAGCTCCCCAGTTCATGGATGATTCCGAATTCCTCGGCCAGAGGAATGAAATCCGCAGGGCCCACCAACCCGCGCTTCGGATGATTCCACCTCAGAAGCGCCTCGGCCTTCACGATGCGCCCGCTCGAGAGCTCGACGATCGGCTGGTAGTACACCTCCAGCTCTCCCCTGCTCAAGGCTTGTCTCAGATCGTTGCTCAGCTCGATCTTGTCTTGTATCCTCTGCTGCATCAGCGGGGTGAAATAGCTGAACATGTTCCGCCCTGCATCCTTCGCCGCATACATGGCCTGATCGGCATGCTTCAGAAGATCTTCGCTGGTCTTCGCATCGTGAGGGTAAAACGCAATGCCGATGCTGCAGGAAATATGACCCACGCTCTCATCTCCAAGATCGAAGGGCGCCTCGATCTCTTGCAGCACGTTCTGCACCACCCGGTCTATGCTCAACTCATCGCCGCACTCCGGCAGAATGATGGTGAACTCATCACCGCCGAGACGCGCGAAAGTGTCCGTGTCGCGCACATGCTGACGGATGCGCCTTGCCGTCTCGATCAGCAGGATATCCCCCTTGTCGTGGCCCAGCGTGTCGTTCACCTCCTTGAACCTGTCCAGGTCGATGAACAGCAAGGCCAGCGCAGTATTGTTGCGTTCCATGCGTTTCAAATCCTGCTTCAACCGGTCCTGAAACAGCTGGCGATTGGGAAGCCCTGTCAGCTGGTCGTGATAAGCCAAATGATGGATCTGATCCTCCGTCCGCTTGCGGTCGGTGATATCCGTGCACGTGCCGATCCATTCGCGGATGGCGCCGCTCGCATTGAGAACCGGAACCCCGCGTGCATTAAAGTTCCGATATTCCCCGTCGTGACGCCTTATCCGGTATTCGGCCTCATAAAGACTGCCTCCTTCGACCGCTTTTGCCCAGGCGGCCGCCGTGCTTTCGCGGTCATCGGGATGCACCGCATCGAGCCACCCCCATCCCACAAACTTCTCTAGTTTCTGTCCGGTGTATGATCGCCAGTCCGGCATGTCCTGATAGACTTCTCCAGAAGCATTGGCATTCCAGACAATCTGGCTGGATGCGGTGACCAGGGACCGGAATCTTTCCTCGCTTTCCCGCAGGGAATTTTCAGCCTGTTTGCGCTTGCTGATGTCTCGCGACGAACAATACAGGAAACGGGCTCCGTCGATTTCAATCGGCACGGCGCTGACCTCAACATCGAACAGCGCCCCATCTTTGCGCCGATGCACTGTTTCATACTGGACGTGGGCATTGTTCAGCTCCAGCGCAATGGGAGAGCTGTTATCCCGATTGAAATTGACATCCCAATGTGCAGCGTTCATTCCGACAATTTCGTCCCTTGAGTAGCCCAGCATCGTGCAAAAGGAATCGCTCGCCACATGGACAGTACCGGACGAATTCAGGATGTGGATGCCGTCGCTCGCATTGTGCAGAAAGGTGGCATTCTTGTCCGATTCCTTGATGAGCGCACGAGATGAGTTCACGCGCTGCACCGCCAGTCGGCGGGAAAAAAACAGGCCCAGCCCCACCAGCAGCACAGTCATTGCAGCCAGGATGACATTGATCAAATGGTCTATTTGGCGGGAAATGACCGCAATCGATGACGAGAATGCCTCCTCCAGGGGGGTCACATCCGTGTTGATGGCATTCAATTCCTGGAAATATCTGGACTTCTTCGCTTCATCAAGCTTCCCCGATTCGATCTGTCGATGCACCGACTTCGCCAGGAGGGAAAGTTTCAGGATGTCGACATCGGCCCTGGACCAGATCGAAATGGGTTGCTCCATCAGAGGCGTGTGCCCGAAGTAGCGATACAGGCGGATCATCCCGGGCACGTCATCCGGGAGATTCTTGCCTTCGATGAATCCCTTGTAGGCGGTTTCCAAATCAGGGCTTGCCTGATTCAACGCAAGACGCGCTTCGTGGTCGCCCAACGGGGCGGCGATATCCGCCAGGAACTCCCTGTAATCCTGATCGGAGTGCGAGGTCAGATAATTTGCGAGAGCGATGTATGCACCCTTTTGCCCTTTTGACCATAAGCTTTCTCCTCCCACGTATGCGCGCACAGAGGACATCAATTCAAGGCTTACCGCCGTCGCGCCCAGCAGAATGATGATTATGAGTACGAAAGGCCAGATTGTCTGGACCAACAACCGGTTGACGGATTCAATCGGGCGTTCGTTGTTCATGGCATGGGTCTTTTTGAAGATGCAGTAGCGGACCACACTGCCCCGGCAAGAGATGCAGGCGAGAGGAAACCAGAACAACCCAACATTGCATAGATGGCCTCTCTTTGGTCGACAAGATCATGACACAGCTTCCCCAAATTCAATAATAATCCTCTTCTGGCGGAATTACAGGGCATGGCCAGTTTACGTCCGTTGTACATGCGCAAGTCCGGCAGCGGGTAGAGGCTGCGCCCGGGTTGAATTGGATCGAGGAATCTGTTTTAATGCGATTGTTATTTTGATAATTGTCAAAACATCAAACCATGGAGTCAGGCAGCGTACTTAAAGCATTGGCCGCGCTTGCCCAAGCCACGCGCCTGGAGGTTTACAGGCTGCTGGTTGCGGCAGGTCCTGAAGGCATGTCGGCCGGCCAATTGGCTGAAAAGCTTGAGGTCGCTCCAGCTTCCCTGTCGTTTCACTTCAAGACCCTCTATCACGCCGGGTTGATTGAAAGCCAGCAAAAAGGCCGCTTCATCTACTACCGGGCCAATTTTGAAGTGATGAACGGCATGGTGGATTACCTGACCGAAAACTGTTGCGGCGGCAATGCAGAGCTGTGCAAGACACCCAGGAAATGTTGAAAACGGAACAAGGAAGATTGAAATGAGCGAGAAGCAATACAATGTGCTGGTGTTGTGTACGGGCAATTCGGCACGCAGCATTTTGGGCGAAGTGCTGTTCAATACTTTGGGAAAAGGCAAATTCAAGGCCTATAGCGCTGGCAGCAAACCTGCAGGGCGAGTGAATCCAGGAGCGATTGAACTGTTGCGGGAAAAGGGAATGGGCACCGAAAGCTTGCGAAGCAAGAGCTGGGACGAATTCGCCGTTCCCGGCGCTCCCGAGATCGACTTCATTTTCACTGTATGCGACAACGCAGCCGGCGAGTCCTGTCCGATCTGGCCAGGCAAGCCTGCAACCGCACACTGGGGCATCCCGGATCCAGCCCATGTAGAAGGCGATGAAGCGCGTCGAGCTGCATTCAAGAAGGCGTACGAGCAACTTGCACGGCGCATCCAGTTGTTCATGGCATTGCCGATTGAAAAACTGGACAAGCTCATGCTGAAAGAAAAGCTGGCTGAAATCGGACGTATTCAGGACTGAGGAGCACGCGATGGCTAAAATACAGGTATTCGATCCGGCGTTGTGTTGCAGCACCGGGGTGTGCGGAACGGAAGTCGATCAGGCATTGGTGGATTTTAGTGCCGATGTGGACTGGCTGAAACGTGCAGGAGGCCAGATCGAGCGGTTCAATCTTGCGCAGCAGCCGATGGCTTTTGCGGAAAATGCAGTAACCAGGGCCTTTCTGGAGCGTTCCGGCGCCGAAGCGCTGCCGTTGATTCTGGTGGACGGAGAGATTGCGCTGGCAGGACGCTATCCGGTGCGCAAGGAATTGGCAAGGTTCGCCGGGATTCCCGAAAAGCCTGTGGAAGATGCGGCTGCTGCCGGATGCTGCGCTGGCAACAAGTGCTGCTGACCAACCCAAAGGGATTGTCCTTGAAATTTCTGGAGCGGCCGCCGCGTTATTTGTTCTTTACGGGAAAAGGAGGGGTTGGCAAAACCTCGATTGCCTGTGCGGCCTCCATTCGACTGGCTGAATCGGGGAAACGGGTATTGCTGGTGAGCACCGACCCGGCCTCCAACGTCGGACAAGTGTTCGGCCTTGCAATCGGCAACCGCATCACAGACATTGCTTCGATACCCGGGCTGTCCGCCCTGGAAATCGACCCGCAGGCGGCCGCTCAAGTTTATCGCGATCGAATTGTCGGCCCGGTGCGGGGCATGCTGCCTGAATCGGTCGTCGACGGCATCGAGGAACAGCTGTCGGGGGCCTGCACGACTGAAATCGCAGCCTTCGATGAGTTCACTGCATTGCTCATTGATTCGACGCTGACTCAAGAATACGACCACATCGTCTTTGATACGGCGCCGACCGGGCATACGATTCGGCTGCTTCAACTACCCGGTGCCTGGAGCGGTTTTCTCGAGGAAGGCAAAGGCGATGCTTCATGCCTCGGCCCATTGGCCGGCCTGGAAAAGCAGCGCGCGCAGTACAAGGCAGCCGTGGATGCACTGGCTGATGGCAGCCGCACTCGATTGATCCTGGTTGCCCGCGCCCAGCAGGCGACATTGCAGGAAGTGGCCAGGACTCACGAAGAACTCGCCGCCATCGGGTTGCGGCAGCAGCATCTCGTCATCAATGGCATTCTGCCCCGGATCGAGTCCGCAAGCGACCCGCTGGCGGCAGCGATTTTCCGGCGCGAACAGTCGGCTTTGAACAACATTCCTGCCGTTCTGAAAGAATTGCCCTGCGACCGCGTGATGCTCAAGCCGTTCAATCTTGTCGGAGTCGATGCGCTTCGCCATCTGCTGACGGAGAAACCGTCCGAATCGCAAGAAGATGCCGGCGCGCCGATTGAGTTGGCTGGGCCAGGCATTGCTGAACTGGTGGACGACATTGCTGCGGATGGTCACGGATTGGTCATGCTCATGGGCAAAGGCGGGGTCGGCAAGACCACCCTGGCTGCCGCAATCGCGGTGGAATTGGCGCATCGCGGCCTGCGGGTGCATCTCACCACTTCCGACCCGGCAGCCCACCTGACTGAAACCTTGAGCGGCCCCATAGACAATCTGACAGTCAGCCGGATCGATCCCCATGTCGAAACGGAACGCTACCGCCAGCGCGTGTTGAAAACCAAAGGCGCGAATCTTGATGCTGAAGGACGCGCCCTGCTGGAAGAGGACCTGCGCTCGCCCTGTACCGAGGAAATTGCCGTATTCCAGGCGTTTTCGCATGTCATTCGTGAGGCCGGCAGGCAGTTCGTGGTCATGGATACCGCTCCGACCGGCCACACCTTGCTGTTGCTTGATGCAACGGGTGCCTATCATCGCGAAGTTGCCCGCCAAATGGGCAGCATGCATTTCACTACGCCGATGATGCAGCTGCAGGATGAAAAGCAGACCAAGGTGCTGATCGTGACGTTGGCTGAGACGACGCCGGTTCTGGAGGCATCCAATCTTCAGGATGATTTGCGCCGCGCGGGGATCGAGCCATGGGCATGGATCATCAACAACAGCATTGCAGCAGCCGGTGCGCGCTCGCCGCTTTTGCACCAGCGGGCCTTGAACGAAACGGCGGAAATCGGCATCGTTGCGAGCCGGCATGCGAAGCGTTATGCGGTGGTTCCACTGCTCAAGGACGAGCCCGCCGGGGCTGAGCGTTTGCTGGAGCTGTCTGCAGGATGAACGCTGCTTTTGGACGGACGGTCCATGGTTATCAAAAACATCAGGAGATATTCATGCAGCAGCCCAAGTCGGAAGAGTTGGAAACGGTCGGCGGCCTGAGTGAAGAGGAGTTGGAGCGCCTCTCCAGCAGAATGAGGGAAAAATTGCCCAAAAGAAGGTCAGGCCTGGAATCGATCACGATCGAAGAGGCGCTCGCGCTGCAGATGGAACTGGAAGACGAGTATCTCGAGGAATGGCGGGAAAACTTGCGTGCGGTGCGCGCCAAGTCCGGCGATAACAGAACCCCTTCAGACAAAAGCGCCGGGGATCTTGGATAAAGCATCCCTCCTCCTGAAAATATCGGGGCACTGCGTTGAACATCGACTCCGTGTCATGGTTGGCCCGTTTACGCAAACTTGCCGCTCGCCAGTGGACATGGATCGATCCTACCGCCGCTTCGCCAACAGCCTGTCGATCTGATTTGCGAACGCCTGCCGATCCGCGCAGGAAAAAGCCGCAGGTCCCCCCGTCTCCACCCCGCTGCTGCGGAGGCTATCCATGAAATTTCTCATGGTGAGGCGCTCCTCGATGTTGGCATCGGTCAGCAGATCGCCTCTCGGATCGATGACGGTCGCTCCCTTGGCGATGACCTGGGCGGCAAGCGGAACATCGGCAGTGATGACCAGGTCGCCTGCATGCGCCTCCAGCGCGATGCGCTGATCCGCGACATCGAAGCCGCCCGGCACTTGCATTGCCTTGATCCAGGGGGAAGGCGGCACTCGCAGCATCTTGTTGGCAACCAGCGTGAGCGGAATCCTGGCGCGGTCAGCTGCGCGATAGAGGATTTCCTTGATGACTACCGGACATGCGTCGGCGTCGACCCAAATATTCATGTTCTTCTCCAGTGGCGCCCTACGATAGCACCAACCATCGCGCAAACGCCAGGAGGTCGCCAGCAGAAAGCCGATTTTCAGGCCGAGACCGGTTGCGGTTGGAACGATTCAAGATCATCATGCTGTTGTCATGGCCAAGCTTGCGCTTCCTGCCATGCCGTTGAACTCCACGGGGAGAGCGTGAATGAAGGGCAATATCAGCCTCAAGGATTTTATTCTCGGCGTCAAGAAGGAGCTTCAGGAAGCGTCGTCTGAAGGGTCGGCGAATCCGTTCCTGGAACTCAATCAAGTGGAGCTTGAAGCGGAATTCGGCCTCGAAACTTCCGCCGGCGTAGAAGGCGGTTTCAGCTTCTTCGTGAAGGCCACCGCAGAGGCAGGAGCATCGCAATCGCATAGAGTGAAGCTGATCTTTTCGCCCGTTCAAAACAACATCATGCTCGCGCTTCCCCCTTCGGAGCTGCAGGCTGGTGAAATCATTGCCGGCCAGCTTGCAGGCGGCGCTGCAAAACCGCATGGGCCGTATTTCATCACTTATCCGGATTTCCGATTCACTGGCAACGTGGATGAAATCGTCGAAAAAGCCGTAAGCGAGGCCATAAGAAAGTCAGGTTTCAAGAACGAAGGCGGCAAAGGCTCGGGTGAGGCGTAACCCGTACAGGATGGAGCAATGCCGCATCATGTATAGTCGCCATGCTTGAATCGTCGAATCATTGAAGGAGCTGCAGTGCAAATCAATCTAAAAGGCGTTTCCAGTGCACATTGGCAGTCTGTTCCTGCCAGGGAAATCCACCCGGGCGTTCGCAAGCGCGACTTGTGGCAAGGGCCTGCCGGGGCAAAAGCCGCCATTCTTGAAATTGACGCCAATGCTGCGTTTCCGGAATTGGATGTGCATCATCCTGGACCGGAAGAAGTCTTTGTGGTCTCTGGCACTTTCAGCGATGGCGTCCACGACTATCCTGCCGGATCGTTCATCCACAATCCGGCAGGCTCGGCCCATGTTCCCCAATCCAAGGAAGGCTGCGTTCTCTTCGTCTTCTTTCCCGAGGGATAGGATTGACGCCGTGGCACCGGAATTCACGATCGCAACGGCGGATGATCTGGAAATTGCAGATCGCGAAATTGCCGCGCTGCTGACGAAGGTCTATGTCGAAGGCGGCTTCACGCCGCACGAAGAAGCGAATTCGCTGTTCGAGCCTTCGGCCGTCAGACAGCGGGGCACGATCATAGGCGCGCGCCACGCACAAAGCTCGGCATTGTCCGGGCTTGTCATCGTGGCGCCTCACGATTCGCCCGCCTGCAGGTTCGCGAAAATGAACGAAGGAGAAGTGCACTTGCTGGGCGTGATGCCGGAATACAGGGGGCATGGTCTCGGGCGCAGGCTGGTTGAAGCTTGCATCGAAAGAGCGCGCCGGCTCGGCTGGTCGAAGCTCATCCTGTGGACGCAGCTTTCCATGAAGCCTGCGCAGGCGCTTTACGAATCTGCCGGATTTCTTCATGCCGACGACTTCGAAAGGAACGGGCGGAAATACAGGCTGTACGAGTTGAACCTTCTCGCCTGACCGCCGCATCGAATTCGCCTCCGACCTCTCGCAGTTTCCTCACCTATGGCGAACCACATCCCTCCGGACATAAAGCCAGTTTCAGCCATTCAGTTTGCCTATGCATGGGTTGCTGTCGGGAAAAATGCGCACGAAACGATACAAATGATTTCGTTCAGCGCCGACAACCCGTCAGATGGGTTATCCCCGCATATTGGCAGTCCAACTTCACTCCCTACGGATGATTGACCCAAAAGCCCGTGGTCGGCATTAAAGTGCCCGTCCCGAATGGGAGATAATACTTGCTGCCGATATAACTCGCCAATGTCCCATTCGCATCCAGACTCGGCGCGTAAAAATACCAGTTGGCACTCGCAGCATTCCACGACCAAAGGGTAGTGATATTCGTCGGGATCACTCCCGCGGCGGGCGGAGTCGCACCAACGCTGACGTTGAATGCGCTTGGCGTCGGATTGTCCCCGACCGCGATCAGGCTCCAACCTCCCGGCAAAGGATTCGCACTGCCTGTGCTGCTGTTCTGGAATCGGGTCGAAGAAATAGGAATCCCGGAAAGAGAAACCGTGAAGGGTATCTTCGCGTTCACCCAGAATCCATCTCCAGGATTGATCGTCGTCAGGAAATCGTAGCCGTGCGCGGCTGCATAGGCCGAGCCGCCGTCAGCCTGCGTTGGGGTGAAAAACGCCCAGGCAGGATAGGTGATGTTCGGGTTGTTGCCGCTTGGCTCCCATTTCCACACGGTGGTGACATCGGACGCATTGCCGAAAAGGGTCGAGACCGTGACGGGATTCCCCAAGCCGTTGCCCATCAGATTCCATCCTTGGGAAACTGAAGCCGCCGTCGAGGTGCCCACGGGAATGATTCGAATGGCGCCGCCCAATGAGCTTGTGGTGACGAGCGCGCGCTTGCCGTCCGGCGTGATCGCCACGCTTCCCCCTCCCCCCGGATAAACGTTCGGGACGGTATTCGAAACGAGGGAAATCAAGGCAGTGTCGAAATCCCCAACCGCGACAGCAGTCGAGCCGTCCGGCGCAATCGCAATGTTGTGCACATCCTGATTCGAGGCGTAAGGAATGGTTGCCGTTACGACATTGCTCGCCAGATCGATGCGCTTCACGGTGTCGTTCTCGCCAGAAGCGACGAGCGCCGACTTTCCGTCCGGCGTCACGGCCACTCCGAATGTAGAACTCGTTCCCGTGATCGTGGTCGCCGAACCCGAGGCGAGGTCGATCCGCTTGACCGTCGTGCCGAGGATGCCGTTCGTGGCGATAACGCCGCTGCCGTCAGGCGTGGCGGCGACGCCAAACGGCCCGTTGAAAGGAGACAGGTTGATGAAGGAAATGGCACCGCTCGAAATATTGACGACATCCAGGCCGCTCTGCGTGCAGCCAGAATTCAAATCGCCCATGACCGCCCTCGTTCCGTCGGGTGTCACGGCGATGTCGTAAAGCGTCGTGGCCACGCAAGGCGGCGATATGGTGTTCGTCACCGTCCCCGACTGGACATCGATCACGCTCACATTGTTGGAACCAGCGCCGTTGTTCACGAGCACCTTGCTCCCATCCGATGTAACAGCAAGCTTGCCGGGATATTTTCCAACCGGAATCGTGACCTTGACAGCGTTCGTGTTCAGGTCGATCGCACTGACGGTCCCGGACGCGCTGTTGTTGGTGACATAGGCACGGGTACCGTCCGGCGCCACCGCCACGCCTCCCGGCGTGAACCCGAGAAGGATTGGGAGGGAAAACCAGAAAGGCGCCTGCGAAGCCAGCGTGCTGCCGTCCGCATTGACCGCGCTGACCTTCCAGTAATACACCGTTCCCGGATTCAAGGGAGAAGAAATGGCGAACGAAGTTGAAGTCAATCCGGATTGGCTGATGATGTCGGTTGTGCCGAAATTCGCGCTGGTTGCCACCTCAATGGTGTAGGAAGCCGCTCCGGATGAAGGGCTCCAGGAAAAGGCAGGCAGCGTCGACTGGGAAGAGTCGCCATCGACAGGCTGGCTCAGGCTGAATGAGCCTGGCGCTGTGGCATGGGCCAGGACCGATATCGGCAGGAGAAAAGCCATTACCGTCTTCTTGAGGCGCATGATCTCTTCCTTTTGAACGAAAAGTCAGACACGGTACTCTGATTAATGATACAACATCAACCCGGCTGGAACAGTTCCTCCCTTCGAATAATTGGGGTACTGTGATGAAACCTATAAAACTGCGGAAACGCCCCTGCGCGAATGGACATCTTTCTATCGGTCAAACCTGCCGTTGCGGATCTTTCTCCGCTCTTCGATGTGGATCTTCCCGTGGTCATTCTGGAGGACTGGGACGACGAGCGGGCGCGCGAGATTGGCGCGGCCCACACGGTCATCCTCACCGAAAACAGGTCGGAATTCCCTTACGGGCTTTCTTTCCAGGAACAGACGGAGGATCAGGAGAACTGGCTGCTGTGCAGCGCCCGGAAGCTTTCCGTGAATCTGAAATGCAGGGTATTGTATACCGGCAATCCCGTGGAGCCGGACAACCCTTTCCTCTGCGTCGTTTTCGATTCAGGACTAGCCTATCTCGCTGACGATGAAGGCAGCATGCTTGCCGAAGGCCGCGGCAACCCGGTCAACATCCTCCGGCGGCTGCCCGAGCTGGATGCGCCTGCAACCCGAGCTTCCTTGAACAAGTAGGATGCAGTTTACTGCAAGTCGTGTTCGGAGGGCTCGGCCAAAAACTTCAGCCTCTTCAGAAGCCAGTTGGCGACCGGATGAGCGTGCCTGAAATACACGAAAGTCGGCATCAATCGGCATCCCAGCCATTTCTTGAATGAATATCCGGAAACCCCGAAATCTATGGTTTTATATCCGTCCCGGACAGCGATTTTGACTATCCTGGTCATCATCGCGAAATACAGTCCATGCGCTTTGCCTTTTTCATAATTCATGCCGAGATATTTTCCGCAGATCTGACTGCCCTTGGTCAAATACTGCGCAAAACCGATCAGTTCTCCGTCCAGATACGCCAGCAAGTAGCTGCTGATTTCCAATGTATTGACGAAATAAGCCTTGTTGAGCTTTTCGAACCGGATATGGCCATGTTCATAAGATTCGAGATATAGGCGATATATGTTCTCGAGCGGGAAATCGGAGGGGTACGGGTGCCGAACTTCACGGAATTCCAGGTCATTGGACAAATTCAGCTCTCTGCGCAGATGCTTCGACCTGTTGCCATGGAACGACGAGAAATAATCGGCGTCAACTTCCAGGACGGGTATAGGCATTCCCGCGACCCTGACGAAATCCTTCAAGGGAAGAGCGGTTTCGAAGAATTTGTACACCACCAGTCGAGCCTTCGTGAACAAGAATTCATTCAAGGCATCCAGTATTTCTTCAGATACCTCCCCGTCGATCCTCCCGATATCGGCGGACGGGTGGCCGACAAAAGCCGCTTTAAGCTTCAAGAAGCAAAACGCCCTTTTCAGCAGAGGATTGTCCACGAACAGATCAGCGGGATAATCCATCACGAAATAAGGAACAATGCTTACTCGCTTGCCATCGCGGGTAATCAGGACGTAACCCACCTCAAACTCAGGCAACCTGGATTCCTGGAACGCCCGATAAAATTTCGAGTCCTCGCAGAAATTGCTCAAAAAATCGTCAGGCGGATGGTGGATTTCTTCTGCTTTGATCATGGCTTCGTTTTGCCTGACTCGACAAGAATGCCTTAGATTTTAGCCCACCTATTCACGGGCAGACATCGAACAAACATAAACCAAAGCAGACACTGGATGGGACAATTATGAATTCCAGCTATTCGGCGAGGCTGTGTAAAAACGTCGAACGGCGTAAGGGGAGTTTTGTTTACCGATTGTTTTTGGGGATAAAGAGTCAGTTTTTTGGGGGAATTGATTTCTTTCTCTACCCCCGCATCGCCATAATC
>JAJZRS010000020.1 GCA_021802545.1 Pseudomonadota bacterium
CTGCGCGCGAACAAGGGTGGGGCGACCGGGAAATCTTCGACGTGGTGGCGCAGGCGGCCAGCAACAGGGCATTCAACTACGTGCTCAGGGCGTTCAACGTCGAGCACCAGGGCGCCTTCGCCTGAATCAAGAAGGGGGATGACCGCAAGGTCATCCCCGTCAATCGATCAGGCGCGCGCTCGCGCCCGGCTGTTTCGGCGGCGCGTCGAGGCTGACCGCCTGCGCATCGGCGCAATGCGCGAACAGGACAAGACAGACGGAGAGAACTTGAATCACCTGTATTTCCGCAATTCCAACTGCCTTTGTCGGGTATCGGCACTTTTCTTGCTTTGCATGAAGGAAACGGCGCGCCTTGTTGCATTTGCTACAGACATTGCGCCAATCCCATATCTAAGGAAGGAAAACCATGTTTGCAAAGGCGTGCGAGGAAAACGAGCTGAGAAAGGGCAAATACGAAGTGGCGGCGGTCAACCGAACGCTGGTTCTGATCGTCTGGCCCGAAAAAGGGGAGCCGCGCGCATTCCAGGGAATGTGTCCGCATTCATACGAACCGCTGGCGGATGCTCGCTTCAACGGCAGCGTATTGACCTGCGCCCATCACGACTGGGAATTCGACGGCATTTCTGGCAATTGCATCAAGGGAAAGCCCTGCAACCTCGCCGAATACCCGCTGAAGATCGAAAACGGCGAAGTGCTGATCGATACCGAGGGCGTCGCGCCGAACCGCATTGTCTGAGCATGGATGAAGGCATGAGCGCCAAGACAGCGTTCTTCGTCGCGGAAATGAACACGCACTATTTCATGTTCAGGGGGGCTGGATGCAGCCGCGAGCATGCGCGCCAGGCACTTCTGAACGCCTGGCGGGCGCACCGGAGTGCGCTGCTCGGGCGCTACCCCGAGCGCAGCGATTCCATCCCCGACGAGGACAGCATCGAAAAGCATTTCAGCATCCATTATCTGGAATTCGAGCAGGATGCGGGCTATCGAGACGGGCTGCGTCTGACCTGAGTCATCGCCATAGGACGACCGAGCGCCCGATCCGGCTTCGAGGCACTTTTCTTGCTTGAGTGCTCAATACTTGAAAACTGTGTCGCATAGCCGACAAACGCTGATATCCTTGAGGGGAAAAATGGCCTATTCCGATGTTTGCAAGCAAAGCCTGCTTTACGAAGGCGAACTGGTACCGGCAATGGTGGACGGCAAGGAAATCGTCATCATGTGGCCCGACGGCGGCAAGCCCAAGGCCTATGAAGCCGCCTGCCCCCATGAGAAGGTTTCCTTGGCGAAGGGCGATTTCAACGGCAGGATACTCTGCTGCATCGCCCATGGATGGGTTTTCGACGGCCATTCCGGCAAGTGCCTCCATCCTGAAGGGTGGAAAATGAAGGAATACCCCATGCGCATCGAAAACGGGATGGTTCAGGTCGATATTTCGGGAGAATGAAATGCTGGATACTGCGATCGTGGGCAGCGGGCTTTGCGGCCTCTCGCTTGCCGCAAGCCTGAAAGGACGGGGAAGGGCATTCGCGCTGTATGAGGCCAGGGAAAGGCTGGGCGGCAGGGCCTATTCCGTCGATGGATTCGATCTCGGCCCGACATGGTTCTGGCCGGACATCCATCCGAGAATGAAGAGGATGGTCGAAGATCATGATCTCGCGCATTTTTCCCAGCACGATACGGGGACTGTTCAGCAGCTCTTCGATCCCGACAAGAAGCCGGAAAAGGTTCTGGCGCCGGAGGTTCACGGAGGCGCAAGGCGCATTCCGGGAGGCGTCGCCTCGCTTGTCGATGCGCTTGCGAAAGACATTCCTGAAGAGGCGATTTTCCTCGGGCGCGAGCTCATTTCGGTGAGAAACGCGGGGGATCACGTGGAGCTCGTCTTCGCATGCGGGGAAGCGAAGGAAATAGTCAAGGCGAGGCATGCCGTGCTAGCGATACCCCCCAGGATCCTGGAAGAGCGCGTGCAATTCGAGCCGGATCTTGCCGACGAGACGAGATCGGCGATGCGCAAGACGCCTACCTGGATGGCGGATCAGGCGAAAGCGGCCATTCGCTTCGAAAGCCCTTTCTGGCGCATGGCTGGAGAATCAGGAAACGCCTTCGTGAGGCACGAGCAGGCCGTCCTCGGGGAAATCTATGACGCCTGCGACGGGAACCGCGCTGCGCTGGCAGGATTCTTCGCCTTGCCCGCCGGTTTCCGCTCGGCCATAGACGAGGAAGGCATCAGGATGCTCGTGTCCAGCCAGCTCGTCCAGATTTTCGGGATCGACGCTGCGGCGGGCGAGCAGCACATCAAGGACTGGGCCGATGACGCTCATACGTGCAGCACGCTGGATCTCGAGCCTGAAACGGGGCATCCAGCCTATGGAAACAAGGCGCTTGCCCTTCCCCTTTGGGAAGGCAGGCTCTTTCTCGGCGGCTCGGAGTCCGCGGAATACGGCGGCGGCTACATGGAAGGCGCGCTGGACGCTGCGGCAAGGATCCTCAGGGATCTTGCCGAGACGGATTTCGAAGCAGGGACGAACGACGCATGCATCGTCCGCTTCGGCAAGTCTGTTCGCGCCCTCCGGGAAGGCGCGCTTTCTCGCTATCGCCAGAATCTTCAACGCCGTCTTGCCGCCCAGGCCAGTGAGCATCTGACCCGGAATGCGCTGATCGACACGGTGGACGCGGTCTACAGCGAAGCTTTGGCCAGAATCGACGGGCTGCCTTTCGACGCTTCCCTCGCCGGGGTGCACCGCGGCCGTTCCGACCTCACACCGAGCGTGCTGGAGCCTTTCGACGGTTTCCTCGGCTCACTGATCGAGGAGGTCAGGGCGTTCAACATGAGCTCATGCGCGATATCGAATTTTCCTGATGAGCACGAGCTCGCAGACGATTACCTGAAGACCATCAAGGGCGACCTGGCCTCCGCTTGGAGGCGGTTCGCGATAGGCGTGAACGAATCCCTTCTGAAAAGAGCCTGACCATTGAGGTCATCCCGATGGCGCATTTACTGCAATTGCGACAGGGGGTATCCTTGCGTGGGGGAGTCATTTCGGACCAACAAGAAGGAAAAGACCATGTATCGTTTGAGCTTCATTTTCCTGCTGGCTTTCTTCATGAGGCCGGTTTTCGCCGCTGACAATGGACTCAGCTACGTCAACATCCCTGCGCAAATCGCAAAAGTGCAGGTGCAGAACGGGGTCAGTTTCGACGACGCGGTGGATTCGCTCAAGCTTCGCGCGAATCAGCACAATCTCAAGTTCGTCGGCGCGAGCCCGGTCTACAAGGAGATCGAGGCGCTGACCGGGAAGAAGTCCAAGCGCATCGAGATCTTCAGTTTCTGCGACGGCATCACGGCGGACAAGATGCTCAAGGCCGATCCCGAGATCGTGTCCTTCATGCCTTGCCGCGTGGCGATTCTCGAAGATGCCCAGGGCAAGCTTTGGGTCATTTCAATGATGATCGATCCCAAGATGCTCGAGGGGTTGCCTCCCGACACGCGCAAGAGCGCAGAGCGCGTGATGCATGACCTGAAGGACATGATGCTGGCTGCCAGCACGGGCGATCTCTGATTTCATCGCCCCGAAAATCCTTCTTCTGCGTAAAATTTGAAGTTGTTCCTGCCGGCCTGTTTGGCGCTGTACATGGCCAGGTCGGACAGCTTGACCAGTGGCTCGAGCTCATCGCCGTCGTCAGGAAAGACTGCGATGCCGATGCTTCCGCTGATGCTGCACGTGAGCCCGTCCAATTTGACGGGTTCGGCGAGGGCGTCGATGATCTTCCTGGCGGCTGCCGCTGCATCTTCGCGTTGCCTGATATCGCGCAGGATGAAGACGAATTCGTCTCCCCCCATCCTGGAGACGAAGTCCCCGCTCCTGATGTTCTTCACCAGGCGCGACGCGACTTCCCGAAGCAGCTCATCTCCCGCATCGTGGCCGTGATGATCGTTCACTTCCTTGAATCCGTCCAGGTCGAGGAAAAGCAGGGCGAGCATCTGGTTGCGCCGTTTTGCGATGGCAATGAGATGCTTCAGGCGATCGTGGAACAGGGCGCGATTCGGAAGGCCGGTCAGGGTGTCGTGGTGCGCAAGATGCCAGATCCTTTCTTCGCTTTCCTTCTTGTGGGTGATGTCGCGCGTCACGCCGACCACGCGCACCGCCTTCCCTTCCCTGTCGAAGCTCACCGCCCTGCCGAGTCCCAGAACCCATATCATGTTGCCTGAGCGTGAAAGGATGCGGTATTCCGCGCTGTATTCGGGCGCCTTTCCTTCGACATGGTTATGCATGGCCCTGAGCACTCTTTTCCTGTCATTCGGATGGATGAGCCGGGCCCATTCCTCGAAGGAATGCGGCCTTGCATTTTCTTCCGTATAGCCGAGCAATTTCCCCCATTGCGAGTCGAAATTCAGGCGCCCGGAAGGAATGTCGAGATCCCATGTCCCTTCGTCCGCCCCGGAAAGCGCCAGCTTGAGCCTTTCCTCGCTCTCGAACAGCCGTTTCGAAGTCCGCCTGTCCCGTTCGATCATCTTTCTGGCCTTCCTGACGATCATGACGCCCGCCAGGACATTGAATGCAACGGTAACGCTCCATAGCCACCAGACGAAGCGCATCGTATCTGCATACTTGTCTTCCGCCTCGCGGGCAAGTTTTTCCATGCTGCGCTGGTTCTCCGCTGCAATGAGTCCCAGCCGGGTCTCCAACCTGTTATAGGTTTCCGAGCCCGTCCCGAAAGACGGCCTCATTTCTTCAAGGCGGCGCCCCTGCCGAATCAGCGCGATCATTCGCATCTTCGATTCCAGCCAATCGTCGAGCAGGCGGATCATCTCCGCGCCTTGCGCACTGTCCTTGCCAAGGGCCGCGAGGATATCCGAGCGCAGCCTTTTCTCCAGAGACTGCATTTGAGCCGGGTCGCTTCCGGATTTTCCTTCCGACAGGACGAATTCGGCGATGGACTTGTGAAGGCGCAAAAGGACGGCCTGCGCATCGATCCCTGCATTGGCCCTGGAAATCGATTCGGTGTACTCGCGAGGCACTGTGGAATTGAGACGGTGCATGCTGTAGAAGACTGCGGATCCGATGGTGATCACGGACACGCAAACGAAAATCAGACTCGATCTGATCGAAAACGAGAGCTTCTTATGAATCATCATGCATCTGAAATTGCGTACACGCCACTTTTTTCTGGGAGATTTGGATCGATGCGGCGCATCATGCTCGAGATTCCAATCCTACTCCCCTCGAACGCCAAAACCAATACCGATGGATGCGGAAGCGTTCAGGAGGTCATGGAAAATTGAAGCTGCAGGCTTTATGCGCGATTTTCACGGCGAAAGGAAGCGCGGCTCGGCGCCTTCGCTGATCTGGCAGGAATCAGAGCCAGGCTGCTCCCCTGACCCCGCTCGAGTCGCCGTGATGGTGTTTCACGAGTTGCGTGTCCACCCTGTCGGAGAAGACCCAGTTTCCCCATATTGCGGGAACATTGGCGTAGAGCCTTTCGATGTTGGAAAGGCCGCCGCCCAGGACGATGACGTCCGGGTCGAGGATGTTGATGACGTGCGCGAGGGATTTGGCCAGGCGGCGCTCGTAATTTTTCATGCTGGCTTCGCAGCCCTCGTCGCCTGTTTCGGCGCGCGCCGCAATTTCTTCCGGGGGCAGGGAATCGCCGAATTCCTTGAGGTGCCAGGCGCTCATTCCCGGGCCCGACAGGAAGGTCTCGATGCATCCGTTTTTTCCGCAATAGCAGGGCAAGCCGGGCAGATCCGAGCTGCCGGGCCAGGGAAGCGGATTGTGCCCCCATTCGCCGGAAATGCCGTTGACGCCGGTCAGGGCGCGGCCGTTGACGACGATGCCGGCGCCCGTTCCCGTGCCGATGATGGCGCCGAAGACGATATCGTATCCTGATGCGGCCCCATCGATCGCTTCCGACAGCGCAAAACAGTTCGCGTCGTTGGCGATTTTCACCTCCCTGTCGAGATGCGCCTCGAGGTCCTTGAGAATAGGCCTTCCGTTGAGGCAGGTCGAATTGGAATTCTTGAGCAGGCCGGTCGCCTTGGAGAGCGCGCCGGGGGTGCCTATGCCGACCGAGGAGGCCATGCCGAACTTCGATTCTGCGTCGCTGACGAGCTTCGTGATGGTCAGGAGCGTTGCAGCGTAGTTGCCCGAAGGCGTGGGCATTCTTTTCCTGAACACCTCATGCCCTTCGCTGTCCAGGGCGACGATCTCGATCTTGGTCCCGCCTAGGTCTATCCCCAGCCTCATGACCTATTTGACGGCGACGACCATCGAATCCGGTCCGACGAGATGCACCACCTGCGTTTCCTTGAATCCGGCTTCCTTCATCCAGGAGGAGCAGTCTGCGCCAGTGAAATCGAAACCTCCCGGCGTTTCGATGAGCATGTTGAGGCTCATCAGCAGGCCGAATGCATTCTCCGATCTGCCGTCGTCGATGAGCGCTTCATAGACGATGAAGGCGCCGCCTTCGGGAAGCGCTTCATAGGCTTTCCTGACCAGCATCTTCTTCGTGGGCAGGTCCCAGTCGTGCAGGATGTGCCCCATCAGGATCACGTCGGCCTTCGGAAGGTCTTCCTTGAAGAAGTCGCCGGCCTGGAAGGAAAGCCTGCCTGATGTGCCCATGGCTTCAGAATATTCCTCGAAAATCGGCGCGACCTCGGGAAGGTCGAACCCGATGCCTGAAAGATGAGGGTTGGCCAGGGAAATCTGGACGGCAAGGTCCCCCTGCGCTGTGCCCACATCGACGAAATTGCTGTAATCCTTCCAGGAAAATTTGCCTGCGATCGCCATGTTCGCGCCGCGGCTTGCGCCGGTCATGGCCGAAAGGAACTGCTTCAGTCTGGCCGGGTCAGCGTAAAGCGTTTCAAAGACGCCTTCTCCGCCATGCTTCGTTTCGTTCTGGGGAAGTCCTGTCCTGAGCCCTTCGGTGAGGTTGCCCCAATGCCCGTAAAGGCGGTGATTGGCCATCTCGAGTATGCCTCCGACGTAGGAGGGCTTCCTTTTGTCGAGGAAGAGGGCAGTTTCGGGGGTGTTGGAATAGGCCGACCCGATTCGGTCGAGGAAACCGAGCGCGACCAGCGCATCCAGAAAATCCCTGGCCGAGCGGGGGTGGAGCCCCATCCTGCCGCTCAAGGATGAGAATTCCTCAGGTCCTTTCGAGAGCTCGGTGAACAGCCCCATTTCGATGGCGCTTAGAAGCGTCTTGGAAGCCCAGAAGGCCATGCCGGTCTGCAATATCTTTCCCGGATTGATCGGGCCGCTCATGCTTTTCTCCTTGGCTGTTCAGGGCGCGTGCTTCGATTTCTTGATGATCTGGTCGACAGGGTATTCGTAGAGGGTGACGATGGTCGATTCATAGCCATGCGAATAAAGGAATTTCGCCGCATCGTCCAGCGTCCTGAATTCTCTTGGCGAGCGGTCGCTTTTCGATTTGACGAGAAATCCCTGGTCGCCGTAGTTCGTCGTGAACAGGATGACCCAGCCGCCCGGCAGGTAGAATATTTCCGGGTATTTCATCATGCCGTCGTATTTTTTCAGGTCGGATTCGACCCAGGTCTCTTCCATTTCAATCCCCATCTTTCGCAGCGAAAAGATCGTCGAGCGGGTTTTTTCCTGAAGAAGGCTTTCCTGAAACCTTCCTGGAAGAATATTCCTCCTCGATGTTGTCCCTGTAATAGCTCCATGCCGATCCGGAGGATGAAAGCTTGCGCCAGTTTTCCCCGCCGATCCCGGAATATTCGAGAACGGTTCCGCCTTCGAGTTCGACGCGCAGGATACCGCTTTTCGAATCGTAGCCAGCCGCTTTCAGTTTCCCGGAATTGATCTTTTCCATTTTCATGCATGCATCCTACCTCAGATTATAATCCCAGGTATATGACATATAATTTAACGTGACCCTTTCGGGCTAGCCATTCGGGGGATTGTCCTGGGCGAATCGATCTGTAAGATGCGAAAATGAACTCAATACTCAAACAAATCAAATACTCCTTTCTCGGTTTCGGCCTTTCGATGGGGCTGATCTTCCCCTTCTATGCCAATTTCTTTGTCGAATGGAAGCCGGGCATGCTCATCTGGTTCTGTCTCGGCTGCATCGTCGCAGGCATCACCATAGGCATAGCGAATCACGGGCTGCTCAAATGGCTCCTGATCGGCAAGCTGAAGCAGGTTGCGGCTGCTTCCGAAAGGATCAGGCATGGGGATCTCAGGGAAGGGTGCGGAATCAGGAGCAAAGATACTGTAGGAGAGATCACCGAAGGGTTCGACGCCATGGCTGCGAGCCTCAGGAATACGCTGAAAGAAATGGCGGAATCGGCTGACTCGGTGGAATCCGCAGCGCAGGGGATTTCATCATCCATGCAGACCCTGGGGGAAGATCTCGAGGAATACAGAACGAATACCCACGAGATCCTGAGCGTCATCGAAGGCATGGCCGACGCTGCAAGCAGCATACTCGATCTTTCGGATTCCGCAGGGACCAGCGCCGCTTCCGCAGACGAACTGGTGCGAAACGGCGTCCTTCACGTCAATGCGACAGAGCAGGCGATCTCTGCCTTGAACGAAGCGGGCGGGAAGATCTCGGCCAATGCAGCGAGGCTTGCAACGAGCGCGAAGGAAGTCGAGGAAGCGGTCTCTGCAATCAGGGAAATTTCCGACCAGACGAATCTTCTCGCGCTGAACGCTGCGATCGAGGCGGCGAGGGCAGGGGAGCAGGGAAGGGGTTTTGCGGTCGTCGCGGACGAAGTCAGGAAGCTTTCGGAGCAGGCTGCCAATGCGACGATGCGGATAAACGAAGTGCTGAAGCGGGTGACAGAGGACGTCGCTTCAACGGTGTCCATTTCGGCAGAGAATGCCGAGGCGGTGAATGCGGGGCTGGAGGCGTCTAGGTCTTCGTCCGAGATATTTTCGAAAATCGAGCAGTCGACTGCCGAAATGAAGCGTTCCGTCGAGGCGGTCAGGGAGGCTGCAGACGACCAGCAGATGCTCGTCGGCATCGTGAGGACGAGGATAGACGAGAGCCAGGAGAGGACCGAGAACGTCGCTCATCTGACTTCAAACGCGGTCGGCGAGGCCGACAGGATGGTGGATGCCGCCCGAGCGCTCAACGAAACGACCGGAAAATTCATCCTCTGACCTTCAGGAAGTCTTAATGGTTGTCCATTAGGATCCCCTTATGGGGGAATCCAGAATCAAATTGGCCGCCCTTTTTGCAGGGATGGCGCTTTCGGTTCATGCCTTCGGAGAAGGCATAGAGTCCACTGCGGGAAGCGAGCAGGCCTTCATCAGCTTCGACCAGATGGGCTGGAAGGGATCGATAGGCGCAGGCGCCGGGATTGTGCCGAGCTACGAAGGAGCGGGCACTCACAGGACCCATCTCATCCCCCTGCTTGATGCCGAGGCGGGGCGCTTCTTCTTCGGCACCAGGCTGGATTTCGAGGAAGGATACGAGTCGAAACCGACCAATGAAGACAGGAAAAGGGCAGGCGCCAAGCTGTCCTGGGCCGATCCGCGCTACATGCAGGCCTTCTTCGGCGTCAATTCTTCCCAGTCGGCTTCCTCCGGTCTTCCCCAATACAATGCCGAATCCGGGATCAAGGACTACGGCATCAACGTCAACTGGCGGCACAACTATTCCAGGAAATGGTTCAGCAACACGGGGTTCCAGGCGAGGCGCCTGTCAGGGGGAATCTCGGGAAGCCCGCTCGTTGCGACAAGGCTGGAGACCTCGGCGAGCTTCCTCATGGGCTACCGCTTCTAGGCCTTGAACTGCTCCGTATCGATCCACTCGTTCTTGAGCAGCGCCCACCAGTCTACGGCAAGGCCACGCAGCACGTAATCGTAGGGAAGCCATCCGTAGCCGTGATCGCCCCATCCTGTTCCCCACGAATTCCTGATCAGGAGCGCTCCTCGGGTCGCGGGCGCGCCGCAGTTCGGGTTCCTGATTTCCATTGCGTCGTCATAGCCGACGGCAACGATGGCATGCCCGCCTACAGACCGCTCGCCCGGGCAGGGGAAAGGAATGGCGCCGTTTGCTCCGACGTTCCAGATGGAGCTGTAAACGGTGAAGCCGAACATGGGCGGAAGTCCTGCTGCAAGATAGGTCTTGATCCTGTTCAATAGGGCGGGCCTCGCAATCCCTGCGGGATCGAGCCTCACGTATTGAATCGCCTGGTAATTCTGTGCGAATGAATAGCAGAATGCGCTCGGCTCGTTGTCGAAGCCCGCGATGTTGTAGGGCCAGTATTCCTCGGGCGGGATGCCGAAAAGCGCGAGCGCGCCCATGGTCGTCCTGAGATAGGCGCCCGTGTCCCCTGCCGCATGCATGAGCGACCGGGTGGTCTTGTAGAGGAAGAGACGGGATGCGTCGATGAACCTGCCGAAGGCTCTGCGCTCGTAATATTCGACGACGCCTACCCCTGCGTTCGCTGTGCATGAGCCGAGCGCGCCCTGATTTTCGATAGGCGAGCACCATGCTCTCAGGTCCACAGCATGGGGAGGCGCCTTGAGCGGCTCGGCAACATTCGCCTTTTTGAGCATGGGCGCGATTGACTCATGCTCTGCTGTGTAATCCCTGAAATCGGGATAATCCGGTAGCCAGCCCATGCCGAGCTTCCGTTCCGTTACCACCTGGGAGGTGATTTCAGCCTCCCTTGAAACCGTGTATTCGGGCTGTCCGCCCATGATCAGTTTGACTGCCTGTTCCATGCCCTTCTCCTTGTCGATGGGGAGCCTTTTCCAGGGATAGGCTCCGGATCCGGAATTTCAAGTTAGACCAGCTTTTTCGGGAATCAAGTTTTTTTTCCTGTTTCCCATCTCAGGAGGGCAGCCTCGAAATCGGGAAACAAGGCCGCGCCGCAAAGGCCGACGAGCAGGTCTAGCGCTTTTCTCCTGTCTTTGAGCTCAATGGGAAGGAACCCGAGCGCCTTGGCCGAACGGATCGCCCGTTCCGAAGGAAGAGGCTCGGCCTTTTTCCAGACTCCCCTCATCTCCCTGAGGAAGATGCCTGCGGTGACGGGCCCGATCCCTTTGGCGAGCGCGGTCAGCCTCGCCTCCAGTTCTTCGGAAGAGGCGGATTCTTCATGGAGCAGGTCGAGATTCCCGCCGTAGCGCTTCAGCAGGTTTTCGGATGCGGCCAGGAGCTTCGTGGCCGTCTTGAAGTCGTATCTCGCGTAGCCGCCTTCGTCCAGGATGGAAACCAGCTTTTCCCATCCTGCATCCAGGATGGATTGGGGCGTGAGCATGCCGCGGCTTTCGAAGCAATGCCACGTTCTTTCGGCGATCTTCCAGGAAATCGGCGCGCCCATCAGGATGGCTGCGAGCAGCCATGGAAAAAGGCTTCCGCTCTTTTCGGGAAGAAGCTCGATGCCGAGTTCTTTCGAGAATTTCCCGCCCGATGTTCCGATCAGTTCGACAGGCGTCATGATCTCCCCTGGTCTATGCTCCAGTATAGGAGGCAACATGAAGCTCTTGTTCTGCGGCGACACGATGCTCGGCAGGGGGGTGGGGAAGGCTATGGAAAAGCATGGCCACGGCTATCCGCTCGGAAAAATCTCGCCCTTCACGAAGGATGCCGATCTTTGCATCGTCAATCTTGAGTGTGCGATCACTTCCTCAAAATCCATATGGGGCGGGGAGCCGAAGGCATTCTATTTCGGCGCCCCGGTGGGAGCGGCGAAGTCGCTGCGGATGGCTGGGGTAGATCTCGTGAATCTCGCCAACAACCATGTCCTCGATTTCGGGGTCGACGGCCTGGAAGACACCTTGCGATGCCTGGATGAAGCCGGAATCAGGCATGCCGGAGCGGGGAAGAACATGCATGACGCGTCCTGTCCCGCCCTGCTTGAGCGTTGCGGAATGAAATTCGGCATGGCGGCTTTCTGCGACCACCAGGCGGATTTCGCTGCTGGCCCGGACAATCCGGGGATCAATTATCTCGACCTGTTCGATGAAAAAAGAGCCATCGAGAAGTTCAGGAAAGGGCTAGAGGCAATGGGCAAGGTCGACTGGCCCATTCTTTCGCTGCATTGGGGGCCGAACATGGTGCATCGGCCTTCCCGGAAGTTCGTCGGCCTCGCGCATGGGGCGATAGAAATGGGATACAAAATCGTCTACGGGCACAGCGCACATGTTTTTCACGGCGTCGAGTTGTACAGGGATAGGCCGATCTTCTATTCCTGCGGCGATCTCGTGGATGACTATTATGTCGACAGGGAATTTGCGAACGACTGCCAGATCGCATTCGAGCTCGAATTGTCCGAAGAGAGCGTGCAAAAGCTAGTCGTCCATCCTGTCCATATCGAAAATTGCAGAGCCGTATGGGCCTCAGGAGACACGAAGTCTTTTGTGCTGAAGCGCTTCGCTTCGCTCTGTTCGGAATTCGGGACGCAGGTTCTGGACGATGCGGTCAGTCTTTCCAGGAGATCTTGACGTACCTGGGCGGAAAAGGCGGGTCGAGAACCATGACATCGTAGCCCAGGCTTGCGAGCTCGGCCACGAAAGCGGTCAGGCTGACATTGGGCGAGATGCTTTCCATGGTGATGGCCGATTTTCCTGCAATCGAAGCGCCCTTGATGTCATCCATGGTCTTCTCGAGAATGTCGATCAGGTTCCCCTTCTTCCACTCCTTCGAGATTTCCCCAAGTTCCCTCGCTTCCTGCGCAGTCATCAGCTTCATTTTGTTCTCCGAAAGCCCCTGTCCTTACTAAAATAACATAATTTGTGCTGTCGCCCCAAACGTGCTAAAAAACAATATGAGAAATTTCCATGCGCTGCTCGATACGGTCCAGCGAAATTGCCACATCACCGACGCCCGCCATGCCAGGAGCATGACGATGTGCATCTACCTGCTCGAGATGCAGCAGTACTACAGATGGGAAAACGAGATTCCCTATTCGGCGAGCCTGGCGAAAAGCGATGTAGGAAAATGGCTTGCCGAGCGCGAAAATTTCTGGAGCGAGGTTGAGGCGCTCCCCTATGCGCATCTCCCGCTCGGGGAAGCAGTCGACCCCTTCGACAGCGATAGCGTCAATCGCCTCATTGTCCCGGAGGGCTATGTCTACAGCGCGGGATACGGGAGATTCGGCAAACCCCATTTCTTCCTCGGAAAGCTGCTGAGGAAAGAAAAACGGGGAAGATACACTGTGCTCGTCTCGAGCTGCGAATATGCAAGGGATCTCAATGCGCCGCCCGCCGCCTACCTGAACGGAACCATCTTCCTCAGAAAGGAAGCTGTCAGGCGCATGGTATGGGAGAGGCGCGGAAAGGATATGGAGGAGGCGGTCGAAGCGCAGTGCGAGGCGATCATCCTTCACGAACTCGGGGAGGGGATGGCAGGGGAGGAATTGGACGGATGGGAAGCCATGCTGCTCGCCTCGTCAGGGAAAACGGAAATCGTTTTCAGGGCGGTCAGGGATCTGCTTGCCGATTGCCTTTCCACATTGCCGAACCTGATCGAGAAAAAAGACGACGATTCCCTTCGTTTCTATTTCGAAAGTCTCTCGGGGATGAGGCGCGATCTATTCCCGGCGGCTGTCGAGGCCTACCACAAATGGGTTGCTTCAGGCGACATGGGCCCCTTGCAGGATGCCGCAAACAATGGAAGCGTGCACTGGCTCCGGGTCGGCAGGAACTTTCTGGAACGGTATGGAAGGGAAGGGGCGATCCAGCTCGAAAGCTGGTCTGAATTCCGTCTCTAGGCGTGGTGCTCGATGGGATTGCCGTAAAGCGGTTTTGCGCCGAACTGCGTGCTGACCGCATAGGCCGTGCCGCAGGCGAGCATCACCGGCAGGACGAGATGGAACTGGTCGGTCATTTCCAGAACCATGACGATCGCCATCATCGGGGCCTGAGTGACGGCCGAAAGCACGGCCGACATGCAGACGATGGACATGACGACTGGATCCGCTCCCGTTGCGAAACCGAGCAGATAGCCGCTCGTCGCACCGACGAAGAGCGTCGGCGTGAATATCCCGCCTATGGCCCCTGAGGAAGTGCTCGCTATCGTTGCTACAACCTTTGAGACAAGGGCTGCGGCTACCCAAGTCCATGAGAGCCCGCCGTGCAATACCTTAGAGACGACGTCGTAGCCGTTTCCCCAGACTTCAGGGACGGGGACGGAAATCAGGCCGACGATCGCCCCGCCTATTCCGAGCCTGATCCAGAGCGGCCTGATCATCCCGAAAGCTTTTTTCGATAGCTCGATGAATTTCAGCAGGAGAAGTCCGAGCAGGCCGGATCCTGCGCCGGCGGCCAATGCGATCAGAAGCTCCTTCGGCGTGACGGGAACGGGGGGCAGGACGGGCATGGTATAGAGCGGACTGGGCTCGACCATCCAGAAAATCAGGGCGCTGGATGTCACGGCCGAGATCAGGACGGGCGCGACGGTATGGCGTGCGAAAAAGCCCAGCGCGAGTTCGAGGACGAAAACCACGCCTGCCGCAGGCGCGTGATAGGCCGAGGCGATTCCGGACGCGATGCCGCAGACAAGTATGGCATTTCTTTGCGAATCCGGGATCGGAAAGAGTTTCGCAAGCCAAGAGGAGAACCAGGCGGAGAGCTGCACCATCGGCCCTTCCCGTCCGATGGATGCGCCAGAGCCGACGGAAAAGAGCGAAGACAGGGTTCTGAACGCATTGGTCTTGTCGTTGAGATCGATCTTTCCTTCCCTGGCCGCATCGATGTAATCGACATGCTGCCCGGAATGCCTGCCCAGATGCAGAACGAACCCGGCGAGGATTCCGCCGAATGTGGGGACGAGTATCCTCGCCCAGAGGGGCAGGGAGCGCGCGGCTTCGACCAGGCTGCCATTCTGCCTGGTGAGCAGCCATTCTATCCCGTCGCTCGCTGCATGGAATAGGGTCATGGCAAGCGCCCCGAGGACGCCGGCGATGAGCGCGGCGAACCAGAGCCTTGCCGTTTCATTCACGCTGGGCTGATCTTGTGTCATGAGTATATTCGAATTCTCTGTATATTTTCCTAACGCAATCGGCGGGAAATGAAGTATCTTTATACCATCGAATCGAAGACAAGGGGGAGCATATGTACAAGCGCATACTCGTGCCGGTGGACGGCAGCAAAACCTCTGATGCTGCGCTCGATCAGGCGGCCGGACTTGCCAAGGAACAGAAGGCCGATCTGCGCGTCATCTACGTGGTGGACGAGGCATCGATCGTCGCTGGGTCGGAATACGGGGACATGATCGGTGTCGAAAAGACTCAGGTCGATATAGGCAAAAGGGTGCTCGAGAAAGCCAAGGGGCTTTATCCTCAAGCTGAGACGCAGATACTCGAGACAGACAGGGTGGGTCAGAAAATCAGCGACGCTATCGTCAGGGATGCTGAAAGCTGGAAGGCCGATCTGATCGTGTCGGGGACGCACGGCAGGACCGGGCTCAGCCATCTGCTCATGGGAAGCGTTGCGGAAGGCATCGTGAGGGCATCGAAAGTGCCCGTTCTCCTGGTCAAGGGAAGCTAGTCTTCGAATAGAGGCGGCTTGTTCCGAAATGGACGAGATAGCCGAGAAAAGCGCCTGCGATCACGTCGCCTAGAAAATGATATTCCGTGAGCAGCAGGGCCGCGGCAAGCGAAAGCCAGCCGAGCAGGAAGAGGTTCCTTGCGCGGGGTAGAAACCTCCACAGGGCGAGGAATATCGTGGTGAACACCAGCATGTGCCCGGAGGGGAATCCGCTGAAATGCGTCCCCCCCTGGAACCAGTGGAAGGAAAGGTCCTGGTGATGGGCTAGCCAGACGCGCGTATCCACCCTGCCGAAGACCCATTTGAGGATGTTCTTGAGAATGAAGGCGATGGGGAGCGATGTGCCGAGGATCTTGAAGAAGAGGGTGCGGCGGTCAGTTATCCTTTTCCGGGAAAGAATGAAGTAGCCTGCCCAGCAGATCGCGCTCACGGTCGCGACGGTGACAAGGAGCAGGTCGGGCATGGCGGAAACCCTTCCGCCGAACAGGAAGCGCCTCCCCAGGTGTTCGAGGACATATTCCGCAACCGGGAGGTCCCAATAGCGGATGCTCAGCAGGGTGAGGAGGACCGCTGCAAGAGACCCCCATATCAGTTTTTTCATGTCAGGCATTTAAAAGGAAATCCATGGCTATCGCAATACTTCTCCATCTTTTCGGCGGCTTCGTTTGGGTGGGCGGGATGTTCTTCGCCTACATGGCCCTCCGTCCCGTCGCAGCCAGCATCCTCCAGTCGCCGCAACGGCTTCCCCTATGGGCCGGCGTTTTCGGGAGGTTTTTCCCATGGGTCTGGTTTGCGGTCGCAGCCATCCTTGCGAGCGGCCTCTACATGATCATGCAGCTCGGCGGGTTCGGGGAAATTCCAATGAGCATCCACGCGATGTTCGGTACGGGCATTATCATGATGCTCGTCTATTTCTATGTCTATTTCTTCCCTTTTTCCAGGTTGAAACAGGCCGTATCCGAAGAAAACTGGAAGGCGGGCGGGGAAGCGCTCGCTTCGATCAGAAAGCTGATCGCCTTCAATCTCGCCCTTGGCCTCCTGGAGATCGTCTTCGCCGCGGCATTCGTTGCATGATTCTCCTTGCAGGCTACTGGGCGGGCTATTTTCTGCTGCATTCCCTTTTCGCATCGAACAGGTCAAAAAAATGGGTCGCAGCCAAATGGCCTGGATTCCCGTACAGGCTCGCCTACAACCTGGTGGCCTCGATTCTTCTTCTACCCGGCCTCTGGCTGCTTTTCGGAAAACCCTGGCCAGTCCTTTGGGCGCTTGAAGGTGCATGGAAATATCTTGCGTGGATGGCCCAGTTGCTCGCCATTGCAGGCTTTCTCGCATCCTTCGGGCATTACGACATGAAGGCCTTTTTGGGATTGAAGAGGGAAGAATCCGACAGTTTCAGGATTTCCACATTCCATCGCTACGTTCGCCATCCCTGGTATTTTTTTGCGCTCGTTCTGCTCTGGTCCCAGGACATGGATGAGGGACGCTTCGTTTTTTCGGTCCTTGCGACGCTCTATCTCTTCATCGGTTCACGGCACGAAGAGGCGATGCTGATCGAGCAGTACGGCGACAGGTATGAGACCTACAGGAAGAGGGTGCCGGCGCTCTTCCCGCTTCCCTGGAAACATTTGGGGAAGGAAGAGGCCGAAACTCTAGTAAAATAGTCGGATGCAAGACATTTTCTCCTACAGGCCCTACTGGGCGAAGCGTTTCGGCGTCTCTCCAACCCTTCCCACATCGAAGGAGGAAATGGATGCGCTCGGCTGGGATTCCTGCGACGTGATCCTCGTGACGGGGGACGCCTATGTCGACCATCCCAGTTTCGGCATGGCGCTCATCGGGCGTCTGCTCGAGGCGCAAGGATTCAGGGTGGGGATCATTGCGCAGCCGAAATGGCAGGATGCCTCCGACTTCAAGCGGCTGGGCAAACCCAATCTCTTTTTCGGCGTCACGGGCGGCAACATGGATTCCATGGTGAACCGCTACACGTCCGACAAGAAGATCCGCTCGAACGACGCCTATACCCCGGACGGAAAACCGGACAGCCGGCCTGACCGCTGCGTTCTGGTCTATTCGCAACGCTGCAGGGAGGCCTATCCGGATGCGCCCGTCATTCTCGGCGGGATCGAGGCGAGCCTGAGAAGGATCGCCCATTACGATTACTGGTCGGACAAGGTCAGGCGCTCCGTGCTCGTCGATTCCAAGGCGGATCTCCTCGTTTTCGGCAACGGGGAGCGCCAGGTTGTCGAGATCGCACATAGATTGGCGAAGAAGGCTGATCTTTCCGGCATCAGGGGAACTGCCATGGTGCTGAAGGAAGTGCCCGCCGATTGGAAAGTGATCGATTCGATCCATTTGGACAAGCCGGGTGAAGTGAATGCTCACCCGGACCCTTATTCGGAGAAGCCGGCCTGCACCAAGACGGACCCGATCGAATCCTTTTCGGGAAGAAGAAGCGCGAACACGGCGGTCCGCCTGCCGGATTACGAGGAAGTGAAGAGCGATCCCGTCCTTTACGCCCATGCCTCCCGCATCCTGCACCAGGAAACCAATCCGGGAAATGCCAGGGCGCTGATCCAGCGCCACGGGGACAGGGAGCTCTGGCTGAATCCGCCTCCGCTCCCCTTGTCGACCGAAGAAATGGACAAGGTCTACGGCCTGCCCTACAGCCGCCTTCCTCATCCGTCTTACGGGCAGTCGAAGATACCGGCATTCGAGATGATCCAGCATTCGGTCACCATCATGCGGGGCTGCTTCGGGGGGTGCACATTCTGCTCGATCACGGAGCACGAGGGGAGGATCATCCAGAGCCGTTCGGAAGATTCGATCATCAGGGAAATCGAGGCGATCAGGGACACTTCCCCCGCGTTCACGGGCGTGATCTCCGATCTCGGCGGACCCACTGCAAACATGTACAGGCTCGCCTGCAAGAGCCGCGAGATCGAGGAGAAATGCAGGCGGCTTTCATGCGTCTATCCGGGGATATGCAAGAACCTCGACACGAACCATGGCCCCCTGATCGCGCTCTACAGGCGTGCGAGGGCGCTTCCTGGGATCAAGAAGGTGCTCGTCGCATCCGGCCTGCGCTACGATCTCGCAGTGACATCGCCAGAATACGTGAAGGAACTCGCGACCTATCATGTCGGCGGATACCTCAAGATCGCGCCCGAGCATACCGAGGAAGGCCCGCTCTCGAAAATGATGAAGCCAGGAATAGGGACCTACGACAGGTTCAAGGCGCTTTTCGACAAATATTCGAAAGAAGCGAAAAAGGAGCAATACCTCATTCCCTATTTCATCGCCGCCCATCCGGGCACGACCGACGAAGACATGCTGAATCTCGCCTTGTGGCTGAAGAAGAACGGCTTCAGGGCAGACCAGGTGCAGGCGTTCCTGCCTTCTCCGATGGCGATCGCCACCGCGATGTACCATACGGGGAAGAATCCGCTGAAGCGGATATCGAGGGAAAGCGAAGCAGTCTACGTTCCCAGGTCGACCAGGCAGCGCAGGCTGCACAAGGCATTCCTGCGCTATCACGATCCAGAAAATTGGCCAGCATTGAGGGAAGCGTTGATGAAAATGGGGCGTGCCGATCTCATCGGGAACGGCAAGCATCATCTCGTTCCGCGCTTCCAGCCCAAGGGAGTCGGGAAACAGCTAGAGGCACAGCCTTTCAGAACCCAGCATGCGAGGAGGAAGAGGCCGTGAAGAAGCTGATCGTGGCGAGCGGCAACCAGGGAAAGCTCAGGGAGTTCCGCCAGATCCTCGCCCCGCTTGGATTCGAGGCCGTTCCTCAGTCGGAATACAATGTGCCTGAAGCCGACGAGCCGCATCTGACTTTTCTCGAGAATGCGCTGGAAAAGGCGAGGCATGCGAGCCGCATGACGGGGCTTCCGGCCATGGCCGACGATTCCGGAATCTGCGTCGATGCATTGGGCGGAGAGCCGGGCATCCATTCCGCCAGATATGCCGGAGAGCCGAAATCCGACGAGCGCAACAATGAAAAGCTGCTCGATGCGCTCAAGAACTGCGTGAAAAGAAGCGCTCACTATCACTGCGTTATTGTTTATTTGAGGCATGCCGAAGATCCGGAGCCCGTCGTTGCGGAAGGGAGATGGGATGGGCTGATACTCGAATCTCCCAGGGGGCTGGGGGGATTCGGCTACGACCCGCTTTTCTTCGACCCTGTTCTCGGAAAAACGGGTGCAGAGCTCGACCATGAAATCAAGAACAGGGTGAGCCATCGCGCGAAGGCCATGGTTGATCTCATGGAAAAGCTCAGATGCAGCTGAGCTTTTCCTCGCTTCCCCCTCTTTCCCTCTACATCCACATTCCCTGGTGCGTCAGGAAATGCCCGTACTGCGATTTCAATTCCCATGAAGGCACGCCGGACGAAGACCTTTATTTTTCCGCGCTGACCGCCGATCTCGTCTCTTCCCTTCCTGAAATATGGGGAAGGAAGATATCGAGCGTATTCTTCGGCGGCGGGACGCCGAGCCTTGCGAGCGCCGCCTTTGTCGAAAAAATACTGGGGCAGGTCAGGGCGCTCGTGAGGCTGGATTCCGATGCGGAAGTGACCCTGGAAGCCAATCCGGGCACTTTGGAGACGGGAAAGTTTTCTGCGTTCAGGGATGCGGGGGTCAACCGTCTTTCGATCGGCGTCCAGAGCTTCGACGACAAACATCTTGCTTCGCTGGGCAGGATACATGATGCGAGACAGGCGCATTTCGCAGTGGAAGAGGCCAAGAAGCGCTTCGAGAACGTCAACCTCGACATCATGTACGCCTTGCCAAATCAGACCCTCCGGGAGGCCGAAAAGGACATTTCGACGGTTCTTTCATATTCCCCTCGGCATGTTTCGGCCTATCATCTGACGATCGAGCCCAATACCTATTTTCACAAGCACACGCCCATCGTGCCCGGCGAGGACGAGGCCTTCGAGATGCAGGTGATGATCGAGGAAGCCTTGTCTTCCTACGATCACTACGAAACATCGGCATTTTCAATCGGGGGCGCGCGCTGCCGCCACAACCTCAATTACTGGGAATTCGGCGACTATCTCGGGATAGGGGCCGGCGCCCATTCCAAGATCAGCCTGCCCGACAGGATAGTGAGGAAGATGCGCTACAAGCATCCGAAGGAATACATCGGATGCGCATTGTCGGGGAGCGCGATCCAGGAAGAACACGCAGTGCCTCTGGGCGACATTCCATTCGAATTCATGATGAATGCCTTGCGGCTCAACGAGGGCGTCCCCTTTCATCTCTTCGAGGAGCGGACAGGCCTTTCGAGAGTTGCCATCCTGAAAAAGCTGGACGAGGCTCAAAGCATGGGCTTCGTTTCCAGGGATCCTGTGAAATTCATGCCGACCTTGAAGGGAAGGCGCTTCTTGAACGAGCTTCTTCAGCTTTTCTTGCCCTAGAGCCTGCCTGCCCCGGTTTCGCCGATTCCCTGGAGCGGCCCGAGCGGATTCCTGTTTTCCTCGAATTCGTGGATGGAGGGTTCGCCCCCGGTCAGTTTGTAGACGACGACCTTGTCCTTCAACAGGATGACGCCGCTGAACCGCCATCCCAGGACGTCGACCTTCCTTTTGAAATTCAGGAAGTCGGCCCAGAAATTGCCATACCTGACGCGCTTTCTCACGCTCTGGTTGATTTCGTAGCCTATGCAGTCGGTCTTCGCGCTGATGCATTCCTTCACGCCCTCGTCCAGGTCGCTTGCGTTGACGGAGGGGCTTGGAATGAAGCGTCTCAGCACGTCGGAATAGTTCAGCAATGTGATGTTGGGATTTTTCGACGGATCGAGGCCGAGTTTGGCAAGATCTGCGGCCGTCGTTTTGTGGAGGACGATCTTGTCGAAAACAGCCTGGGCTTCCGTGTAGCTGTGCCAAGGGCTGATGGTGACGACCTCTGCCTTGGGTAGCATCGAACTGCACCCGCAAATCTGGAGCAGAACAAGGGAGACCAGAGCAATTTTGAATTTATTCATGTACACTCCATGCCATAATTAATTATATTTCATGGATCAGGGCAATGAACGGGATCGGCAGATTCGGTATGCTGTTCGCTGCGGTGATGCTTGCCGGGTGCTCGCACGTGCGCCCCAAGATGGGCCTCGACTGGAAGTACAGCTACCAGCGCATCGCGCCCGACACCTACAAGATCCATGTCGAGGAGACCCGCTTTGCGTCCGAAGGCGAGGCCGCGGACCTTTTCAGGGTCGCAGCCGCAAAGGTTTCCCAGGTCAACCACTGCGCGAGCTATTCGATCAAGCAGTATTCCCGCTATCTCGAGGACGCATACCTTGGCGCGTCCATTCCCATCATCGAAGGGGAAATCGTCTGCCAGCACAACGACACCAGCACGACGCCAGCTTACTGGGGCGGGCAGATCAGCCCGCCTTCCGGAAAATGAGGTCGCGGACGGGGTGACCCAGCCTGATGCCCCGGTCTTCGAATTTGGTGAGGGGGCGCCATGCGGGCCTTTCCGCGTAATTTTCGGCAGTGTTGGCAAGAAGCGGCTCGCCGCTCATGACGGCGAGGATGTGCTCGGCATATTCCTCCCAGTCGGTTGCGGCATGAATGTAGCCGCCCGGGGCCAGTTTTCCGCAAATCAGCGAGACTAGGGCGGGCTGGATCAGCCTTCTCTTGTGATGCCGCTTTTTCGGCCAGGGATCCGGAAAGTAGATGTGCACGCCGGAAAGCGAGCAATCCGGGATCATCTTTTCGAGCACCTCGACGGCGTCGTGCTGGACGATCCTGATGTTTTGAAGCCCCATTTCTTCGATCCGCTTCAAGAGGCTGCCCACGCCGGGCGTGTGCACTTCGAGAGCAAGATAGTCCTTGTCTGGGTTGCTTGATGCGATTTGCGCTGTCGATTCCCCCATGCCGAAGCCGATTTCCATGATCCTGGGTGCATGTCTGCCGAAGGTTGCGTCAAGATCGAGCCTCTCCGGGCTGAAAGGAATCCCGTATTTCGGCAAGAGGTTTTCGTGGGCTGCCTGCTGGGCACGGGACACTCTTCCTTGCCTGAGAACGAAGCTGCGGATGGGTCTGATTTCGGGATTCATGGGGCGATTATACCATCCGCGCTTTGCGCTCAAGATGATAACATACGGAATTGCCTTCGGAATGCCCAGAGGATGGATGCCTCAAGCGTGAAACGCGAACTCAGAAAAAGTATAATTGCAAGACGGGATGCCGTTTCGGCTTTCGACAGAACATCCATGAGCGATGCGATCACGAGGAAGCTGCTCATGATGGAAGCCTACAAAAAAGCAGATCTGGTGCTCGCCTACATGAGTTTCGGAAGCGAATTCGAGACGGATGGATTCGCAAGACGCGTGCTCGAAGGCGGCAAGGCGCTTGCGCTTCCCAGGCTCAGGACGGACAGGAGCGGGCTGGACCTTCATGTCGTGTCGGATATTGACGACCTCGAGGTCGGTTTGTGGGGAATCAGGGAGCCAAGGGGAGGGGATGCGGTCGAGGACTTTTCGCTGATCGATTTGATCCTGGTTCCAGGGGTCGCCTTTTCTCCCAGAGGCGACAGGCTGGGCTACGGCGGCGGCTTTTACGACAGACTGCTCGTGAACAAGCGGAGCGATGCGGCTTCTGTCGCCGCAGCCTTCTCTTTCCAGATAGTGGAAAAGATTCCGATCGAGGAAAACGACATTCCGGTGGACGGCATCGTCACCGAAACCGAAGAATATTTTCTGAACAGGAATACGCAATGAGTGCAACAATCATCGACGGAAAAGGGCTGGCGCAGCACATGCGGGAGGCCCTCAAGAACAGGGTGGCATCCTTCCCCAATCCGCCCGGGCTGGCCGTGATCATCGTCGGGGACAATCCTGCCTCGCAAGTGTACGTCAGCAACAAGGAAAAGGCATGCGTGGCCGCGGGGATCCATTCGGAGGTCATTGCGCTGCCCGGAGAGACGAGCGAGCTTGATCTGCTCGATCGCATCGAAAAGCTCAATGCCGATCCGAAAATAGACGGCATACTGGTCCAGCTGCCGCTCCCCAAGCATCTGAATTCGAGAAGAGTGCTCGATTCGATCTTGCCGGAAAAGGACGTGGACGGCTTCCATCCGAGCAACGTGGGCGCCCTTTTTCTGGGCAATCCCGGGCTTCAGCCTTGCACGCCCCACGGCGTCATGAAGATGCTCGAGCACGAAAATGTGGAAATCAGAGGGAAGCACGCCGTCATCGTGGGCGCGAGCAACATCGTCGGCAAGCCGATGGCGGTCATGCTGCTGCACGCAGGCGCAACGGTCACGATATGCAATTCGAAGACTCCCGATCTCGGGCACCATACCCGGGATGCGGACATTCTCGTGGTTGCCGTCGGCAGGCCGAACATCGTCACCGGGGACATGGTGAAGGAAGGCGCGGTCGTGATCGACGTCGGGATGAACAGGCTGGAGAACGGCAAACTCGCCGGGGACGTCGAATTCGAATCGGCGAAGATGAAGGCCGCCAAGATCACGCCCGTTCCGGGCGGAGTGGGCCCCATGACGATCGCCATGCTGCTCGAGAATACGGTCGAGGCTGCGGCGCGCAAGCGTGAAGAAGCTGTATAATACGCCGAGTTTCAATAGATTTGAGGTAGGAATATGGCTTTGACGCCTGATCAGGATCCGCAGGAAACACAGGAATGGCTGGACGCCCTTGAGGGGGTATTGCAGCAGGAAGGGCCGGAGCGCGCGCATTTCCTGCTCGAGAAAATGACCGAAAGGGCGAGGAAGGCAGGCGCTTATCTCCCCTTCAACGTCAATACGGCCTATCTCAACACCATCCCTTCCGAGCGGCAGGACCGCTTTCCCGGGGACTATGAGATCGAGCGCAAGATCCGCTCGTACATCAGATGGAATGCGATGGCCATGGTGGTCAACGCGAACAGGGGCTCCGACCTCGGCGGCCACATCGCGAGCTTCGCTTCCGCTGCGACGCTTTACGACGTCGGCTTCAACCATTTCTTCCATGCGCCGTCCGACGAGCATGGCGGGGATCTCGTCTACATCCAGGGGCATTCCGCTCCCGGCGTCTACGCGCGCGCCTTTCTCGAGGGCAGGATCACTGAAGAGCAGATGGTGAATTTCAGGCGGGAGTCCGAAGGACAAGGGCTTTCTTCCTATCCGCATCCCTGGCTGATGCCGGATTTCTGGCAGTTTCCAACGGTTTCGATGGGGCTCGGCCCGTTGATGGCGATCTATCAGGCGAGGTTCATGAAATACCTCGAGGACAGGGGCATCGCCAAGACGGCCGGGCGCAAGGTGTGGGCCTTCATGGGCGACGGCGAAATGGACGAGCCTGAATCCCTGGGTGCGATATCGCTCGCATCCCGGGAGAATCTCGACAACCTCGTTTTCGTCATCAACTGCAACCTGCAGCGTCTCGACGGCCCGGTTCGCGGCAACGGCAAGATCATCCAGGAGCTGGAAGCTGACTTCAGGGGAGCGGGATGGAACGTCATCAAGGTGATCTGGGGGTCGCGCTGGGATCCGCTGCTCGCTAAAGACAAGAACGGCCTGCTCCTGAAGCGCATGGAAGAGGCGGTCGACGGGGAATACCAGAACTACAAGGCCAACGACGGCGCCTATGTCAGGAAGCATTTCTTCGGCAAATATCCGGAACTCCTCGACATGGTCTCCAGCATGTCCGACGAGGACATCTGGCGGCTCAACCGCGGCGGACATGATCCGCGCAAGGTCTATGCCGCCTATGCCGAGGCGGTCGCCCACAAGGGGAAACCCACGGTGATTCTCGCCAAGACGGTCAAGGGATACGGCATGGGCGATGCGGGGGAAGGACAGAACACGACGCACCAGCAGAAGAAGATGAACGAGGATGCGCTGAAGGCTTTCAGGAACAGGTTCAGCATCCCCATCTCCGACGAGGTCATCGGCCAGGCGCCGTTCTACAAGCCAAGCGAAGACAGCGAGGAGATGAAATACCTGAAGGCGCGCATCGCCGCCATGGGCGGATCGCTGCCGGCAAGGCGGATGAAGGCCGAGCCGCTTGCGACGCCGGAGCTTCCTGCGTTCGAATCCTTCCTGAAGGGGACGGACGGACGGGAAATCTCGACCACCATGGCCTTCGTCAGGATACTTTCCATGCTGGTGAAGGACAAGGAAATCGGAAAGTTCGTCGTGCCCATCGTGCCCGACGAATCGAGGACATTCGGGCTGGACGGCCTCTTCAGGCAGCTCGGCATCTATTCTTCCGTCGGACAGCTCTACGAGCCCCAGGATGCCGGGCAGCTGATGTATTACAGGGAAGACAAGAACGGCCAGATCCTTCAGGAAGGGATCAACGAGGCCGGCGCCTTCTCGTCCTGGATCGCCGCCGCGACGGCTTACAGCACGCACGGCATCTCGCTCATTCCTTTCTACATCTACTATTCGATGTTCGGCTTCCAGCGGATAGGTGATCTCGCCTGGGCTGCCGGGGACTTGCGTTCGAGAGGCTTCCTCCTCGGCGGGACGGCCGGAAGGACGACGCTCAACGGAGAAGGGCTGCAGCACGAGGACGGGCACAGTCATGTGATGGCTTCCACCATTCCGAACTGCATTTCGTACGATCCCGCATTTGCCTACGAGCTTGCGGTCATCATCCAGGACGGAATGAGGCGGATGTACAGGGACCAGGAAGACGTCTTCTACTACATCACCGTGATGAACGAGAACTATGCCCATCCGCCCATGCCGGAAGGGGCTGAGACCGGCATACTCAAGGGAATGTACCTGGTATCCGAGGCCAAGGTCGGCAAATGGGCCAAGACGCCGAAGGTCCAGCTCATGGGAAGCGGAACGATATTGCGCGAAGTGCTCGCCGCATCCGATCTGTTGAGGGACGATTTCGGCGTGAACTCGGACGTCTGGAGCGTGACGAGCTTCTCCCAGTTGCGCCGCGACGGCCTGGATGCCCAAAGATGGAATACGTTGCATCCGCAGGAAAAGCCGAGGGTCAGCCATGTCGAGTCCTGCCTCGAGAACAGGGGCGGGCCGGTCATCGCCTCGACCGATTACATGAAGATACAGGCGGACCAGATCCGCGCTTTCATCAAGCGGGACTACAGGGTGCTGGGCACGGACGGCTTCGGCAGGTCCGATACCAGGGAAAACCTGCGCAAGTTCTTCGAGGTCGACAGATACCATGTCGTCGTGGCGGCCCTCAAGGCGCTTTCCGACGAGGGCGCCATTCCCGCAGAGCAGGTCACGGCGGCGATCAAGAAATACGGCATCGATCCAGAGAAGCCGAACCCAGAGACGGTTTGAGGAAATTCAATGAGTCAGACAGTTGAAGTGAAGGTGCCGGATATCGGCGATTTCAAGGATGTGCCGATCATTGAGCTGCACGTAGCGCAAGGGGAAAGAATCGAGGTCGACTCCCCGCTCATCACCCTCGAGACGGCGAAGGCCGCAATGGAGGTCCCTTCCCCTTATGCGGGGATCGTGAAATCGATTTCCGTCAAGGTCGGAGATGCGGTATCCGAAGGATCCCTCATCCTGAGTCTCGAGGCCGAATCGAAACAGGCTGAAAAGCCTGCGGAAGCGCCTGCCCCGAAAGCGGATGCGCCCAAACCCGAAGCGCAGCAGCCTGCGCCCAAGCCTGCTGCAGAGCCGAAGGCGCCTGCCCCCGCAGCCGAAATCACCTCGTTTTCAGGCACGCATGCCAGCCCTTCGGTGAGGAAGTTCGCCAGAGAACTCGGCGTCGATCTGGCCAAGGTCAAGGGATCCGGGCCGAAGGGCAGGGTACTCAAGGAGGACATCCAATCCTTCGTCAAGGGCGTGATGGCCGCAGGCACCGCAGCGCCTGCCATCCCTGCTGCGCCTGCTGTCGATTTTTCCAAGTTCGGACCGGTTGAGGAGAAGCCGCTTTCCAGGATACAGAAGCTTTCCGGGGCGAATCTGGCCAGAAACTGGGCCAGCATCCCTCACGTGACGCAGCACGACGAAGTCGACATCACCGAGCTCGAGTCGTTCAGGAAATCGATGCTCGACGAGGCGAAGAAGCAGGGCGTGAGGCTCACCCTGCCGGCCTTCCTGATGAAGGCCTGCGCGGTCGCGCTCAGGGATTTCCCCACCTTCAATGCTTCGCTTTCAGGGGACGCGCTGATCCTCAAGAAATACTGCCACATCGGCATCGCCGTCGACACGCCCGATGGGCTCGTCGTTCCCGTGGTGAGGGATGCGGACAGGAAAACGGTCATCGAGATTGCCGCGGAACTCGGAGAGCTTTCCGTCAAGGCAAGGGATGGCAAGCTGACTTTTGCAGAAATGCAGGGCGGATGCTTCTCGATATCGAGCCTGGGCGGCATCGGCGGCAGCTATTTCACGCCGATCATCAACGCCCCTGAAGTCGCCATTCTGGGCGTCTCGCGCTCTGTCATGAAGCCCGTCTACAGCGATGGAAGCTTCGTTCCGCGCCTGATGCTCCCGCTTTCGCTCTCCTACGACCACAGGGTCATCGACGGGGCGCTCGGCGCGAAATTCATCGTCCATCTGGGCACCTTGCTCTCGGACATCCGCAGGCTGGTATTGTGACCTGGTGAAAAGCGGCTCCAACCCGATAGGCGTTTTCGGCGGCACCTTCGATCCCGTGCACTTCGGGCACCTTCGCATGGCCCAGGAGGTTGCCGAATACTGCGATCTGGAATCCGTCAGGATGATCCCTGCAGGAATGCCGCCGCACAGATTGAAGCCGCAATGCGATGCGACCAGAAGGCTCGAGATGGTGGGCATCGCAGCAGCAGGCAATCCTGTCCTGATCCCGGACGACAGGGAAATTGACAAGAAGACGCCCTGCTACTCCGTCGAAACCTTGATCGAGCTGCGTTCAGAATTCGGCATTGATCGGCCCATCTGCCTGATGGTCGGCGCGGACGCCTTCCTGGGGCTTTCCACCTGGCACGAATGGGAGGCGCTCTTCGATCTCGCCCACGTGATTGTCGCCCAGAGACCCGGATTCGATCTGGCATTGAAGGGGCCGCTTTCCGAGCAATACGAAAAAAGGCGGGAAAACGATCCCGATGCCCTGAGGCATTTTCCAGCCGGCAAGATACTGACTGTGGACATCACGTTGCTCGACATTTCTTCCTCGGCGATAAGGGAATGCCTTGCCAAGGATAAGAGCGCACGCTATTTGCTTCCGGATGCCGTCCTCGATTATATTCGGAACCATGGACTTTATCGGGAGAAGCATGCAGTCTAGTGAAAAGGTGAAAAGGGTCGTTTCTGCCCTCGAGGACATCAAGGGAGAAGACATCGAGGTGATGGACGTATCCGGAGTGTCCACGCTTTTCGAATGGATGGTGATTGCAAGCGCCAATTCCACGAGGCAGACGAAGGCGCTCGCCAACCATGTCCAGGAAGAGCTGAAGGAAGAGGTCCACGGCGTTGAAGGAATGGAAACCGGGGAATGGGTGCTTGTCGATCTCGGGGACGTGATCGTCCATATCATGCAGCCTGCGATCAGGCAATATTACAATCTGGAAGGGCTGTGGGGCGCCGCTCCTCAGGCCAAGACAGGCTGAATGAAATTCCACATTCTGGCTGTCGGCAACAGGATGCCCGCATGGATAGAGGAAGCTTTCGGCGAATACGAAAAAAGGATGCCGAGGGAAGCGAGAATGCTGCTGCGCGAAATCAAGCCGGAGCGCAGGGATTCCGGAAAGACTGTCGATCAGATACAGGAGTCGGAAGCCGAGCGGATCGGGGCGGCCATGCCGCGCGATGCGTCCATGGTCGTACTGGACGAGCGAGGCGTCCTGCTTTCCACGATGGAACTGGCCAATCTGATCGAATCCTGGATGGGGGAGGGAAGGGATGCCGCCTTCGTCATCGGCGGGGCGGACGGCGTATCGGCCGCATTGAGGGGCAGGGCGGACAGGGTGCTTTCCTTGTCCAGGATGACGCTGCCGCACGGACTTGCCCGCGTGATGCTCGCGGAGCAGCTTTACAGGGCGGTTTCGATCATCAACCATCATCCATATCACAGAGAGGGCTGAGATGATCTATCTGGTCTCTGCGAGCCCCAGACGCCGCGAGCTGTTGAGACAAATCGGCGTTCACTTCGAAACGCTGCTGCTGCGATCGAGTCCGGACAGGGGGACGGACGTCGACGAGACGCCGCATCCTGGGGAGCACGTCGAAGAATACGTCAGGAGAATCGCGATTGCAAAAGCCAGGACCGGATGGCGCTGCTCAGGGGAGAGAAGGCTCCCGCCGCACCCTGTCCTTGGGGCGGACACTGCGGTCTTTCTGGACGGGGAAATAATCGGCAAGCCCGAAGGTCTCGATGATGTGCCGAAGCTCATCGCCAGGCTTTCAGGAAGGGAACATGAGGTGCTCACTTCGGTGGCCTGCGCTTATGGGGACAAGCTGGAAGTCGAGCTTTCAAGAACGAAAGTCAGGTTCTGCGAATTGGCCGAACAGGACATTCGCGATTATGTGGCGTCTGGAGAATCGATGGACAAGGCGGGCGGGTATGCGATACAGGGGAAAGCCGCACGCTTCATCGAAAAGATAGAGGGCAGTTATTCCGGCGTGATGGGGCTGCCGCTTTTCGAAACCGGGAGGCTGCTCAGGAAATTTTCGGATGAGTGACGAAATATTGATCAATGTCACGCCCCAGGAGACCCGGGTCGCCGTGATCGAGGATGGGGTTGTGCAGGAACTGCATGTCGAGCGCGCAACGAGCATCGGGCTCGTCGGCAACATCTATCTAGGGCGGGTCAGCCGCGTTCTGCCCGGCATGCAATCCGCCTTCGTCGACATCGGACTTGAGCGCGCCGCCTTTCTCCACGTCGACGACATCTGGGAGCAGAAGCAGAACGGTGACGCCAAGCCGATAGAGAAAATCCTTTTCGAGGGTCAGAACATCCTCGTCCAGGTGATCAAGGACATGATCGGCACCAAGGGGGCGAGAATATCGACCCAGATCAGCATCGCAGGCAGGCTGCTCGTCTATCTTCCCCAGGAAGCCTACATCGGCGTGTCCTTGAGGATAGAGTCGGAATCGGACAGGGAGATTCTGCGCGAAAAAGTACAGAAGCTCGTGCCTGAAGACGAAAAAGGCGGCTACATCATCAGGACGCTCGCGGAAGGGGCGACGGAAGAAAACTTTCTCTCGGACATCGCCTATCTGAAGAAGATATGGGCAGACATACAGGAAAAGGCGCAGACCGCATCCCCCCCCTCCCTCCTGTACCAGGACCTCAATCTCAGCCTCAGGGTGCTGCGCGATTTCGTCAACGACGGCATCGGGCGGATCAGGGTGGATTCCGGGGAGACTTTCCAGAGGCTGCAGGCTTTCGCCTCGAGCTACATCAGGAGCGCATCGGGCAAGATAGAGCGCTATTCCGGGGAGCGCCCCCTTTTCGATCTTTACGGCGTCGAGGAGGAAATAGAGCGCGCGCTCGCAAGACGCGTCGATCTCAAGTCGGGAGGCTACCTCATCATCGACCAGACCGAGGCGCTCACCACGGTTGACGTGAACACGGGAGGGTTCGTCGGCCACAGGAATTTCGACGACACGATATTCAAGACGAATCTGGAAGCCGCAATCGTGATTGCGCGGCAATTGAGGCTCAGGAATCTTGGCGGGATCATCATCGTCGATTTCATCGACATGGACAATCTGGAACACAGGGAGGCCGTGCTCAACGAATTCAGGAAAGCCTTGTCGCGCGATCACACCAGGATGACGCTCGGCGAGATGACGGCCCTGGGGCTGGTCGAGATGACCAGGAAGCGGACGCGCGAGAGCCTTGCCCATGTGCTTTGCGAGACTTGCCCGACCTGCCAGGGAAGAGGAGAAATCAGGACGGCCCAGACTGTCTGCTACGCGATACTCAGGGATCTTTTGAGGGAGGCCCGCCAGTTCGAGGCGAGGGAATACCGCATCCTGGCTTCCCAGAAGGTCGTCGATCTTTTTCTCGACGAGGAATCGCAGAGCCTCGCCCAGCTTGCGGATTTCATCGGCAAGCCCATCTCCCTTCAGGTGGAGAGCGTCTACAGCCAGGAACAGTACGACATCGTGCTGATGTAGTCAGGCCAGAATCGCCTCGGGGAGAATCGCCGAACCCGACACGCATACCACTTTCTTCCTCGAAGATTCCCCATGCTTCAATGTCACGCGCCTCGCAGGCACTTCGAATTTCTCGGCAAGAAAGGCCAGGAGCGCAGCATTCGCGCGCCCTTCGACGGGTGGAGCTGCAAGCCTGATCTTGAGGGCGTCCCCATATAGGCCCGCCACTTCTGTTTTTTTCGCGCCAGGCTGGATGTGCAGGGTCAGGGTCAGGTTTTCCCCGTCAACCTTGTACCACATCAAAGCATGCTGTAGAGGACCGATTCCAGCCAGGCTACAGGAATCGTGAGGACGAGCTGCAGGAGGATCAGGACGACGAGCGGGGAAAGATCGACATTGCCTACAGGCGGTATTCTTCTCCTGAAGAAGGAGAGGAAGGGTCTTGCCAGACTGTTCAGGACGCCAGACACCGGGGAATAGGGGTTCACCCAGCTCAATATCGCCTGGACGATGATCACGAACATGAAGATATGCATGCTCTGCTTGACGAGCCCGGTTGCGGAGAGCATGAAGAGGACCACGAAAGTGGCAGGCGTGTAAGGATGCGGGGCCATGCCGTTGAGCCAGAGGGTCATGGACAGGACGAAGAATTCGAGCACCCAGGCGAGCAGCAAAGTGGACAGGTCGAGCCCGAGCAGGCCGGGGACGATCTTGCGCGTCGGCTTCACCACGAAATCGGTGATCGCGATGATGAAAGGGGAGAGCGGATTGCCGTAGGGCGCGCGGAAAAGCTGGAGATAGAAGCGCAGCAGGAGCGCGATGATGAAGAGCCCGAATACGGTATCGAGAAGAACGAGCGCGCCCTGGTTCAGCATGATGTCTTCCCGAGTTCGATGCCCAGTTCCTTCGACCTTTCCTCTGCCGCCCGGATCGCCTGCACGACATGTTCCTTTACGCTGCTATTTTCCATTTCGAGGAGCGCGCGCTCCGTCGTTCCCCCTTTTGAGGTCACCTTCTTGCGCAGGATGCCGGGTTCATCCTGGCTCTCTGATGCGAGCGCAACGGCTCCCGAAAACGTTTCGAGCGCCATTTTCTTCGCGTCGATCGCATCGAACCCCATTTCCGTTCCAGCTTCGATCAATGCTTCCAGGAAATAGAAGACATAGGCCGGGCCGCTCCCGCATAGGGCGGTGAAGGCATCCATCTTTCCTTCATCAATCAGCCAGATTGTCGAGCCTACCGAGGAAAGCACTTCTTCTGCCATTCTTCTGTCTTGGGCGGAAACCTGGGGCATGGCATAAAGCGCGGAGATGCCCTTCATGACCTGGGCTGGCGTGTTGGGCATGACGCGGATGATGCGGCCATAGCCTTTCAGCCACCGCGACAGGTCGGAAGTCAGTATCCCGGCCGCGATCGAGACGACGATCTGCGACGAGAGCTTGTCCGCGAGAGCGGAAGCGACGCCAAAGAGCTGCTGGGGCTTGACGGCCAGCAGGATAAGGTCGCAGTCAAGGAGATCGACGCTTTCGAAGACTGAAATGCCATATTCCGCCTTCATTTTCTCTCTTCTTTCAGGATCAGGCTCGATGACGGAAATGTCTTTCCTGTCCGCGCCGTTTCTGATCAGGCCGGAAATGAGCGCGCTGCCCATGTTCCCGCCGCCCACGAAAGTGATCTTCATGTTGCTTTTCTGCTCCCGAAAATAGCCGAACCCACCCTGACCATGGTCGCGCCCTCTTGAATCGCGCTTTCCATGTCGTCCGACATGCCCATCGAAAGGGTGTCGAGATCATACCCTTCTTCGCAGAGCGCTTCCTTGAGGCGCCTCAGTTCGGCAAAGCGCGCGCGCTGGCGCATCACGTCCGTCGTCGGTTCGGGAATCGCCATCAGGCCGCGGAGCTTCAGGTTCTGCAGTCCGCTGATGAATTTTGCCAGAGGCAAAACTTCCTCGGGCGCAGCCCCGCTCTTCGAGGATTCCCCGCTGATGTTCACCTGGATGCAGGCCTGCAACGGCGGCATGCCCGACCTTGAGTCGGACAGTTTTTTCGCGATCTTTTCCCTGTCGACGCTGTGCACCCAGTCGAAATGCTCGGCGATCGATTTCGCCTTGTTGCTCTGGATCGGGCCGATGAAATGCCATTCCAGATCGAGGTCGGAAAGGGCCTGCATTTTATCCAGCGCTTCCTGAACATAGCTTTCCCCGAAAGCTTTCTGGCCTGCATCAAATGCTTCCCTGATCGCTTCCGCCGGCCATGTCTTGCTGACCGCGAGCAGCGCGACCGGAATCTTCGCCGTCTTGTCTATCCGTTGCTTGACAGCTTGCAAGCGGGATGCGATTGTTGCCATAATTGATTCCGATAAGCAGCGCCTGCACAATATTTGAGGGATTATAATGGATATTTCGGAACTGCTGGCATTCGTCGTCAAGAACGGTGCCTCCGATCTTCACCTTTCCGCAGGGCTTCCCCCCATGATTCGCGTTCACGGCGACATCAGGCGGATCAATCTTCCTCCCCTCGAACAGAGCGACGTTCACGGGATGATCTACGACATCATGAACGACTCCCAGAGGAAGTATTACGAGGAGAATTTCGAATGCGATTTTTCCTTTGAGCTGCCGGGGCTTGCCCGCTTCAGGGTCAATGCGTTCATTCAGAACAGGGGCTCTGCCGCAGTGCTGCGGACCATCCCCTCCAAGGTGCTGACCCTTGAGCAGATCAATGCGCCAGCCATATTCAAGGAAATCGCGAACCAGCCCAGGGGGGTCGTGCTGGTGACCGGGCCGACGGGTTCGGGGAAGTCAACCACGCTGGCTGCCATGATCGACCACATCAACGAGAACGAATACGGGCACATTCTGACTGTCGAGGACCCGATCGAATTCGTTCACGAGAGCAAGAAATGCCTCATCAACCAGCGCGAGGTCGGTCCCCATACGCTGAGCTTCGCCAATGCCTTGAGATCCGCGCTGCGCGAGGATCCCGACATCATTCTGGTCGGCGAATTGCGCGATCTCGAAACCATACGCCTGGCGATGACCGCAGCCGAGACGGGCCACCTCGTTTTCGGCACACTGCATACCAGCTCCGCGGCCAAGACCATAGACAGGGTGATCGACGTCTTCCCTGCGGCAGAGAAGGAAATGGTGCGCGCCATGCTTTCAGAAAGTCTGCGCGCCGTCATTTCCCAGGCGCTCCTCAAGAAGAAGGATGGGGGGGGACGCGTTGCAGCGCATGAAATCATGATCGGCACGCCCGCGATCAGGAACCTGATCAGGGAAAACAAGGTTGCCCAGATGTATTCTGCCATCCAGACCGGACAGAGCGTGGGCATGCAGACCCTGGACCAGAATCTCACTGATCTCGTCAGGCGCAATGTCATCGCTCCAGCTGAGGCGAGGACGAAGGCCGCCAACAAAGACATGTTCCCGGGCTGAAAATGGACAACAGAGACCAGAGCACGAACAAGTTCATTCACGATTTGCTGAGGCTGATGATCAGCAAGAATGCTTCCGACCTCTTCATCACGGCCGGGTTTCCCCCGGCGATGAAAATAGACGGAAAGTTGACGCCTGTTTCCAACCAGAATCTGACTTCCCAGCACACCAAGGAGCTTGCCCGCAGCATCATGAACGACAAGCAGGCCATGGAATTCGAGTCGACCAAGGAAGTCAATTTCGCGATCAGCCCGCCTGGAATCGGACGTTTCCGCGTCAATGCCTTCGTCCAGCAGCAGCAGGTCGGGCTGGTTCTGCGCGTGATCAATACCACGATCCCCGATTTCGATGCCTTGGGCCTTCCGCAGGTGCTGAAGGAAGTGGTCATGAGCAAGCGCGGGTTGGTTATCTTCGTGGGCGGGACGGGTTCGGGAAAATCCACGTCCTTGGCAGCCATGATCGGCTACCGGAACAAGAACAGCCAGGGGCACATCATCACGATCGAGGATCCCGTCGAATTCGTGCACGAGCACAACAAATGCATCGTGACCCAGCGCGAAGTCGGCGTCGACACGGAATCATGGGAGGCAGCCCTCAAGAATACCTTGAGGCAGGCGCCCGACGTCATCCTGATCGGCGAGATACGCGACAAGGAAACGATGGACCATGCGGTAGCCTTCGCCGAAACCGGCCATTTGTGCATGGGGACGCTGCATGCCAACAGCTCGAACCAGGCGCTCGACCGCATCATCAACTTCTTTCCTGAGGAGCGGCGCGCGCAGCTGCTCATGGATCTCTCGTTGAATCTCAGGGCGCTCGTCGCCCAGAGGCTGATCCCGAAAAAGGAAGGCAAGGGCAGGACGGCGGCGATCGAGATCATGCTCAATTCCCCGCTCATTTCCGATCAGATATTCAAGGGGAACGTCCACGAGATCAAGGAAATCATGTCGAAATCCAGGGAATCCGGCATGCAGACCTTCGACCAGGCGCTTTTCGATCTTTACGAAGCTGGGGCCATCAGCTACGAGGACGCGCTGAGGAATGCCGATTCGGTCAACGATCTTCGCCTCAAGATCAAGCTCGACAGCAAGGAATCGAAAGAGCGCGACCTGATGTCCGGTATCGACCACCTCAAGATTACCTGATCTTTTCAAGCCATTACGGAATTTTTTCGACCCCATGCTGTTCAATTCCTATGGCTTCATCTTCGCTTTTCTTCCGCTTGCGCTGGCCGCCTTCTTTCTTCTGGGAAGATATAGCCAGAGCGCTGCCGCGCTCTGGCTCGTCGGGGTGTCCCTGTATTTCTATGGCCACTGGAATCCGATCTATGTGCCGCTTCTTGCGGGTTCGATCGCATTCAATTACCTGTTCGGATACGGCATCGCAAAGGCGGATACGAAAGGCTCGGACAGGCTCAAGTTTTTCCTGACTGCCTTCTCGATTTGCGCCAACCTCGCACTGCTCGGCTACTTCAAGTACGCAAATTTCTTCATTGACAGCATCGACTGGGCAGCCGGGACCTCTTTTTCAATGGGTAAAATTGTCCTGCCCCTTGGAATATCCTTCTTCACGTTCACCCAGATCGCTTTCCTCGTGGACACGGCGAGAGGGCTGGTCAAGGAATACGACTTCATCCATTATGCGCTTTTCGTCACGTATTTTCCCCATCTCATAGCCGGTCCAGTTCTGCATCACAAGGAGATGATGCCGCAATTCGCGAAGAAGGAGACATACGAATTCAACCACGGGAACATGGCCGTGGGACTCGCCATCTTCTCCATTGGCCTGTTCAAGAAAACCGTTCTGGCCGACGGCATCGCCTATTATGTCGGTCCGGCATTCTACGCAGCTTCCCATGGAGGGAATCCGGGGATGGGCGAGGCATGGATCGGTGCGCTCTGCTACGCATTCCAGATCTATTTCGATTTTTCAGGCTATTCGGACATGGCCATAGGGCTTTCCAGGATGTTCGGGATCACCCTGCCGCTCAATTTCAATTCGCCCTACAAGTCGGTGAACATCATCGAATTCTGGCGGCGCTGGCACATGACCCTTTCGCGCTTCCTGCGCGATTACCTGTACATTCCCCTCGGGGGGAACAGGAAAGGGAAAGGGCGCAGATACTTCAATCTGCTGGCCACCATGCTGCTTGGCGGATTGTGGCACGGCGCGGGATGGACTTACATCATATGGGGGGGGCTGCACGGGCTCTACCTCGTGATCAACCATGGTTGGCATGCCTTGAGGCGGGAATTCGGCCAGGATCCGACAGTCCCCCTCTCGGGCGCCATGCGGATTCTTTCCGTGTTCTCCACGTTCCTGGCCGTCACGGTGGCGTGGGTTTTCTTCAGATCCGACAACGTGGGCGGGGCGCTCGTCATGCTGAAAGCCATGTTCGGCATGGCCGGGCTGCATGCCGGCGGCATCTCGAGAGGGGCGGTCAACTGGATCTGGATACTGCTGCTTGTTTCCTGGCTTGCGCCCAATACGCAGCAGATCATGAGAAGCTTTTCTCCTGCGCTCGACTACAGGGAAGAGGGCGATTCGAGCCTCGCCTGGCAGCCTGATCGCCGCTGGCTGGCGGCCCATGTCGCGCTTGCCGTGTTCGGGGTGATTTCCATATCCAAGGTCAGCGAATTCATTTATTTCCAGTTCTGAATGTCCAATAAACGATACGTCGTCGCATTTTTCCTGCTTTTTCCGGCAGCGCTTGTGCTGATTGCCGCATTCAATCGGCTGGTCGACCCTTTCTGGTATTACCGCGACATTTCAATTCCAGGATTCAATCAGGTCAAGACCAAATTCAGGCGGTACGAACGCCACGTGAAGCCGGAAATCCTCGTCCGCGAACAGCCGGATGCAGTCATCTTCGGAAGCTCATATTCCGAGATCGGCTTCGATCCGGCGCATCTTTCCCCGTTGATCGGCGGGTCTGCCTACAATTTTGCGCTGGCCGGCGCTTCCTGGAACAGGGTCTATTGCGATACCCAGTTCGCCATGCGGTATGACAGGAAATTGAAATGGATCGTACTCGGCATCCATCCCAAGTCGATGCCTGAAAGGGACTGCAGGAAAGATCTGCATGAAATGCGTCACCCCGACGAGCTTTCCTTCCTGCTTTCTGCCGACGCGCTCAAAGCATCTTTGGAAACGGTATTCGAGCAGCGCAAGGATCCGCCCAGCCACACGGCCCAGGGTCTGTATTTCTATACGAGAGGAAAGTCCGGTACGGCGGACCGGTTCAGGCAATTCCTGTCTGTCCATGTGCCATGCATTACGGGCAGAGGCGGCGCTAGTGTCGATGCCAAGCTGGATTTGAAAGGGCTGAAGAATGTCCTGGATGAAGCGCGGATGCGGCATGTATCGGTCAGGCTGGTCGTCTATCCGAGGCATGCCATGCTTGTCGAGCGGGAGTATCTTTGCGGGGTGCGGCAAAAAAGGTGGGAAGCCCTTTCAAGAATCGTCTCGATGGCGGAATCCTTGGCCGGCACTGGGACTTCAGTCGAAGTATGGGATTTCGAAGGGTTTCACAGAATCGCAACGGAAAGGATTTCGGAGGCACCGGGCGTGTTTTGGCAGGATCCTGCGCATTTCAATTATGAATACGGCAACATCATGCTGGACGAGATGTTCGGAAGATCGGCTGCGCTGTATGGGGCCAGGCTGACTTCGAAGAACATGGCGGCACGTCAGGAGGCCGAAAGAAGCGCCAGGGAAGCATATGTTCGACTTCATCCCGGATTCGACAGGCAGCTGATGTCGCTCCTCGGTCAGCCCGGCTAGACTTGCCGGTTTCCTCCCCCCACCATCTTGTACTCGAAAAGCCGGCATTCCAGCGCGCCATTGTAGAGCGGGGTGCGCCGCGATGCGCTGAGGCGGATGAGCTTTGCGAGCCTCAGGTCTGCCGTGAAAAAATAGGCTGTCCATCCGGCGTATTTCTTCTTGAGCGCATCGCCGATCAGCGGATAGAGTTTTGCAAGCTCATCGTCGCTGCCGATTCTCACCCCGTAAGGGGGGTTTGTCACGAGGATGCCGGCATCAAATGGAGGCGAGAGCTCGAGGAAATTGGCCTGCTTGAGCTTGACTGCATTTTCCAGGCCGGCTTCGATCAGGTTTTTCCTCGCCGATTCCAGCGCACGCCCGGCGATGTCGCTGCCGAAGATGGGGAGAGGCTCGACCGGCTTTTGCCGTGCAATGCGTATCTCGCGCAGGGTTTCCCATTTTTCCCTGTCGAACCGATTGAGCTTTTCGAAAGCGAAATGACGCTTTGCGCCCGGTGCAATGTCGAGCGCCATCTGGGCCGCTTCGAGCAGGAAGGTGCCGCTTCCGCACATGGGGTCCAGGAGCGGGATGCCGGGATGCCAATCGCAAAGGCGCAGTATTCCTGCAGCGAGATTCTCCCTCAAAGGCGCGTCCACAGAATAATGCCTCAGTCCCCGCTTGAAAAGAGGCTCGCCTGACAGGTCGATGTAGAGCGAAAGCCTGTTCTGGGTGAGATGCGCATGAATGCGCATGTCCGGGTTTGACGTGTCGATGCTCGGCCGCTTTCCCGTTTTCTGCCTGAACCTGTCGCAGATGCCGTCCTTGATCCTGAGGGTCGCGAAATCGAGGCTTCTCAATGGGCTTTTTGTCGCGGCGAGATTCACCTTGATGGTGAGTTCGGGAGAGAACCAGTTTTCCCAGGGAAGCGAAAGCGCAGCCTTGTAGATGTCTTCCTCGCTTGCATAGGCAACATCGGACACTTTCCAGAGTATCCGGCTCGCGATCCTGCTTTCGAGATTGATCCTGCAGGCGACATTCCATTCCCCCGAGAAACCTGCACCGCCGTCGGTCGGTGTCGAATCGATTGCGCCCAATTCGTTGAGTTCGTCGCATAGGACTTTTTCTAGCCCTCTCGGGCAGGGCGCGAAGAAATGCTCGTTTTTCATTGCATCAGTTCCTCTAGGGCTGAGATGGCGTCAAAAGCAGGAAGATTCTGCAGGCATGCGCTTTCGCTATTGATATTGCGCTCGCATCCTTCTTCCATGCAGGGAACGCAATCTTCCGTTCCCTGGAGCAGGATGACGTTGCCCACTTTCTGAGTGCCGCGCAAATGGTACGGGTTTTCTCCCATGTAGCCTTTCGGCCAGGGTCCCCATTTCACGGGGTTGGATGGGCCGAAGAGGGCGACGGTCGGAATGCCGCTTGCTGCGGCCATGTGCGTGACGGCCGTGTCGGGTCCGACATAGGCGCGCGCATGGCTCAAAAGATGCGCCACGCCGCCGAGAGAAAGCCTGCCAGAAAGGTCGATCGTGTTTTCCGGAAAGCGGGGAAGGAGATCCGCAATGTAGCGCACTTCAGCTTCGTTTGACCCGCCAGTCAGCACGATTCTCAATCCTTTCCTGTCCAGCCATTGAGCAAGTTCGATCCACGCCTCTTTCTTCCACATCTTGTAGGCATACATGGGATAGACATGGAGAACGGCATAGGGCTGGTCGAAATCGAAGGCAGGAACTGCGTCTTCCGGTTTCCAGGAAATGACGACTTCATGGCAGGGTTCGATGCCCAGTGCCTTTGCAATTGCCAGGTTCATCGAAACGGTATGCGTGTTCAGATTGTCGAAAGGAACCCATCTGGAGAGCAGTTTCTTCTTCCACGATTGTTCCTTGCTGTCGATCAATAGCCCGATGCTTTTCTTTCCGGCGATGCAGGCATAAAGGGTGGGGCGATCTCCTGGAATGAGCGAGACGGCGAGATCGTATCTGCGCCAGAGTTTCGCGAGAAACGCCAGATGCTTCCCGAATTTCAGGCGATGATTGATCAGGATGACATGATTCACGTCCGGATTGCCCATGAGGATGCCTTCCGTTCCCTCGAATACCAGAACGTCGATTTCGGACTCCGGGAAGGCATGGCGGAGGGAGCGTATCAATGGGGTGGAAAGCAGGACATCGCCGATGCGCCTTGTCACCACGACCAGGATTCTTTTCACAGGTATTGGTCCAGTCCGAGGGAAGCGCGAATATGAACGGCACCCAAAATCGATTCGAGTTTTTTCCTGTTTTCTTCGAGACGGCTCCTGTCGTTTTCAGGATGCCAGAGATGGAAAACCGGGCAGGAAAATCTCGCGTTCTTGTGCTTGATGCTTGCGCGGATCAGGCGGATCACTAGATCGGAATCCTCGAGTCCCCATCCCGTATAGGATTCGTCGAATCCGCCCACTTCGATCAGATCTTCCCTGAAAGCGGAAAGATTGCAGGTTTTCGCACCTTCCCATTTGTTCGGGGAGCCCTTCCGGCAGCAGTCCGGAAGACTCACCAGCGGGAGGGTTCTGTTGATGTTGCCTGAGAGCCTCGCAAGCGCCCATTCGATCATGCCCCATTCATGGATGGGAATATGTTCGGAAAGCACTTTTTTCGTAAAGGCTTCGGAGAGGAGTATCCTGTTTCCCGAGAGGAAATATCCGGGTTCGAGGAGCTTCCGGTGGCTTGCGACGAAATGCTTGCCAGGGACGCAGTCGCCGTCGGTGAAGATGACATAGGCGGCATCGGTAGCCGCGATCGCAAGATTCCTGATCCTGGCTGCCCTGAACCCGGCGTCTTCCTGCCAGACATGCCTGATCGGCAAGGGGGCCATATCCCGGTATTTCTCGATCAGTCTTTTCGTTTCTTCAGTCGATCCGTCGTCGGCGACGAGAATCTCGAAGTCCCTGTCGTCCTGGGCGAGGTAGCCCTCCAGGACTGCGCCCAATGCATCGGGGCGATTGTATGTCGTGATGATCACCGCGATCTTCATCGCTTTTCCATGAGCATGCGCTTCAGGTAGCGGTAATAGGTGCCTTCCGCATTGGATACGGCAAGCATGAAGCCTTCTCTTCCGTCGAGGAAACCGGCTTTCAGGAAATAGGTCCTGAAGAAGGTCCACAGTCCGTGGAGGACTGCCTTGGTGAGCGACGAGCTCTTGTTTTTTTGCGCCATCATCTGGGCGCCTGCGGTCGAATAGCGGTCGATTTTTTCCAGGACTTCCTCGAGATCCGAGAAGGCGACATGGATCAGAGGGGAGGATAACGCAGAGATATTTCCCTCCACGATCAGCTTCTCATGAACGAGGTCTTCGCTGAAACGCGCTTTCCCGCGTCTGAAAAGCCGGGTGACGCGGTCAGGCCACCATCCGCCATGCCTCATGAATCTTCCGCAATAGCTCGAAGATCTCGGCAGGCTGTAGGCGTCGGCTTCCCCTCTCGATACCGCGCTGAGGATCTCTTCCTTCAATTCGGACGTCACGATCTCGTCCGCATCCAAAGAGAGCACCCAATCGCATGCAGAAAGATCGAGCGCACGGTTCTTCTGCATCCCGAAGCCGGGCCAGTCCGTGATGCTCACTTTCGCGCCGTAGGATTCGCATATTCCGACCGTATCGTCGGTGCTTCCCGAATCGAGGACGATGATCTCGTCGGCCCATGAAACCGATTCCAGGCATTTCCCTATCGAATGCGCCTCGTTCTTCGTGATGACGATGACGGAAATGCTCAAGATTTACTCCTCGCGGAAAACAGCACGCCCGTCATCCAGGAGAAGAAGAGCCCTTCGGCATGGTCGAGCAGGAAGGAATTGAACAGGCATCCAGCGATCATCGCCAGAACAAGCGATTGGGCGAGGTAGTTTTCAATGACGGGCAGTTTTCCGGCCTCGAACCATTGGACAAGGAAAAGCAAAAAAAGAAAGGCCAGGCCAACCATGCCGAGCTGGGATGCGATCAGCAGGAATTCGTTGTGGGGATTGTGCGTCGGGGACAGTTTTGTTCCGGACACTTCGTCCGCATAGGCTTTTTCGAAGCCGCCCGTTCCCACGCCGAAGAATGGATGGTTCCTCACGATTCTCAGGGTATTCGAATAGAACTCCATCCGCTCTCCTATGGAATTGCCGCCCTTGGCGGCCTTGCCGGGATGCCAGTTCAGGAATTCCGCGGTGGCGAGATGAACCCTGTCCTTGAAAGAGTCGGATACGGTATAGGCGAATGAACCCAGCAGGAAGGCTGCGGCAGCACCGATCAGAATTCCCTTCCTGCCGAATTTCTTGGCGAAGAGATAGAGGATGAAAATGGCGATGACAATGTAGCCCGTCCTTCCCTGCACCATGAACAGCACGTTGATCGCGGAAAGGAGCGCCAATGTCGCGATGATAATGCGTTTTGCGCGATTTTTCTCGAAAATGGACCATGTACATAGGATGATTGCAGCATAGGCCATGAAAAAGTTCTGCGTGATGTGCAGTTTGAATATAAATGGATTGTCCGGAAAACCGAGAATGAAGGGATTGTCTAAAGTGTCCACTCCGTTGATTACGGTGCTGCCGTGAAGCATGCCGAACTTCAGCAAATAGGAGAGCAGCAGGGTCAGCATCATGGCGAAGACGAAAGCGCCGAGCGCGAGATGACGTGACCTTTCTTCCCTGAACACCGTGACGAAAATCGGAATGAAAAGCAGGTCGATGTATTTTCCGAGCGTGTTCAAGGCCTCGTGAAAAGACGCCTTGCCGTAAAGCATGCCGATGGCCATGATTGATATCAGGGCAAGCGCCGAAAGGGAGACTCGGCTTTCCGAAACAATCCTGAATTTTTCCTTCAGATTTCCGCTTGCGAACCAGAGAAGGAAAACAGCCAGAAGCAATACATTGTCGAGCGCAACCGAGATGGGCGCCGAGAAGCCGATCGCAATGGCGGCCCATTTCGCCGAGATTTCAAGTGGTTTTCGAATCGTGGGCATGCTCAGTGTCCATGCGGCTTGTATTCTGGAACCCATTTGGCAAGGTCATGCCTGACCTCGTCATCGCTCCTCGTATCGTATCGAGCCATCCATTCGATGAGATTCGAAAGCCATGCCGCATCCTCGGTTCTGGCCTTGGCAATGCGCAGCTTGGGATGAGGGGTGGGAAGGGTCTGCTCATCGTCGGCAAGGAGTTCCTCGTACAGTTTCTCTCCTGGGCGCAATCCGGTATAGACGATATCGATGTCGTCTTCGCCGAAACCTGAAAGGCGGACGAGATCCTTTGCGAGATCGACGATCTTGACGGGTTCCCCCATGTCGAGGACGAATATTTCTCCTCCCTGTCCCATGAGTCCCGCCTGCAGGACAAGCTGGGCGGCCTCAGGGATAGACATGAAGTACCGGGTGATTTCGGGGTGCGTGACGGTGATCGGCCCGCCCTGCTCGATCTGGGCCTTGAATTTCGGGATCACGCTTCCGGTGCTGCCCAGCACATTGCCGAATCTGACCATGACGAAACGGGTTCCTTCGGATTCCTGCAGGCTCTGGCAAACGAGCTCCGCGAGCCGCTTGGTCGAGCCCATCACGTTGGTGGGGTTGACGGCCTTGTCGGTCGAGATGAGAACGAATTTCCTGATGCCGAATTTTCTGGCGGCATTTGCGACGACATAGGTGCCGTATACGTTGTTCCTGACCGCCTCCCACGCATTTTCCTCCTCCATGAGCGGAACATGCTTGTAGGCTGCGGCATGGAAAAGGATCTCTGGACGATTCGATGCCATGATCTGCTCCACCCTGGATTCGTTCTTGACGTCGCCGACCGTGCAAACGACCGGGGTGTTGGGAAAATTGTTCCTGAATTCCTGTTCGATGGTGTAGAGCGAGAACTCGGAGGAATCGAAGAGGACGAGCTTGCCTGGGAAGAACTTCGCTATCTGTCTGCAAAGTTCGGAACCGATGGAGCCGCCTGCGCCGGTCACCATGACTGTCTTCCCGGTCAGGAATTCGCCCAGGCCTGCGCTGTCGAGCTGGATGGGATCTCTGCCGAGCAGGTCGTCGAGCTCGACATTCCTGATCTGGGAGATCGTCAGCTTGCCGCCGATCAGGTCGTCGAAAGAGGGAACGGTAAGCGCCTTGACGCCTGCGCTGGAGCACAATTCGAGCGCCTTCCTCCGTTCGTTATGGGAGGCTTCCGGCATGGCAATGATTGCATTTTCGACACCGAGCTTTTCCGACATGTTTTCCAGCTCGACCAGCTTGCCAAGCACGCGGATCCCGTGAATCATCCCGGACTGCTTCATGGGATCATCGTCGAGCAGACCTACGATGCGCCACTCGGCGCTTCGTTCCAGGCTCTTGACGAGATTGGCAGCGGCATCGCCTGCGCCGAGGATCAGAACGGGCTTGCCGCCCAACTTCGAGAAGCCGTGAAGATGCTTTTCCTTCCATGCCCGGTAGGTGAGCCTGCTTCCGCCCATGATGAGCAGCAGAAGGATGGGGTAGAGGATAAAGACCGATCGCGGCACGCCCACGGGGTTGTGCACCATGTACATGAATGTCGGTATCGCGGCGGCACCCATTCCGACAGCCAGTACGATTTTTTTCAGATCAGGCAGGCTGGCATATTTCCAGATTCCGCGATAAAGACCCAAACGCAGGAAGATGATCGCCTGGACGATGACGGCGATGAAAAGGGAATCGACCATCTGCAAGACATAGTAATGCGGGATTTCCAGGTTGAAGCGAAGGAGATAGCCCGCGCACCATGCAATCAGAACTGCAGCGATGTCGTGTGAGACGGCGAGCAGGGTTCTCGGGTTCCTGAATAGCGTCATTTGTCGTATTCAGTCCAATGCCGGTCGATATGCCGCATGATTAGTGCGAAAGCGATGCCAAGGAAAGCGAACAGGGGAGCAGGGTGCCGCATGGCGGCAATGGAAGCGAGCCCGATTACAGCCATCAAGGCATATTCCAAAAGAGCGAGGTTGCGATGACCGAGCCCCATTCGAATCAGCCTTTGGTAGTAATGTTCTTTGTGTGCTTGCCATACCTTCTCGCCCTTGAAAAACCGCTTGAGCAGGGTCGCCGTCGTATCGACGATGAAGGGTGAAAATATGGCGATAGGAAACCAGAATGGCCAGTCTCCGCTTTTCCACCCAAGCAAGCCGAGGGAAGCTGCCAGGAACCCAAGCGGGATGGACCCAGCATCCCCCATGAAGATTTTCGCTGGATGGAAATTGAAGACCAGGAAAGCACCGGCACTCATTGCGATCGTCATGTTGAGCATTGCAAAAGAATTGTCGTTCGCCATCCATGAGGCGATTGAATAAAATCCGAATCCGAAAAAGGCCATCCCTCCCGCAAGGCCGTCCGAGCCGTCCATGAAATTATACAGATTAATCATCCAGACGATGGAGAGCACAAGGATTGAAGCGCCGATGAGGCCGATCGAAGGCAGAAGAACGACATAAGCGAAAATACCTGAGGCGATAAAGTGCGTACCGAAGCGGACAAGGACCGAAAGATTGTAGAGATCGTCCAGGAAAGAGACGGCGAGCAGGATGGTCAGGGCAAGCCATATTGGCCAGCCGGGTGCGCCGAGAACAAACCAGCCGGCCAGGATGCCCGACATGATGGCGATCCCTCCCGTGCGCGGAACGGGGGTTTGGTGGAGCGACCTTTCATTGGGCTCATCCAGCGCGAATTGAAGCAACCTTCCCTTTGTCAGGAAGGAGAGGGTGATGAGGGTGATTCCGAATGAAATGAATGGGATGAGCAAGTTTTTCAATGGTTCAGTCGTGGCCGACTATCATACCATGCCGCCGTGCATTCTATCCCTTCGAGCATGGCATGGGGCGGAGTCCAGCCCAGATTTGTCCGGATTTTGGTTGAGTCGACCACGAGAGAACCAGTCAGTCTTTCGATTTCAGGAGATTTTCCCAAGAGCTTGCCGAGCAGATGGAGAAGGGAGACGGGGAATGGGAAGATTCTGGCTTTCTTGCCCATTTTACCGGAAAGCGCGCGGACAAGCTGAGGCGTCGAAAACGTTTCTGCATCAGCCACCAGGAAAATGCTGTCAGCGGCCTTGGGATGGGACGCGCAAAGAATCAATGCGTCGGCGAAATTTTCGACGTATATCATGCTTCTGTTGTTCTTGATGCTGCCAAGCGGAAGCGGGATTTCCTTGTCTATCCAGGAGAGCATCCTGAGAAAATTTCCACCGACCCCGGGGCCGTAGACGAGGGGGGGGCGTACGATCACAATCTCGAGCCCGGTTTCACTGGAAATGCTGCGGAGCGCTTCTTCTGCCTCCCATTTCGAGATGCCGTAGGGGTCAACTGGATGCGGTTCGTCCGATTCCGAAAACGGCCGATCGAAAGTCGCCTCCCCGTTCACCTTGATCGAGCTGACATAGATCAGCCTTTTCACCCCGGCCCGTACCGCATCCTGCGCCAGTTTCGCAGTGCCTTCCACATTGACTTTCCTGAATTCGGATAGCGGGTCGGGACTGTTCTCGTGCATGACATGGACGCGTGCTGCGAGATGAATCACGCAGTCAATTTCATGCAACGCTTGTGCCCATTCCGTGTCTGCCGTGATATCGCCAACTGCGATTTTGTCGACGCCGGTAGGCAAAACGGCTGTTTCCCTGCGCACCGCACCTCGTGTTTCTAACCCGCGCTCGACGAGGTTCCTGCACAGGGCGGCTCCAACGAACCCATTGGCGCCCGTGACCAAGATCTTCGTTATTTTTTCATGGTTTGCGTTTTTGATATTATCGATTCCCAGTAAGAGATATATTGATCAATAACAACTTCCTGTTCAAATTCACGTATTACTCTTGTTCGCGCCGCCTCTCCGAATTGTTTCCGTAGAGAAGGGGTGACAATCAGCTTGTCAAGGCGCCTTTCAAGTTCGGGAATGTTTCCCGGAGTATGGGTAAGGCCTGTCACGCCATCGATCATAGCATCGCTTATCCCATATATTCTGCTTGCGACCACGGGGATGCCAACGCTTCCTGCTTCTATTACCACCATTCCAAACCCCTCCCGATAGCTTGGAAGTGCCAGCATGTCTGCAGCTGTGAGCCAGAATTCCGGGTGGAATGTGTGTCCGAAAAAATGTATTTTCCCTGCATTACCACGTGAGACAAGATTGGTGATTTCAGCTTTCAGATTCCCTTCGTCTGGGCCGACAATAGCCAGATGTAAATTGGAATGGCGGTTTGCCAAGCTATTCCATGCTTGCGCCAGATCCGAAACACCTTTGTCCTTCGTCACTCTGCCAAGGTACAAAATCAGGAGGGCTTGTTCGGAAACTCCAATTTCAGCACGCAATTCCGCACGCCTTTTCTTATCGAAATGGAATCTATTGGTATCTACACCGCAAATCGATCCTGCGCCAATCACTTTCGACTTTTCAGCTTCGATGACACCTTCTTTGATCAGAACAGTTCTTTCCGACTGACTGACCACCAGAAGATGAGTGGCAAAAGATGCCATTAGCTTGTCCAGAGACTTCAGGAGCCACTTTTTTACACCATGTTTATTTGCCCACACTTCTCCCTGGAAAATATGGCAACGAATTCTGCATCCCGCAAGGGTCGCCGCCAGAATCCCCAGTAATCCAGCTTTTGGTGCCACGGTTACTATCGCATTGAATTTACGTTGCCTGAAAAATATGAAAAGTTTAAAAAAGGAGATCAGGTCAGTAAATGGAGATATTTTTCTTTTGATGGGGATGATCTTCATTTCGATTGCTTCGAGAGATTCATGCGCTAGCAATTTGCTGCAATCCTCGTTGACAATAAGCGTTACTTCATAGTGTTGAACGAGTTTCCTTAGGTGAGGAATAAGAAAAAACTGAACGATAAGCGGCGATGTGGTTACAAGGCAGAATTTGATATATGGCTTTTGCTTAGTCGATGTGTCGTTCACGATTTGCGATTACCTTCTTTTGGAAGAAGGTTTCGTGTTTGCAGATGGGCGATGTCTGATTTCAGGGCCTCCCATTCAGGCATAATCTTCGAAAGATCCGAATAAATCTGTTTCGGGCCGTTTCCGATCAGTGCGTTCCAAGAATCCATGGATGATTTTACGAAGTATGCAATTAGGGAAAGCGCACAAAATAACCACTGTGATCTGCTGGAAAACAAGTTTAGTTGGGACGTTAGCAGGCTCCTTCTGGCAATTTTGTTGATTTTTAGGGAAACTTTGGTGCGTAGCCTGTAAGCAAACAGCACTTCGTTCAGGCATTCAAAACGGCTTTCAGAATAGCTGCGCAAAAGAAGATCCTGATCTTCTGCGCGATCCACCAGGCGGTAGCGGTATTTTCTGAACCATGCGGTTTTTCCCATCCAGGTCGGATGGGGAAGATAAAAGCCGTTCCAGGGACGGCTGCAAATCGCCTCATGGGTCTGCCTGAAAGGGAAAAAGCCTGTCGCCTTGCCGGGGCTGACGAACGCCAACGCTTTCGTTCCGAGCAAGTCGATTTCTGGATGGGCTTCCAAATGATCGACCTGTTTTTGTAGCCTGTCGGGGAAGCATATGTCGTCATTGTCCATCCGCGCGAAATATTTTCCGGATGCAAGGTCGATGGCTTCATTCAGGCGCGTCGGCAAGCCCTTGTTCATGCCGTCCGCAAAAATCCTGATTCTCGGATCGTTGAAGCATTTCACAATTTCCAAGGTTCGATCTTTGGAGCCGTCATCGATGAGCAGCAATTCCCAGTTTTCAAAAGTTTGCAGAAGAATCGAGGCGATCGCGTCGCCTATCGTCTTTTCAGCATTGAAGGAGGGGAGCGCGATGCTGACCAGCGGATTTGTCCCCATGGAAGAGGCGGCTGTCACAAGCGTATCCATCCTGCCGGGATAAGGTCACTGACGTTTCTGTCGTCTGCGAACCACTTCTTGGGCGCTACCACGATTTTTTCAGGGAGGGGATTGAGCCATGCACCCCACCAGCTGAAGGAACTGTTCGCAATGATGTGATGCTTGCACAGGCTCATCAGCTGCATGTCCTTGTAACTCTCCCGTCCCTTGTTGTGATCGATGAATTCGCAAGGGAAATCCAGAGTTAGATTTTGCCTTACCCACTCGATATCATCAGAGAAGATGAAAAAATGGGGTGATTCTATTCGGCTGGAAACATGTTCTATTGCTGCGCGATAATAATCCAGCGAGCACAATCCGTGGACAGCCAGTGTCTTCGGGTTATTTGCGTAATCACCACGCCTGATGTGCAGGCTTACTGCGTCGGATTCTTCGATCTTTTGGATGATATTCTCGTTGAGGCTATCCAGCGGACGGCGGAAGGCGAAATCCGATCTGATGGTGGCCGCATAATCGTCGAAATATTTTTCCGATTGCCAGTATCCCATCAGATAGCTTTCTGAGGGCGCTTGGTTTATTCCGTCCCAGTAGCGAAAGTTCGGTTCGACAAGAAGCTCTTTTCGTCGCAGCAGGGCAAAAGCCGGGCGGGAAAGGATACGCCTGATCCAGGGAGAAGATTGCCAGCCGAGCACGCTCTTCATGTCATCGCCCGATGCGATCCTGTTCGGACAGGAGAAAATTCTCTGCAATTCAAATCCCTGGTGCAGTGCGTAATTTTCGAAACCGGATATGTCGAGACGGAGCTCGGTATTGTTCCTCAAGGCAAGGGCGCGGCCGGCAGCGTACTGGAACATCTGGTTTCCGAGACCGCCGATGATGTTACTGATGACCATAATGCCCCATGTACCAGCTGAATGTCTTTTCTATGGATTCGTCAAAATCGGCATTGGGCTGCCATCCGGAAATTTCTTTCAGTTTGGCGCTGTCGAGAATGTTTGCGCTGACATCGAATGGCCTTGCCGGCTGATGGAAAACTTTCGGCGTCAATCCGTTTTGTTCGGCTATGCGCGAAATTGACTCGATGATGTCAAGATTGCTGCGTCCGATGCCGGTACCCACGTTGTAACATTCACCGGGCAGCGCATAGTCGAGGGATGCCACGATACCCTTGGCCAGGTCATCGACATAAATGTAATCGCGTATGGTTCCTCTTTCCCCAAAAACATGTACTTCCTTTCCCGACAGGATGGACGCAATTGCAGTGGCTACGAATCCCTGTCCTACGAAAGGTGTTTGTCCCTCTCCAAATGGATTGGCAGGACGAACACATGTTATGGGCAAGCCTTTCAGGCGGTGAAACATGAATGCATATTTTTCCAGGGCGAGTTTTGTGATGCCATAGGGTGAAATGGGGTCGGTAGGATGCGTTTCGGCAATAGGCAGGTACTTGGGTTCTCCGTAGATTGTCCCGCCCGAAGAGACGAACACCATTTTTCTGATGCGCATCGTGCAGGCAAGTTCGAACATGCCGACTGATCCGGGAAGATTGCTTAGAATGTCTTCTACGGGATTTTCAAAGCTGGTTTTGGGAACGCTTGAATAGGCGAGATCGATGACTTCATCCGCTTCCTGCAGCCTTTCTGAAATGAACCCTTTGTCGGAAATGTCTCCATGAAAATAAAGTGTGTTTTCAGGCAATTGTCGGGAGGATTGCGGGCTTCTGCCGACGACGGTGACCTGTCTGCCTGAAGACAGCAGAACGTCGACCACCTTCCTGCCGATGAAGCCGCTTCCCCCTATGACGCAGCAGCGACTCATGAAGCTTCCCGTTCGAAGACGAACATGCCGCAGCCATATTCGAGTTTTTCTGCAGAGCTCATCGTGCTGTTTTCGGTGAAAGCGCCCTGATCGTCCACGACCGAGAACGAAACGAGCTTGAGACTGGAAAACATTCTGAGGACTGAATTCGGTGAATGGACCCTGTGCGCATTGAAACATATTCGCTCGCGCCCTATGGGAAGAGAAAGATAAAGCTTGCCGCCCGGCTTTAATACTCGCTGGAGTTCAAGGGCGGCCTTGACGCTGCCCATGGGGTCGATCGGGTCGCCGTACCGGCCAAGCCCGATATGTTCGATGACATGCAGGCAGGAAAGGGATTCGGCCGACCCCGAAGGGAAAGGGAGATTCAGGATGTTGCCGGCCACCGAATCGAGCCCGGGAAGGTTCGCTTTCAGCGGCCTGTAGTCGACGAAAACCGTTTCGACGGTTGCACTCAGCACGCTCATGGTCAAGACGCTCGATCCTACATCCACATGCCGCGCAGGCTTCGATGCGGCCAGCGCTCTCGAAAGCCATGCACCCTGGTAGAAATAATGGGCATCGAACGGCGTATGGGTGCTCCAGTCACCGAGGCAGGGCTGCATGTCGGAAAAGGGCATGGATTGCCCATGAGCGGTACTGGCGTAACGCCGCCAGTGGCTGATGAAACGCGGCAGATAAAGGAGACCGACAATCGGTCTGGGATAGAGCAGGGCGAGCAACCAGTGCCTCGCAAACAGCCTGATTTTCCGCATCATGCTCTATTTTTCCATGCGTTCGCGTCTACGAATATCGTGTTGATATACGTGTCGGCGTAAGTCAGATAGCCCTTTTCATGCATCAGTTCGATGATCTCGGTCAGCTTTCTTTCGGACTTGTCTTCGGTATAGCTCAGCGTCTCCAGGCAAAAGACTTCCGGGCGGTATTTCGAGAAATCGAAATGCTGCATGATTGCATAATCCAGCCCTTCCACATCGAGTGAAACGAGGTTCGGACATTTTTCGAAATGCTGTTCGATGATTTCGTTGACGGTATGGACCGCCATCGGAATGACCTTGAGGATACGCTGATGACCGTAGGACTGGTAGCGTTCAGCCTCGTCCTTTGAGAAAGTGTTCAGCGTGCTGGTGCTCATGACATAGAAATCGGCTTTCCCGGACTGGATGCCCACACCGCAGTTCAGATGTACATCTCGAGGCCGTTTTTTCGGAAATTCGGAAAAGAGGGAGGGGTCGGGTTCGACGCAGACACCATTTGCCCCATTCTCGTAGAAGAGGTAGGTATTGCTGAGGTAGGTCGGATGGTGCGCCCCGATATCCAGATAGCGCACTTGATCGATTTTCAGCAACCTGACGAGGTATTGCAGAATCAGATCCTCGCCGCACTGGGAATAGGAAATGCCGGCATTATCAGACTGATTCCGACGAAACTGCCTCAGTTTCGACAGCAGTCGATGCTTCATTACGTCAAGCGGCATCGATGGTTTTCTCCTGTGGATGATCTACTTCTAGCGAGGACTGCTCCCTGCGCATCACTTCAGCATAAGTCGGGGGGCGCATGATGATGCGGCACAACAGGCTCGAAGTCCTGATCATGGCCCAAACAATCTTTTCGGAAAGCGCATATGCCGCCCTTGGAAAGGAGCTCATAGACCGGCTTTTCATTTCAGGATATTTGGTTTCGATATAGGCAAGTTCGGCTTCAGTGATTTCTTCAATGTTAT
>JAJZRS010000041.1 GCA_021802545.1 Pseudomonadota bacterium
ATGCGCTACTGGCTGATGAAATCAGAGCCCTCCGAGGTCAGCATCGACGACCTCGAATCGATGAGAACCGTTCCCTGGTTCGGCGTGAGGAACTACCAGGCAAGGAATTTCATGCGCGACCAGATGCAGGTAGGCGACATGGTCTTCTTCTACCATTCGAGCTGTGCAGAACCCGGCATCGCCGGAATCGCCATCGTCGACAGGCTCGCCTATCCGGACGAAACCCAGTTCGAGCAGGGAAAATATCATGATCCCAAGGCGACGAGAACGAACCCGCGCTGGTACAACGTCGATGTGAAATTCGTGAAAAAGACGCCGCTCGTCTCCATTTCCGAACTGAGGAAGCATCCTGAACTAGAAAAGATGAGGATACTTCAGAAAGGGAACAGGCTTTCGATCACCCCTGTCGACCCGGACGAATGGGACTACATCAGCAGGCTGTTTTTTGGGTGACGGGCTCGAATTTCCCGCCGCAATAGTTGAGCAGCGTCCCTTCCTCGATGTCGAAATACCAGCCGTGCAGCGCAAGCGTCTTCTCTTCGACGCGAGACTTGATCCAGGGAAAGGTCATCAGGTTCGAAAGGGATGAGAGGATCGCTTCCTTCTCGCATTCCTTCGCCACGTCCCTTCCTTCCATCGACTTGGAAAGCGCCCGCTCCTTGGCGGATTCTGCGAGCTTCATCCAGCTCTTGATGAAGGAGTGCCCGTCTCCCGAAGCGCCTTCCATCAGCGCGCGTATGCCGCCGCACTGGGCGTGCCCCATCACGATGATGTGCTCGATCCCGAGGCCGCACACGCCGAATTCGAGGGCTGCGGATGTGCCGTGGTAATGGCCCGCGTTCTCGAAGGGGGGGACGAGGTTCGCGACGTTCCGGATGACGAAAAGATCGCCGGGATCGCAGTCGAGGATGATCGCAGGGTCGACCCTCGAATCGCAGCATCCCAGAACCAGCACCTTGGGCGTTTGTCCCTGCTTCGAGAGACGCCTGAAAAGATCCGATTCAAAATGATCCTTCCTGAATCGGCCGAACCCCTCGACCAGCCAGGAAAGATCCGTCATTTCGAAGTCAGCCGGGAAAGGGCTTCCCGGTATTTCTCTGCCGTCTTGTCGAGGACGTCTTTCGGAAGATGAGGCGCGGGGGCCTTCTTGTCCCAGTCCTGGGTTTCAAGCCAGTCCCTGACATACTGCTTGTCGAAGCTCGGCGGATTCTTCCCGACCGCATACTGATCCATCGGCCAGAACCTGGAAGAATCGGGGGTCAGTATCTCGTCGATCAGATAGAGATTTCCCGAAGCGTCGAGACCGAATTCGAATTTCGTGTCGGCAATGATGATCCCCTTCGTCAGCGCATAATCGGCCGCCTCGGAATAAAGTGAAATCGCCGCCTGTTTCACCTTCTCGGCTAGGTCCGCTCCGATCAGCTTTTTCGCTTCAGTGAAGCTGATGTTTTCGTCATGCTCGCCCACCTCGGCCTTGGTCGAGGGCGTGAAGATCGGCTCCTCGAGCTTTTCGGCCTCCTTCAGGCCTGCGGGTAACGGCATGCCGCACACCGTTCCGGATTTCTTGTATTCCTTCCATCCTGAGCCGACGATGTATCCCCTGACGATCGCTTCTATCGGAAGGGGCTTGAGCTTCTTCACGACGAAAGACCGCCCCTCGACTTCCGCCTTGTCGGATGCGGAGACGACGGATTCGGGAGCAATGCCTGTCAAATGGTTGGGTATGACATGGGAGAGCTTTTCGAACCAGAAAGCGGACATGGCGGTCAGGACCTTCCCCTTCTCGGGAACCGGTTCGGAAAGGATCACGTCGAAAGCCGAAATCCTGTCAGTCTGGACGATGAGCAGCTTGTCTGCATCCACCTCATAGATGTCGCGTACCTTGCCGCGATGCAGCAGCCGAAGGCTCTTGATTTCCGAGCGCAGCATGGTCAGACCGCCGGAAGGACAGTTGTGGCGATCGCGTCCGCTTGGCTTTTGCGGAAAGCCTTGAGCGCATCGGCCAGCTTTTCATCTTTTGCAGCGAACATCGAGACCGCGAAAAGTCCTGCGTTGGCCGCGCCGGCCTCCCCGATCGCGAAGGTCGCGACGGGAATGCCTTTCGGCATCTGGACGGTGGACAGCAGCGAATCCATGCCTTGCAGGTATTTGGATGGCATGGGCACCCCGAGCACCGGAAGGGTCGTCTTGGATGCGACCACCCCGGCGAGATGGGCCGCAGCGCCTGCGCCTGCGATGAAGCATTCGACCCCTTTGGATTCGGCCTCCTTGATGTAGGAAACGAGCAAATCGGGGGCGCGATGGGCCGAGATCACGCGTGCATCGTATTCGATCCCGAATTCCTTGAGCTGCTTGGCCGCATTCTGCATCACGTCCCAGTCGCTCTGGCTGCCCATGAGTATGCTGACCCTGGCCATGTCAGCCGCCCTTGTGATAGGAAACGACGCGCTCGACCTCATTTTTCGAACCGAGGATGACCGGAACGCGCTGGTGAAGCCCGGTCGGCTGGATTTCCATGATCCGCTCCCGGCCGGTGGAGCTCACGCCGCCCGCCTGTTCGACGATGAAGGACATCGGGTTGGCTTCGTACATCAGCCTCAATTTGCCCGCCTTCGCAGGATCCTTGGTGTCGAAGGGATACATGAATATGCCGCCTCGGGTCAGAATCCTGTGCACTTCGGCGACCATGGATGCGACCCATCTCATGTTGAAGTTCTTTTCCCTGCCGCCGTCCTTGCCCTTGACGCATTCTTCCACGTAGCGCTGCACGGGTTCTTCCCAGAAACGCCTGTTGGACATGTTGATGGCGAATTCCGCCGTATCGGCAGGAATCGTCATGTTGGGATGGGTCAGGAAGAAGTCTCCGACATCGCGGTCCAGCGTGAATCCGTTCACGCCGTGGCCGGTCGTCAGGACGATCATGGTGGCCGGGCCGTAGAGGGCGTAGCCTGCACAGACCTGACGGGTTCCGGGCTGCATGAAATCCGCCGCAGTCGGCTCCTTCACGCCTTCAGGGCAACGCAGGATGGAGAAGATCGTGCCGACGGAAATGTTCACGTCGATGTTGGATGAGCCGTCGAGCGGATCGAAGGTGATCAGGTATTTGCCCTTGGGATAGATCGTCGGAATGGGATAGATGTCATCCATTTCTTCGGAGGCCATGGCGGCGAGATGCCCGCTCCATTCGTTCGCCTTGATGAAGACCTCGTTGGTGATCACGTCGAGCTTCTTCTGCGTCTCCCCCTGAACGTTTTCGCTTCCGGCGCTGCCCAGCACCCCGATCAGCGCGCCCTTGTTCACGTCATGAGCGATCTGCTTGCATGCGGAAACGATATCATTGAGAAGTCCGGTGAAATCCCCTGTCGCCCCTGGAATGTTTCTTTGCTCTTCAATGATGAATTGCAGAAGGCTCTTGCTCATTAACATCTCCTTGTTCGGTTTCTTTAATTGAGCAATTTTACAGGTTTTTGCGCCGCGCCTCCATCACTTCGTCAAGGACATGAAAAGCCCAGGCAGCCTGTCCGGAAGGCTGGAAACGTCGTCGATCACCGTGTAATGTGTGCCGAAAATGTCTGAAACGTACTCATCCGCAGCAGGATCCAGGCTGATGCAGTAGGTGTAGATGCCCTTCACGTCGAGTTCCCTGACCGCCATCCTGGCGTCATCGATCAGATGCTTCGGGTTGCTGACGTCGACATCGGAAGGCTCCCCGTCGGTCAATACGAGCAGGAGCTTCTTTTCCGCATTCTGCCTGGACAGGTAATGCCCTGCATGGCGGATCGCCGCCCCCATGCGGGTGGAAAATCCCGCATCCATCGCGGCAAGGCGCCCCTTCACTTCCTCGCCCCAATGCTCCCCATATCCCTTGATGTGCAGATAGCGCACTTCGTGCCGGGTGTCGGAATGGAAGCCCCCGATCGCGAGCGGATCGCCTATCCTTTCCACCGCCCAGGCAAGCAGGGAGACCGCCTCCCGGCTCAGTTCGAGCTTGCTCTGCGAACATCCCTCCGGAATATCGGCGAGGGATGCGGAAAGGTCGAGCAGGAGCGAGACGGCAATGCTCCTGCCGTCGTGCCTGTGGTTCATGTTGATCCTGGAATCGGGCTGGGCGCCGCTCTTGAAATCGATCAGGGAGCGTATTGCGACATCGATGTCGAGTTCCGAACCGTCTTCCTGGTAGCGTATCCTCACCCTGTTCTGCGGCTTCAAAAGATCGATGATTTTTCCTATCTTTTTCGCGAGCAATGCATGCTTGGCGAGCAGGGCGTCGATATGTCCGGGATCCCCCTTCGGATGGAGATGCTCGTACACGCTCACCCAGTCGGGGAGATAATGCCCGCCCGACTGATCCCATTCCGGATAGAGCCGCGGTGGAAGGGTTTCCATTTCCTTCTTTTCGCTGCTGCGTGTGGGCTTGTTCTCGTAGACTTCCTCGTCTCCTTCCTCGATGAAACGCCACATCAGCCTGTTGTCGTCCCGGTAATCGACCTCCGTGTCTTCGAAATGGATTTTTGCCGAAAGATCGGTTTTCGTTCTCGTCTCTGCAATGAACTTGACTCCGAGTTCGACCATTTCCTCTGTCGAAGATGCGCGGCCATCCATCCTTTCCCTGAACAATTTCTCGTATTTCAGGATGGAAGGATTCGAATAGGAGTGCCCAGGATCAAGCAGGGCCATCGAGAGCATGAAGAGCCTGTGGCGTATCCCCGACCAGCCTTCTGGGCACGCCCCTTCCTTCGGGGCAGGGTGCAGTTTCTTCCACAATTCCGAAAGCCCAGGATATTCTTTGGCAGCGAGATGCTCGACTCTGGAATCCTCGAACACTTCGACCGACAGTCTCTGGAAAGGGCTCAGGTTGTCGGCGATGACGGGGCTGCTCCAGCGGAGATGCGCGCAAAGATGGGCAAGCAGCGCCCGGTACCGGTCTATTCCGGGTACGTCATGCAAATCGTCGTAGACGTCGGGAAGATGGATGCCTAGGTCGTCATAATAGGGAACCGGCCTTCTGATCAGGTCAAAGCTGAGCGAATAGGGAACGAAGAGGGCGCTCGTTTTCCACAGGCCCCGCAAATAAAGGTCGAGCCTTCTTTCGTTGTCCACAAAAAGGGTGCCGTGCCGCTCCCGATGCATGATCGCCAGGCTGTCAGCGCTCTTCAACGAAAAATAGTCGCGCTGCGCGTCAGGGTCGGCAGCATGGCTCCTGATGCCGTATTCGACCCAGTTCTTGACTCCTCCGAGGGAAAGCAGGCCGAAGAGCCTCGGGAGGCTGCTCAGGAATTCGACGAGGCATGCGCTCGGATACATCGAGTCGATGCCGTGCACCTTAGGCGTCGTTTTCCTTTTGGTGTGCGAGACGAGCATCAGGTATTCGGAGAAGACGTCGCGCGATTCGAGTGCTTTTGCAGCAGAGGAAATGGTTTGCAGGAAAGGGGCGATCGCGCGGCTGTTCGGGGTTTTGGAAAGCCTTTTCGTATATTCGACGACGTCGCTGATGACTTCCTCGCCGAGCAGGGACGCAGCGACAGGCATTTCCTCGAGATAGGCGAGCACAGGCTCCTCCCCCCGCCCCATTCTGCAGATCGCATTGGCCCCTTCGACATAGGCGAGAACCCCCGCCTCAGTCAAAAGCTTTCCGGCGTGTTCGAGACAATCCTCGAATACGCTTTTTACCCTGGCAAAGCCGCATTCGAGCTTCATCACATCAGGCGACGATGGCGTCGATGGCGTGATTGAGCGTATCCCTGATGTCGGCATCGTCCGTGATGGGGTAGACGAGTGCCATTCTGCAAGCATCAACGGCTTCCATCCCGTTCCTGAAGAGAGTCGCCGCATAGACGAGCAGGCGGGTCGATATGCCTTCCTCGAGTCCATGCCCCTTGAGATCCCGCGCGACATGCGCGATCTTCACGAGTTTTTTCGCGAATTCGGGTGTGACACCGGTCTCCTTCGAGATGATTCCGGCTTCCACTTCCGCCTTCGCATAGTCGAATTCCATTGCGGAAAAGCGCTGCTTGGTCGACTGCTTCAGATCCTTCATCAGGCTCTGGTATCCCGGATTGTAGGAAATCACGAGCTGGAAGTCGGGATGGGCCTCGATCTGCTCGCCCTTCTTGTCGAGCGGCAGCGCCCTTCTGTAGTCAGTGAGCGGATGGATCACCACCGTGGTGTCCTGCCTTGCCTCGACGATCTCGTCGAGATAGCAGATCGCCCCCATTCTGGCGGCGATGGTGAGCGGCCCGTCCTGCCACCTCGTGCCGGACGCATCCAGCAGAAATCGGCCGACCAGGTCGGATGCGGTCATGTCCTCGTTGCATGCGACCGTGACGAGGGGCTTTCCGAGCTTCCAGGCCATGTGCTCGACGAACCTGGATTTGCCGCATCCAGTCGGTCCCTTCAGCATGACGGGCATCCTCGAAGCATAGGCCGCCTCGAACATCTGTATTTCCCTTCCCTGCGGCTGATAGAAGGGCTCCTTCTTGATCCTGTACTGAGCGTCGTCCATGGTTTCTCCGAAATAAAAAGCCCCTGCATGCAGGGGCTTCGTTTTGCGACTCCCGGGCTTACTTGTGTACGCCCAGCTTCTGGCGCCAGCCGGGGAAGATCTTGTCCGCATCCCCCGGGAAGGATTCGAAAGCGCGGGCGAATTCCTTGTGCTCCTTCGCCCATTCGATCGGATCCGCGCCCGCTTTCCAGCACTCGTAGGACTGGCGCAGCGAGATCGCGCCTGCTGCGGGGCTGTCGATGTGGCCGTAGGAGCCACCGCCCGCTGTATTGATCACGTTGCCGTGGCCGAGGTTCTCGAAGAAGCCAGGCAGGCGCAGCGCGTTCATGCCGCCGGAGATGATCGGGGTGGTGGGCTTCATGCCGTACCATTTCTGGAAGTAGACCGGGCCCTGGCACTCGTCGCGCTCGATCATGTAGGCGATGTTGCGGTCGTCGCCTTCGCCTTCCATCTTGCCGTAGCCCATGGTGCCGACGTGGATGCCGGAAGCACCCTGCAGGCGGCTCATCTTGGCCAGCACGAAGGCGGTGTAGCCGCGCTTCGCGGAGGGCGACGTCACGGCGCCGTGGCCTGCGCGGTGGTAGTGCAGGTACTGGCCGGGGTACTGGCGGCGAGCGGTGGTCACCATGCCGGGGCCGCCGACGTAGCCGTCGACCAGGAAGGCCAGCTTGTCGGCATCGGGACCGAAGACTTCCAGCGCGTAGTCGGCGCGGGCGCACATTTCGTAGTGGTCGTCGGCAGTGATGTTCATGGAGAACAGCTTGGCTTCCCCGGTTTCGTCCTGGGCGCGCTTCAGGCTGTCGTAAACCAGCGGCAGCACTTTCTTGAGCGGGCAGAAGACCTGGTTGCCTTGCGGCTCGTCGTTCTTGATGAAATCGCCGCCCAGCCAGAACTGGTAGGCTGCCTTGGCGAAGGGCTCGGGACGCAGGCCCAGTTTGGGCTTGATGATGGTGCCAGAGATGTAACCGCCGTCCTTGACGGGGCGGCCCAGGATGCGCCACAGATTGGAGATGTCGGTGGCCGGGCCGTCGAACATCTGGATGGCGCGCTCGGGAACGTAAAAATCGATCATCTTGGCGTGCTCGATGTCGCCCATGCCCTGGTTGTTGCCGATGGCGAGCGTCAGGAAGGAGACCAGCATGAAGCGGCCGTCGGTGACGTTGCGGTCAAAGAGTTCAAGAGGGTAAGCGATGCGCATGTCCTCGGTGGCCTCGTCGATGTAATAGACCAGCGCATCGACGCCCTTGGTGAAATCGTCGGTGGTGGACACTTCGACGTTGGTGCCGGTCGAGGATTCAGCGGCAAAATGCGCTGCCGCTTCGAGGTAGCCGTGGCCTGCCTTCGGCTTCATCTTGTAGGCGACCAGAATGTGCTTGCCGCCCTTGATCAGTTCGTCTTCCTTGAGGTCCAGATTTGCGTAACGATTGGATTGATCCATGTCGATTCTCCATGATGAATAATAGCCCTAAGCCTGACAAGACTATACGCTTATAAAATCATAAGCAATATTCGTATTTTTTGATAAAATGTCTAACTTATTCTTATGCCAAGATTGACCCTACGCCAACTCGATATTCTTGAAGCCGTCGCCCGGTGCGGCAGCTTTTCGCGAGCGAGCGAGGAAATGCATCTTTCCCAGCCTGCCGTTTCCATGCAAATCAAGCAGCTCGAAGAAACCCTGGGCTTGCCTCTGTTCGAGCAGATAGGAAAACGCATTCATCTCACCGAAGCGGGACGCGAGACACTGGAAGCGAGCCGCGCAGTGCACCGGGAGCTGGCCAACCTGGAGCACGCCCTGGGCGATTTGCGGGGCTTGAAGGGCGGAGCGCTTTCTGTGTCGGTCGTGAGTTCGGCCAGCTACCTAGGGGCCAGGCTGATCGCTGCATTCCGCCAGATCCATCCGGATGTGCGCGTGAGCCTGAATGCGGTCAACCGCGAGACGTTATTGCGGCATCTGGCCGAAAACAGCATCGACGTTGCGCTGATGGGCCGTCCGCCGGAAAATCTCGATCTTCTGGCGCAACCCTTCATGGACAATCCCCTGGTGGTCATCGCATCCCCGTCCCATCCGCTTGCCGGAATGCGCGACATCCTCCTCAAGCGTCTGGCGGAAGAGCCCTTCGTCGGCCGTGAACAGGGCTCCGGCACCCGCAGCGCCGTTGAAAAGTTCTTCGAAGCAAACGGCCTGGTGCTCAAGGTTGCAATGGAAATGAACAAGAATGAGGGCATCAAGCAGGCGGTCGAGGCCGGGCTGGGTGTGGGCGTGGTGTCGCTGCACGGCGAACTTGCAAAGCGGAATTTGCGCATCCTCGACGTGCAGGGCTTTCCGCTTCTGAGAAAATGGTATCTTGTTCAGAGGCAGGGCAAGCGCCTCAGCGCCGCAGCCCAGGCTTTCGCCCAGTTCGTGTTGAACGAGGCGGCGCGCATTGCCCGCGTGGAAGAAGTCGACTAGTCGTCATCCCCCAATTCGGGATCCCATCCCTTCGTCTTGGCGAATGCCATCGCCTTTTCGTAAAGCTCGACATGGCGCTGGCGCAGCTCGAGAGGAAGCTGGCTGGGCAGGTTGCCGTACTTGTCCCATTCCTTTTCGCATCGATCCATCAGGATCTGCATGCGGCCCATGTTCCAGCCTGTGCAGTCTTCCGTTTCCGGAATGAAGCCGAACAGCCATCCATCGAGCACGATGCGCCCCAACTGGGTCATGCCATGCTTGTCCTGACGGTATCCGCAATAGGTCGTTTCTGTTTCAGTCATGTTGATCGATCCTGTAGTCTATCCTCAAGCGGTCGCTGGCGGCGGGCCGGAATCCGGTCGGCGTTGCCGCATGCAATGGATGCTCCGCACAGCTTTTTACCACATCTTCGCTGGAAATGCGCATTTCCGGACAAAAGCTTCCATGTTTCATCGAGTCAAACCCGCATACAGCAGCGGAAGCTTTTCAGGCAGGCGCTCGACGTGATCGACCACCATGTAGTTCCTGGCGCCGAAAATCCTGGACACATACTGATCGGCCCTGGGATCCAGGCTCATGCAATAGGTGAGGATGCCGGCCCTTCCCGCCTCCTCGACCGCCTTCTTCGTATCGAATCTCAGGTACTGCGGATCGCGCACATCGACATCCGCCGGCTCCCCGTCGGTGATGACCATCAGCAGTTTCTTGGAGGATTTCTGCTGATTCAGGTAATGCGCAGCATGCCTGATCGCCGCACCCATTCGGGTGGAAAGCTGCCCGGTCATGCCGGCGAGCTTGGCTTTCGGCTTCTCGTCGTAGGGCTGGTCGAAATCCTTGAACCTGAAATACTCGACATTGTGCCTGCCGTCGGAGCAGAAGCCGTGGATGGCAAAAGGATCCCCTACTTTCGCGATCGCATCGGATAACAGGACGCAGGCTTCCCTAGTAAGCTGCAGCACGGTGTGATCCTGACCTGAAATCTTTTCATTGGTCGACTCGGAAAGGTCGAGCAGCACGAGCACGGAAATGTCCCTTGTCTTCCTGACCGAGCGCATCATGATTCTGGAGTCGGGCTGCAGGCCCATCCGGATGTCGATCTGGGCGCGGATGGCCGCATTGACGTCGATCTCGTCCCCGTCCTCGAGCTTCCTGATGCGCTGCACGCCCTGCGGCTGCATCGCATCGAGCAGGAATTTCATTTTCGAAATAATGCGCTTGTGCTGGGCTGCGATGTCGTCGATGATCTGAAGGTCGCCCGATTTGGCCCTTTTTTCGAGCACGGTCGCCCATGAGGGGCGCTCGAGCTGAATCTGGTAATCCCATTCGGAATAATGGAAGGGGGGCGACACCGGCTCCTTGCCTTCCAGCTCGTTGATAGTGCAGCCTTCCTGATCGAGATAGAAGGGGGTGGAAAGCACCCAGATCTCCTGGGCATCGTCGCCAGCAAGTTCGCAATCGACTTCGTTTGCCATTTCCAGCGCGCTGACGTATTTCCTGACCTGCTTCTGGGTTTCATACCCGGCAGTGGCCGCTTTCTCAAAATCGAATTCCTCGAATTCCCAGAAATAGCGGTTGTCGTCGCGGTAGGGGGCTGAGAGCACATCGGTACGCACGCTGAACGGAATCTTCTTTTCGAGGAAGGCATGCGCCAGTGTCACGCCGATGTCCCAGGAAACCTGATTGCTTTCCAGATTTCCGGCCGACTTGAAAAGCGCTCTTCCCTGGGCTATCCATGGATCATCGTCTGCATAATTTTCATCGAGCAGCGCGCGCGCGAGCCGATCGAGATAATGTCCCGCCGTTGCAGACTGTTCCGGCCCCACGACATGCAGCTTCACCCACAGTTGCTTGAGCCCGGGGAATTTCATCGCGGCCAGCGCCTCCACGCGCGCATCCTCGATCACTGAAATCACCGCCATTTGCCAGTTGTTGAGGGCCTCGGCCGAAATGGGCTTCTTCGTATAGACGATATGGGCTGCGGCATGGGCTGCAGCGGCCCGGTAGACTTCGAGCCCGGGAACGCCCATGAAATCATCAAAGGCGTCCGGAAGGTGAATGAAATAATCCTCGACGAAGGGTTTGTAGCCCTCGCGGCTTTCAAAGTCGCCGGAAGTCGGTTTCATGAAGAAGTCGCGCGCCCAGAGAGCGCGAAGATACATGTTGATTCTGCGCTGCACGTCGATGAAAAGCGTTCCCTTCCTTTCCTTCTGCAGGACGGCCAGGGACTCCTTCGATTCGAGGCCGAAATATTTGATCTGCTCTTCGTAGTTCGTTCTGTGGGCGTGCGCGCCCCAGGTCGCCCATCTTCTCAGCCCACCAAGGGTGAGTTGGGAGAAAAGCTTGTCGAGATTTTCCAGCATCGGCCTGACGCCCCTGGGCGCCTGAGCGAGCAGCGTATTGAGGAAGCGCAGGTATTTCAGGAACAGTTGGGCATCCCCCAGCCTGTTCGCTGCGGTAGGCGATGTGGCGAGCATCATCTCGATGACCGCACCGGAAGTCTTCGATGCGAGGGTCAGTGCAGTCGTCGCGAGATCGGCGACGACATCCTCACCGACTTCCTGGGCCACCAGCGGAGCATTCTCGAGCCAGGCGACCACAAGGCTGCAGCCTCGCCCCAGACCTCTGATGGCAGCCGCCCCCTTGATGTAATTGTCGAGCCCCCTGGGAGAATAGACCTTCGTCGCCTCCATCCAGGTCGAGCGGAGCACCGCTTGGGACTCTGGGGAGAGTTCGTCGACCAGTTCGGAATAATCGTCGAGGTTGACGCTCACACGGCCCCCGTCAGAAATAGGTCGTCACAGCGGCGTCCAGGGCATCCCTCATGTCTGGGTCGTCGGTGATGGGGCGCACCAAGGCCACGCGGCAGGCGCTCTTCGGATCCACCCCCTTGGCGATCAGGCTCCCCGCATACACCAGCATGCGCGTCG
>JAJZRS010000021.1 GCA_021802545.1 Pseudomonadota bacterium
CCCGTCAACATCAAGAAGGGCCAGTTTCTCGCCCCATGGGACATGAAACAGGTCGTCGAAAAAGCGAAAGCCGCAAGCGGCGTGGACAACATCATGGTTTGCGAGCGGGGCGCGACATTCGGATACAACAATCTTGTCTCCGACATGCGCTCCCTGATGGTCATGCGCGAAACGGGATGCCCGGTTGTTTATGACGCGACTCATTCCGTCCAGCTTCCCGGCGGACAAGGCGACAAAAGCGGCGGACAGCGCGAATTCGTTCCCGTGCTTGCAAGAGCAGCGGTCGCTGCCGGAATCTCAGGGCTCTTCATGGAAACCCATCCCGACCCCTCCGTTGCGTTGTCGGATGGGCCCAATGCCTGGCCGCTGCACAACATGAAGGCGTTGCTGCATACGCTGAAAGAATTGGACGCTCTGGTCAAAAACCAGGGCTTGATCGAACAAGAGCTGAATCAATAAAGAAAGGTTGTATAGCATGAGTGCCATCATCGATATCATCGCCCGCGAGATTCTTGATTCGCGCGGCAACCCGACCGTGGAAGCGGACGTGTTGCTGGAATCCGGCGTCCTTGGAAGGGCTGCCGTTCCCTCCGGCGCATCCACTGGCACCAAGGAAGCAATGGAACTCAGGGACAATGATCCTTCGCGCTTCATGGGCAAGGGTGTGCTCAAGGCCGTTGAAAACGTCAACACCGAAATTTCCGAGGCGATCATCGGCCTGGATGCATCCGAACAGTCTTTCATCGACAAGACCTTGATCGACCTTGACGGAACGGACAACAAATCGAGGCTGGGCGCGAATGCGATCCTCGCCGTTTCGATGGCGGTCGCCAAGGCGGCTGCCGAAGAATCCGGCCTGCCGCTTTACCGCTATCTGGGCGGCGCGGGTTCGATGACCATGCCCGTGCCCATGATGAACGTCGTCAACGGCGGAGCGCATGCCAACAACAGCATCGACATGCAGGAATTCATGATCATTCCGGTCGGCGCACAGAGCTTCAGGGAAGCATTGCGCTGCGGCACCGAAGTGTTTCATACGCTCAAAAAACTGATCGATGCCAAGGGCATGCCCACCACCGTGGGCGACGAAGGCGGGTTTGCGCCCAGCCTCGATAGCAACGAAGCCGCGCTGCAGCTGATCGTGAAAGCGATCGAAGGAGCAGGCTATCTTCCCGGCTCGGACGTTGCGATCGGCATTGATTGCGCCAGCTCGGAATTCTACAAGAACGGCAAATACGAGCTCGAATCGGAAGGATTGAGCCTCAGCTCTGAAGAATTCTGCGATTATCTTGCGAACTGGGTGGACAAGTATCCCATCATCAGCATCGAGGACGGCATGGCCGAGACCGACTGGGAAGGCTGGAAGCTGCTGTCAAAAAGGCTTGCAGGCTCGGTGCAGCTCGTCGGGGACGACATTTTCGTGACGAACACGAAGATCCTGAAGGAAGGCATCCGCCAGGGGATAGGCAATTCCATTCTGATCAAGATCAACCAGATCGGCACGCTTTCCGAAACCTTTGCCGCAATCGAACTCGCCAAGCGCTCGGGCTATACGGCAGTGGTTTCCCATCGCTCTGGCGAAACCGAGGATACCACGATCGCCGACATTGCCGTGGCATTGAACGCCATGCAGATCAAGACAGGATCCCTCAGCCGTTCGGACCGGTTGGCGAAATACAACCAGCTGCTTCGCATCGAAGAGGATCTTGGGGACATGGCATCTTATGCAGGGCGCGAGGCATTCTTCCAATTGCGGTAGATGCGCATCCTTCTCCTGATCCTGCTTTCCCTCATTGCCCTGGTGCAATATTCGCTTTGGCTGGGCAAGGGAGGCTGGCTTCAGGTCTGGAATCTGGACAGGCAGATCAAGGTCCAGCAGGTGGCTAACCAGAAAATGAAGGAAAAGAACGCGGCATTGGAAGCCGACGTGAAGGATCTGAAGCAGGGTTATGCGGCCATCGAAGAACGCGCCAGGGACAAGCTCGGCATGATCAAGGACGATGAAGTCTTCTTCCGCGTGATCAAATCGCAGCCTCCAAAGCAATGACCCTGAGACCTTCCTTCCGTCTTGCAGGCCTTCTGGCAGGAATGCATTGCGGTGCGATTTTCCTCATTGTTTTGCTGCCTGTTCCGGCAAAATTCTGGATGGCTGCGCTCATGATGATCAGCATGGTCCACACCATCATGCGCCATGCGCTCCTGGCATCGCCTGCATCGGCTGTTTTCCTGAAGATGGAAGGGGATGTCTGCCTGATTGTTCTCAAAAACGGAAGGGAAGCGCGCTCTACGCTGCTCGACAGCACCTACGTTTCACCCTATCTCACCATACTCAATCTGAGGGAAAAGAAAAACCCGTTCTCGCGTTCGGTCATCATTCTTCCCGATGCCGTCGATCGTGAGGAATTCAGGCAGCTGCGCGTCAGGCTGCGCTGGGGGCGCGAGCTACATGGTTTTCCACGTTCCGTCTGACTGTCTGCAGGCTTTGCCGTAAATCGACTCCTCTTTCCCGCCGATGATGGCTTTCGTCGTGAAGTCGCGGCAAGGACCGGAGGCCGTCTCGTAGGTTCTTGTCGGCGTCACGGTATAGGTGTTTCCCGTATCCGGATTGCGCCATGTGCTCGACCTGCCGGTCTGGTTCGTCTCCATGGCATGCGCGGTCTTCATGCGGTCCGTCTCGTCCATGGATTTTCCGATGGCGCTCCCCAGATAGGCGCCTGCCAATGTGCCCGCTATGATGGCGACATCGCGTCCCGATCCTTTGCCGACCTGTGCGCCGAGCACGCCCCCGAGCACGCCGCCCGTGATGGTGCCGATATCCTGCTTCGTCGGCTGATCGCTGCAGGCGGTCAGCAGAAGAACAAGCACTGCAGCCGCCTTGAATCTAGCATTCGAATTCATTTCATGCTCCAAGAGTGACCTGATTGGATTATAGGCCACAGGCGGCAATTTGCAGTTCAATTGATACTGATTCCCCCTTCGATGTCTTCGGTGATGTCGACGACAAGCGAGTGAAGCGAAACGTCGAACCATTTCCAGAAGAGCTTCAGGTTTCGCTCTTCCGGCCATGTGCTTTCCTCTTCAGACCATTCCGCAAGTTCGGCTTCGAAGATGTTGCCGTAGATATGGTCGATCGCGGCAAGCGCATCCTCGATTTCGTCGAAATCGGGAATCAGGTACACGGTGGAATCCGTTCTCAGCTGTTCGAGCGTGATGTCCATGTCGGAACCGGGAAGATTCTTGATCCAGTCCAGGAAAGGTTCCCTGGGTCTGACGATGGCGACGCTTCGATCGACTGCATACATGACTTTCTCCCTGCGTGTTTGGCTCTTTCATTGTATAGCATGCAGCATGACAGCATAAAGAAAGCGGTTGTCGGCGCAAAAAAAACAGGCCACTCGAAAGTGGCCTGCTCGTCAGGGACTGGTCCAGATCAATAGCGCGCGTCGCTCGGTTTGCCGCCCTTTGGCCAGTCGTGGACCTTGGCTGGGAAGTCCCTGCGCGGCTGATGGCTGAAATATTCCCCGACATCCACCGCCTCTTGATCCGTCAGCCCCCCTTGACCGACCGGGAAATTGAACGTATTGGACAGCGGCATGACGTTCTTGGCGAACGCGGCAGCCGTGTAGGTCTTGGCAATGCCGGCGCCGATATTGTAGGAATCGTTGCCCCAAAGCGGCGGGAACAGATAGCTTCCATCGGCGCGCTTGACGCCTTCGCCATGGGTGCCGTGACATACAGCGCAGGAATTCTTGTAGACTTCCTTGCCATTTTCCGGATTCGGCACGATGCTGCGGCTGATCTTGCCGACGCCGCGCCCGGGGATCTTCTGCTTCATCTGGAAGCCAGCGCGCATCCAGTCCATGTAGGCCACCATGGCGTTCATTTCATTGGAGTCCTTGTCCAGCGGGTGGCCAGCCATCGAACGCAGCATGCAGCCGTTGATTCGATCCTTGAAGTCGATGACGTGTCCGGCCCTAGGATTATAGCTCGGAAACTGGGCCGCCACGCCGACATAGGGCGAACCCAGCGCCATCGTTCCGCCATTGATGTGGCAGCTGTCGCAGTTGAGTCCGTCGCCAACATAGTTCGGCAGGAGACGTTTGGTGTCGCGCATCAGTTGCATGCCGTAGATCAGCTGGGTCGCATTGGGGCTCTTCAGCATGTCGGCATAACGCGGCGGATTGAATTTCGGCGGATTGACCTGCTTCATTTCCAGGGCTTCACGCATTTCGTGCACCTGGCCTGCCGTCACCGCGCTGCCATGATTGCCCCAGCGCGTGCGCACGAAAGTCGCAATATCCGCAAGTTCCTGGTCATTCAGCACCGCATAGGAAGGCATCGAGAAGACATGCGGGGAGGAAGCGGTCATGGGCGATGCCGAGCCGGTCAGCATGACGTGTATGAGGGAAGAGGGGTCCTTGGCCTGGATGGAGGTATTGCCGGCCAAAGGCGGAAAAAAGCGGGGCGCTCCCTTGCCGTCCGTCTGGTGGCAGGTGGCGCAGAACTGCACGTAGCCGAGGCCAGCCCGGGTTGCATAAAGTTCGCGGCCGGTTTGCGAGACATCCGCGGACAATGCGCTGCTGCTTGGCGCTTCATCCGGATTGGGGGAGAGCGCGTGAATGTATTCGCCGACTGCGGCCAGATCGCCTGCGGTGAAATGCTGCGAGCTGTAATGGACCACCTCGGCCATGCCGGCATAGGCCGTGCCGCGATCATTCTCGCCAGTCTTCAGGAACTTGGCAATTTCAGGTCCGGTCCAGATATTGCGCAGATTGACGGCACGCCAATGCTCCACATTCGCGCCAGCCAGGAAATACTGGCCGTCACTGCCCGAGTCGCCCATGGTCTTCTCCTGGAAGCCCAGTCCTCGCGGGGTATGGCAGGAACCGCAGTGCCCCAGGCCCTGGACGATATAGGCGCCGCGATTCCATTGCGGACTATGCGAGGGATCAGACTGGAATGGCTTGTTGTCCAGGAACACCATGTTCCAGCCGGCGAGCCCAAGCCGGACGTTGAACGGAAATCTCATGTTGTTGGGCTTGTTGGGCTGCGAAACGGGTGCTACGCCATGCATGAGGAAAGCGTAAAGCGCTCTCATGTCTTCCTGAGCGATTTTCGCGAATGACGGATAGGGCATGGCGGGATAAAGATTATGCCCGTCGCGCGCAACGCCGCGGCGCATCGCGCGGTCGAATTCTTCGAAGGTGTAGCTGCCGATGCCGGTCCCAGCATCAGGCGTGATATTGGTGGAATGAATGATGCCGAACGGCGTTTTCATTTCCAGGCCACCCGCCATAAGCTTGCCTCCAGGCGCTGTATGACAGGCAACGCAGTCGCCCAGGTGAGCCAGATATTCACCCTTTTTGATCAGGTCGGGCGTAGGCGCTGCGGCCAGCGCGGAGCCCGCGACCAATGTCGCCAATGCTGCACCCAATAACTTCAGCGTGGCTGTTCCCAAATTCATGTGATCTCTCCATGTTGACTTGTTTCGACCAAATGGGTCAGGTCGTCGCTTTGTTCCTGCAAATCGTAAGGTCTCCACTGCCTTTCGAGAATGACTTGCGCCCATAGAATCGGATTTTGGAGTTTTACGCTTGCCAGAATCATTTCGAGAAGGACGGGTCGGTCCGGAAGGCGGCCATTGCATTCTGCCAATGGGAGGGGTCGCGCAACGACCGCTCTCGGTCAAGAGCGGTCATCGAGCGCACTTCAATCAATGGTGATACGGTTTGAAACCATATTGCTCAAAAATGGCCAATGCCTTGGGCGATTTGAGGAAGTTGACCCAGGCTTTCGCAGCCTCTGGATTGGGTGCATCCTTGAGTACGCCAGCGGCGTAAATCGCGGTCGAATTATGCTCCGGCGCAATCTTCACGAACGAGATAGGATTGTCGGCATGCTTCTCCTGGAAGATGGCTTCCGAACCCCAAGTCACGCCCGCATCGGCCTTGCCCATCATCAGGAACATCGGGCTTTGCCTGTGATGGATTTGGGTGAGGATGGTTTCGCCGTTCTTGACCTTGGTCTCGTAGACCATCTTGACGAGCTCGTCTCCGCCGGCCTTCTTGAGCGCAGCCTTGATTTGCCGTGCAATGCCCTCGAACGCGGGGTTGGGCATGACCAGCTTGACGCCAGGCTTGCCCAAATCCTTGAGGGAGGTAATATGGGCCGGATTGCCTTTGGGGATCATGATGGTCAGGTTGTTCGTCGCATAGGGTTCAGCGGACACGAGAAACCCCTTGTCGACCATTTGCTTGACGCGTTTCATGCCGGCGGCATAGACGTCGGCTTTCACCGTCCAGGTCATGTTGCCCACGGTGATCGTGCCGCCATTCTCGATCTGCGCAGCGACCAATCCCGGGGGGATGGTTTCATAGTAAATCTTGCCGCTCAGTTCAGGGTGATCCTTTTCGAATGCCGCAACCAGAGGCGCCATTGCAAAATAGTAATTGCCGCCCACGAAAATCGAGAGCTTCGTATCCATCGGGTTTCCATGGAAATCCGGGAGATTGTCGACCTCGGGAACCGTGAATTCGAGTCCCCTTTGATTGATGGGGTCGTTCTTGCCATGGCTCCAGGGCGGATACACATCGGCGACGGCCTGAGCCGTCGCCAGTATGCATCCCAGCCCCATGAGCATCGAGATTAGTTTCTTGCTCATCGTCGATCCTAATTATTTTGCGTACTGAAAACCGTGGACCCCGAGCTCAGGCAGGGTCGCGACGATTCCAGGGGTAAGGATGACGCCGGGAATCAGATGGTTCGTGAATTCCGCCACCATTTGCGGCACGGTCAGCTTGTCGGGATTGACGCCTTTCTTGTGCAGATTGTGGGAAATCTCGAAGATCGCATTGTGGCATGCCAGGAAAACGGCGCCCCTTGCCTGGAGAGCAGGGATATTGTTGTCGCCAGGCGAAAACACGCCTTCTTCATCCTCGAAATTCTTCGGATCGGCATGGGCTGCATCGGGAACCTTGAGGAAAACGTTTTCCTTGTACTTGTCTTTCAGCAGCTTGGGAAGCTCATATTTTTCCCACAGATGGTCATCGTAGAGCGCGAGGTGTGCAGGACCATGGGTCGCCGATACGCACAGGAAGTCGGGATGCTTGTACGACCAGATCTGGGCATTCATCGAATTTCTCATGAGGTTCAACCAGGGGCCGTCGATCGCCGTGTTGTCCCAAACCTGCTTGACCTTGCCCTTGTAGCGCATCAGGGTGGTCAGGGCTTCATGATCCCACTCGGTTTCCTTCGTCAGGATCATCGGCACTTCCTTGAAATCGCGGCGGCGGGGCGCTTTTGCGAGTGCCTTGGTCAATTCCTTCAGCGTTTTCGCACCGCTCGGCTCGAAAGAAGGAAGGGGCGCATCAGCTGCCTGTGCAATGCCGCTGCCCAGGGCTACGCCTGCCAGGCCGGTTTTGGCCACGATACCCAACATGTTGCGACGCGTCATTTCCATGGTTTTCTCCTCCTTTTAGTGATGTACAAATGAATGTTGTGAATCATTGCTATTTGCAGTCATCGAAGATTATACAGAATGGGTATAGATGACTAACAAGTTATGCTGGTATAATCGACCTACTTAGTCAATAAGATGGAGGGATGATGCGCATTACCCTGCGCCAACTTCAGATTTTCGTCGCTGTTGCGCGCACGTCGAGCACGACGGAGGCCGGGAAAAGCCTTCCACTCTCCCAATCGGCAACCAGTGCCGCAATCAATGATATAGAAAGTCTGCTCAATACGCAGCTTTTCGACCGGGTCGGAAAGCGCCTCGTGCTCAACGACAACGGCAGATTGCTTTTGCCCAACGCGCTTGCGCTGCTCGAAGGGGCCATCGATATCGAGCAACAATTCACTTCGAAACAAAGCAACATGATCTCCCAGCTCAGGCTCGGAGCCAGCACGACCATCGGCAATTACATATTGCCAGCTCTGATCGCAGGCTGCCGCCAGGTCAAGCAGGGAAGCGGGTGTGAAGTGACGCCCACCATGCTTCTTGCCATTGCCAACAGCCCGAAGACGGCGCAGGCAGTCGCCAATTATGAAATCGATGCCGGCTTCATCGAAGGGCACTGTCATGAGCCCAACCTCGATGTCATCCCCTGGCTTCAGGATGAACTCCTGATCGTCTCGTCCCCCAGCCATCCCTTTGCCAAGCAGGACAAGGTGAGCATCGATATGCTGCAGCGGACATACTGGCTGATGCGCGAAGCCGGATCGGGCACGAGAGAAACCGTCGAATACGAACTTCTGAGATACCTGAGCCATCTCAACATCGGCATGGAATTCGGCGGTGCCGAGGCGATCAAGCGTGCGACGGCCGAAGGTTTGGGCGTGAGCTGCCTGTCGCGGTGGTCCATTGCCGACTACCTCGAATCAGGCAAGCTCGTGGTGCTGGATACCGAATTGCCCAAGCTCACCAGAACGTTCCATATTGTCCTGCACAGACAGAAGTATCTCTCCGAGAATCTCAAGCACTTCCTGAACCATTGCGCAGGATGCGAACTGTTTCCGCAGACGGAGTGGGCGCCCGAAGTCAACCTCCAGTTGCAGACATGAAGCGCACGATTTTCGACGGGGATTCCCTGAATTCGTGACGTTCCGGCTTCATGTCTATTGCTTGAAGCAATGCCGATTCGATTTCGTTGTCCGAGGCGCCATTACGCAACAGTGGCCTGAAGTCGAATTTTTCATCCTGACCGAGGCAGAGATAAAGGGCGCCGTCGACACCGAGCCTGACCCTGTTGCAGCTTTCGCAGAAATGCTGCGTGATCGGGGTGATGAAGCCAACGCTGAATCGTCCGTCAAGACTCCTGAGATAACGCGCCGGACCGCCCCCGGGAAGGACTGCGGGAACCAGGGAATATTTCTGGGCCAATGCATTTTTCACGGGTTGAAGATCGAATGACCCTTGCCGCCTGCCCGTGTCTCCCATGGGCATGGGCTCGATCAGGCGGAGAATCAGGCCGCGTTCCATGCAAAACTCGACCATGGGGTCGATCTCGCTCTCGTTGACGCCTGGTAAAACGACCATGTTGATTTTGATCGCCGAAAAGCCGACGTCCAGAGCGGCATCAATACCTGAAAGAATGCGTTTCAGTGCGTCGCGCCCGGTCATCTTTTCGATCAGTTCAGGATTCAACGAATCCAGGCTGATGTTGATGCGGCCGATTCCGGCCTGCTTCAGATCCAGCGCCTGATGCTCAAGCTGGGTCGCATTGGTGCTGAGCGACAGATCATCGATGCCTTCGATGGATGAGAGCCGGTGTGCCAGTTCAGGAAGATTCCGCCTCAACAAGGGCTCGCCGCCGGTCAGCCTGATTCTGTTGACGCCGCGCTTCGCAAAAACCCTGGTCAGCCTTTCGATCTCGTCGAAATTCAGCCAGTGCTCGGGATCCTCGAACCCCTTGTGGCCTTTGGGCAGGCAATAGGTACATCTCAGGTCGCATCTGTCCGTCACCGACAGCCTGAGGTATTCTATTTTTCTTCCAAAACGGTCGATCAGTGAATCATCCACGCTTTTCATTCCTCGTTATATCTGGGAAAATATAACACTCTCGGCGTCGGCAAAAAAGCACTGGATGAAAATTTTCGGATTCGCAGGCTATTCTGGAAGCGGAAAAACCACGCTCATCGAAAAGCTGATCCCGATCTTCGTTGACGCGGGACTCACCGTTTCCATCATCAAGCATGCCCATCATGATTTCGATGTCGATCAACCTGGCAAGGACTCTTTCCGCCACAGGCAGGCAGGCGCAAGGGAAGTTCTGATTTCGTCGGACAAACGCTGGGCATTGATGCATGAGCTGCGCGCCGAGAATGAGCCGCCTGTTTCCGAGCATGTGAAAAGGCTTTCTCCCTGCGATTTCGTCTTCATCGAAGGGTACAAGAACATGCCGGTTCCCAAACTGGAAATTCACCGTGGAGCGACGCCTTTGCTCTATCCTGCCGATCCCAATATTGTTGCCGTTGCAGGCTTCGAGAAACTGGAGACCGATTTGCCGCAATTCGACTTGAACGACACTCAAAGAATCGCACTCTTCATCATGCAATACCCGAAATGGAATTTGCCATGAACGTCATTTCACAGCAGGAAGCGCTTGATCTTCTGCTTGCGGAAGCAGATTGCCTGGCGGAAACTGAAACGATAGCAACGGAACATGCGCTGGGACGCGTACTGGCAAAAGAGCTCGTCTCGCCCATCGATGTTCCGCAATTCGACAACAGCGCAATGGACGGGTTTGCGATATTCGCGCAAGCGGGAAGCAGTCTGCGCATTGCCCAAAGGATCCCTGCCGGAGCCGTGCCTGCTCCGCTCGAAACGGGCACTGCGGCAAGAATATTCACGGGCGCACAGATTCCGCAAGGCGCGGACAGCGTGGTCATGCAGGAAAATTGCACTTTCGACGACAGCATCGTGACCATCGAAAAGATGCCCAAGCCGGGCGCCAACATCAGAAGGCGCGGCGAAGATATTTCGGCAGGGAGCGCTTTTCTCGAAGCTGGGATCAAGCTTAGGCCACAGGAACTCGGGATTGCCGCTTCCGTGGGATTTGCAAGTCTCGAAGTCTACAGAAAACTCAAGGTGGCCGTGTTTTTCACCGGGGACGAGCTCGTCATGCCCGGAAACCCCCTGGGGCGAGGCCAGATTTACAATTCGAACCGCTACAGCCTGATCGGACTCTTGAATGCGCTGAATTGCGAGATTCACGATCTGGGCATCGTGCGCGACGATCTCGATGCGACGGTCGCCGCGCTCGAAGAGGCGAGAAAGCATGCCGATCTCGTGATGACTTGCGGAGGCGTATCTGTCGGGGAAGAAGACCATGTCAAGAATGCCGTCGAGACAATCGGCAAACTTTCATTCTGGAAAGTTGCGGTGAAACCGGGAAAACCTTTCGCCTTCGGCGATCTTTCAGGCATTCCGTTCATCGGCCTGCCGGGCAACCCGGTATCTGCTTTCCTTTCCTTCTGCCTGTTCGCCAGACCTTTCATAATGAAGAAGCAGGGCATGAAGGACGTCAATCCCCTTGCATTGCAAGCCGCTGCCGACTTCGAATGGACTGGCGGAAAAAGAGCAGAATGGCTCAGGTCGAGATTCGCGAACGGCATGGTGAAGATCCATCCCGATCAGGGCTCCGCCTCCATTTCACCGCTTTCTTGGGCTGAAGGCCTGGTCGAGATTCCTGCAGGAATGAATGTCTCCAGAGGCGATCGGGTCGATTTCTTTCCTTTCTCCGGATTGTTCGCATGAAGGTCCTGTATTTTGCGAGGCTGCGCGAGGCTTTCGGCGAATCGGAAAGCATCGGGATCGCCACCGATACCCGTGTTGCGGAAATCGTGTCAAGCTTGAAGGCGAGGGGAGAGGAATGGGAAAAGGAACTGTCCAGACCGTTCAGGGTCGCAATCAACCGGAAGCTGGCCGGCATGGATGCCATCGTGAAGGACGATGATGAAGTCGCCATTTTCCCGCCCGTGACAGGTGGATGAGATGGAAGTCAGGATCCAGGTCGAGGACTTCGATCTTTGCAGCGAGCTCGATAAAATCAGGAAGCGGCATCGCGACATCGGCGCCGTTGCGAGCTTCGTGGGGATCGTCAGGGAGCACGGCGGGATCAGCGGGATGGAGCTCGAGCATTATCCCGGCATGACGGAAGCTGCGCTCGAGGCCATACTGATTGAAGCGAAACACAGGTGGGCCATTCTTGATGCCACCGTGATCCACAGGGTGGGCCGTCTCGAAGGATCGGAGCAGATCGTGCTGGCCATTGTCGCGTCACCCCACAGGAAAGAGGCCTTTCTTGCGCTCGAATTCGTTGTCGACAAGCTGAAGACCGAAGCGCCGCTGTGGAAGAAGGAAAAAACACAGGACGGGTGGAAATGGGTGGATGCGAAGGAATCCGACGACGCTGCTGCTTCAAGATGGATCGAATGACTGCCTGACTTCTTCGCTGAGTTTCTCAAGAAACGCCTTGTGTTCCGCCTCGATTCTTTCGAAACACTCGATCAGCCGCCTGGCACCGGAAGTGAGCTTGGAGCCGCCGCCGTCCCGCCCCCCGGAAGTGCGCTCGACGAGCAGAAAGCCGGCGCTCTTGTTCATCGCGTCCACTGCATCCCAGGCAGACTTGTAGCTCATTTTCATGATTTTTGCCGCCTTGGCGATCGAGCCCGTCTCGTCGATGTGGCGCAGCAGCTCGATTCTGCCGCGTCCAAGGAAATTCCTTTCGTTACAGGTCAGCCAGATCCTGCCGTGCACTGCGGTCAATTTGATTCCCTCCGATCCATATCGTAATATGCCATTCGATATCACGGCGGTCAATGTAAGGAAAAGCGATGGAAAAACTGACGCATTTCGATGCGAGGGGCGAAGCGCGCATGGTCGATGTTTCCGATAAAAAGGAATCGAAGCGCATCGCCGTCGCTGTCGGCAAAATCAGCATGAAACAGGAAACCCTTGAAATCGTGAAATCGGGAAGCGGCAAGAAAGGCGATGTGCTCGGGGTTGCGAGGATCGCCGGCATCATGGCCGCCAAACGCACTTCCGACCTCATTCCGCTCTGCCATCCCATTGCGCTCACCCGCGCGTCCGTAGAATTCGAATTCTTGCAGGAAGGCATCCTGTGCAGGGCGACAACCGAAACATTGGGTAGAACAGGCGTGGAAATGGAAGCGCTGACCGCGGTCAGCGGCGCGCTGCTCACCATCTACGATATGTGCAAGGCGGTCGACCGCGGGATGATCATGCACGATATCCGCCTCAACGAGAAGCGGGGAGGCGCTTCCGGCGACTGGCATGGGCAATGATTGCATCAGCGCAATCATCCTTGCCGGAGGAAAGGGTTCCAGGCTGGGCGGCATCGACAAGGGCATGCTCGAAATCAACGGCAAGACGCTCGTCGAGCTGGCCATTGCCAGGATCGCGCCGCATGCATCGGAAATCCTGATTTCAGCCAACAGGAACCTCGATTTTTATTCCAGGCTGGGGTTCAAGGTCGTATTGGACGAAGGATGCGGACCGCTTTGCGGCTTGAGAAGCGGCATGCTTGAAGCGAAGTGCGCTTATGTGCTGAGCCTGCCTTGCGATACGCCCTTCTTTCCCGAAGATATTGCCTGCAGGCTGATGGCCGGATTGAAAGAGGCCGATATCGCGATCCCTGAATCGGGCGGAAGAACCCATCAGGCGTTCATGCTTTGCAGAAAAACGCTCATGGCAGATCTTGCCGAATTCATCGATGGGGGAGGGCGCAAGGTGCGCGAATGGCAGTCGAGATTCGAAAGCGCCATTGTCCATTTTCCGGAGGACAATGACTTCTTCAACATCAACACACCCGAGGACCTTGAAGCTATTTCTTCGGGCGGAATGCGTTGATCACGTCTGGGTTCGTTTCGATGTACGGGCCGCCGATGAGGTCGATGCAGTAAGGAACTGCAGCGAATATGCCGTCCAGCGTTTCCTTGATGGCTTTCGGCTGCCCCGGCAGATTGAGGATCAGCGCATTTTTCCTGATCACGCCGACCTGCCTCGAAAGAATGGCGGTGGGAACGTATTTCAGGCTGATTGCGCGCATCTGCTCGCCGAATCCGTCGAGCACCCTGTCTGATACGGCAATCGTCGCTTCAGGGGTCACATCCCTGGGCGCGGGTCCCGTCCCCCCAGTGGTCAGCACGAGCGAGCAGACTTCCATGTCAACCAGTTCGATGAGCGTTTTTTCAATCAATGCCTGCTCATCCGGAATGAGCCTGGAAACCGAGGACCACTTCGAAGCAAGCGCGCCCCCAAGCCAGGCTTCGAGCGCAGGAATGCCCTTGTCTTCATAAATTCCGCTTGATGCGCGGTCGCTGATGCTGACAAGCCCTATTTTGATCTGCATGGAGGCTCCATAAAATCGGCCATTCTACCACCCGCCGAAGATGACGAGATTTATCAAATAAAGTTAATTTATATCATATAGTTATAGATTAATTTCATATTCGTATCAAAAACGATACGAATATGAATCCCGCCTTTTGGGGCATTTTCCGGGAGCAATGCGATATACTTTTACACTATTTGCTTGAAAGGTCCACATGCAAATCGATCCGAGACTTCACGCGAAGGCAGACAATTATAAGCTGCTGACCAACCTGGTCATCCCCAGGCCGATCGCATGGATCACCAGTCTCAGCGACGCTGGAATAGTCAACCTCGCCCCTTTCAGCTTCTTCAATGCGGTCGGCGCAGACCCGATTTACATCGTCGTCAGCATCGGCATCAACGAGCAGGGTAAGCTCAAGGATACGGCGAAGAATATTCTCTCAAGCGGAGAGTTTGTCGTGAATCTGGTCACGGAAGAGCTTTTCGATGCGATGAACCTTTCGGCCGCCGATTTCCCCCCGGAGGAGAGCGAGCTTGAAGCCGCCCGGCTGGACAGCGCGCCTTCCGTCATTGTCAAACCACCAAGAGTGGCAGCCGCCCAGGCCAGCCTGGAATGCACGCTGCACGCCTCGCAAAAGCTCGGAGATAACACGCTGATCATCGGCGAAGTCGTCATGTTCCATGTCGCCGATCATCTGATCGGCCCGAAAATGCATGTCGAGCACTTCGCGCCGATCGGTCGTCTCGGTTCGCCGTCCGCCTATTGCAGGACACAGGACCGCTTCAATGTGCCGCGCATCAGCTACGCTCAAGTAAATAATCGCTGATCACGACGATTCGAAATGCCTGACCATCTCCTGCAATTCGTGCGCATTGTTCGATAGTTCTTCGGAAGCGCTCTTCGCTTCCTGCGCAACATCGGCATTCCTGTCGACGAGTTCTGAGATGCGCTCGAGACTTCTCGCCACATCTTCGCTCGCCATCGACTGCTCTTTCGATGCGTCTGCGATATGCTGCGCCTTCTCCGACATCGCGCGGCTGGTCGACATGATTTCCTTGAGGCTATCGCCGGTTTCGCGGACCAGCACGATACCCTGCTCGACTTCCCTGACAGCCTGATCCATGGAGGCCACGACGTCCTGTGTTGTGGCGTGGATGCCCGCAACCTTGCTGGTGATATCGACCGTGCTCGATGTCGTGCGCTCGGCGAGTTTCCGCACCTCGTCAGCAACCACAGCGAAACCGCGCCCCTGTTCGCCGGCCCTCGCCGCCTCGATCGCGGCGTTCAACGCGAGCAGATTGGTCTGATCGGCAATGTCCTTGATGACGAGCGTGATCTCGCCGATCTGCTGGATCGCATCCTTGAGTTCGCCTATGGTCCTGCTTGAACCCTGAACAGCCTGAACAACGCGAGCAGTCGATTCGACGCTCTTCTCCATCCGCGCATTGTTCTGTTCGATGATTTTCTGCGAGTCGATTGCAGCGGAAGCGGAGGAGGTGGCGTCCAGAGCCACTTCGGACACCGACTGGCTGAATTCCTCCATGGTGCTCGCGATCTGCTGCACATGGCCCTGTTGCATTTTCGACTGTTCGGCGACCTGGACCACCCTTGCATCCAGTTCGGCGCTGCGTTCGACGATGATCGCTGCGGCAAGCCCCATCTCGTCGAGCATCACCTGGATATGGGATTGCATGATCTGCAGTTCGCATTTGAGCCTTCCGGGCTCATCCCTGCCCGAAATGTCGATATCCGAGGACAAGTCGCCCTCGATGACCGCCTCGAATTGCCGTTCGACATCATTGAGCGGCGCTTCCACGTATTTCGTGAAGGCAAGGCGCAACGCCAGGAAAATGAAGAGCTGAATGCCGATCTGGCCGGCAATCAACATCATGATCATCTTGTTGAGGCGTTTGAAGTCATTCGTCAGATCGATCGTCAAATCGGACGCGCCGTTGGAGCTGCCGATGGCGACCTGATGGCACATCAGGCAGTCCGTGCCGTGGAAGTCATGCGACTCGATATAGGGCGTGATGGCCCTGAAGAGGTATTTCCCGTTCGACTGGGTCAATGAGAAATGGGGAATGGATTGGCCTGCCTTGACGGATTCATCGATGGTGCTCTTCACCAGCGGATCGTCCAGGTGTTCTTCGGGCAAGCCTGCTCCGAACTGCCTGACGACCTGTTCGGTTCGCTCGATTCTGAGCGAGGTCAGTTGCTGTCCCTCGATGATCTTCTTGATGAGCAGTTTGCGATTGGCCGTATCCGATATCATGCCGGTGACCATCAGCATGTTCGCGGAATCGATCACCTGCATGGCGGTCGCTTCTGCACGCTTTTGCGCATTGAAAATCAGGTCGTTTTTCATCTTCTGATAGATGCCGTAAGTGGCACCCGCCAGGATGAGGAACAATATGGGCTGAAGCAGCAGCTGGATCTTGAGTCTCAGCGAAAGGTTCCTGAATCTGAATCGATCATATTTCGACCCGATTGAGTCTCCCGATTCGTTGAGTTTTCTATAGAGCGCATCAGCGCCCTCGACTTCCGCTCTCGATGGCGCATTCCTGACCGACATGTAGCCAACCAGCTTGCCGCCTTCCATGATCGGGGAAACCAGCGCCTTGACCCAGTAATGATCACCGTTCTTGCAGCGGTTCTTGACGATCCCTCGCCAGGGCATGCCTTCTTTCAAGGTATCCCAAAGCCATTTGAACGCCTGAGGGGGCATATCGGGATGCCGCACGATATTGTGGTTTTTCCCGATCAGCTCTTCTCTTGAGAAGCCGCTCATTTCGACGAAGGCGTCGTTCGCGTAGGTGATTATCCCCTTGAGATCTGTTTTGGTGACGATGCGCAGCCCCGGAGGAAAGGGTTTCTCGATCTGCGTGACAAGAAAATTCTTTTTCAATTCAATGCCCTCTGATTTTTCATGTTATTAATGAAGCGCAAAAGGACCGTAGCCCCTTTCAAGAGGTCGGTCTTGAATCATACGGAAAGGCCTAGGTTAAAAAGCTGGGTGACCGGAAAAATGGAACTGGTGAGATACGAAGGATGGATCTCGGCAGTCTCGCCATCCTGGGGGAAAACCCTTTAGACCGGAAACTTTGCGCCCCTGACTTTCGAGCAGGTTTGCCCTTTCTCGGCGTATTCTAGCAAGGGGGCGGATTGAAAACAATCAGGATGAGTGTATCGTCGTTTTGTTCCTGCCGGAGGTTTTTGATGCGTACAGTGCCTTGTCGGCCCTGTCCATCATTTCCGTGAAATCTCCCTGGTCGAGCGTGGCTACGCCGATGGAAACGGTGACGGCCCCCAGAGGCTTGTTCGAATCGATGGTGCGGATTCTTCCGCTTTCTATGCCCTTCCTGATATGTTCCGCAACGCTGAATCCCCCTTGAGCGGGCGTGTCGGGAAGCAGCACGGCGAATTCCTCGCCGCCCAGCCTTGCGACAAAGTCCTGCCCCCTGACCTTGGATTTCAGCATATCGGCGACTGCCCTGATCACCTTGTCTCCGACCAGGTGGCCGAAATTGTCGTTGATGGCCTTGAAATGATCAATGTCCACCATCAGCAGGCTGATTTCCTTTCCTGCCAAATCTTCTTGCTTGAGAATGTGCGAGACCGCCTTTTCAAATCCTCGACGATTGAGTATGCCGGTCATGGGGTCGACCATGGCTTCCCCTTTGGCAGACTCCAGCTCTCGATGCAGCTTTTCGACCTCCTGCCGGCTCTGTTCGAGCTCCTGCTTCAGGTTCAGCATGCTGCCGCGCATGCTTTCCGTATCGGTGAGCATTTCCCCGATCAGGCCATCCAGTGAAGACATGTCGAGATTCTGTTTGAGCTTCTTTTCGAAGGATTGCAGATTGTCTCCATAACCTTCGGCTCGCCTGTCCGTTTCCATGGCGAATCCGGCGAGCCGGGTGAGCATTTCATGAATGTCCTGTCGGAGCAGCTTGTGAATGTCCAAATTGCATTCGGAAACATACTTTGCATAGAATTCTTCGATGGCGCCGTCGCTGAGCTTCTCCCCGGAATCAAGGAGCCGCTTCATCGCTTCGGACAATGCAGGATTGATGCCGGTGAGATGTTCGAACCATACGGCATAGGACCAGGGGGTAAAAGAAGCGGGGTGCGCCGCCATTTTCTGGATGATAAGCCGGAGAATTTCTCCGCTTGAATCGCGATTCAGTTCGTATTTCATTTTCCGCCCCGCATTTGACCACCCAACATTCTATCAAAATGCGATAAGCAATATGAAAAAAAAATGACAGGGGCGCTCTTTCCCGGGCGAATTCACCGCCTTTGGAAAAGATGACCGGGATAGGTGCTTGGGGATGATTTCTTGGCGAAAACCTCGAATTCTTCAAGCGGAATGGGCAGGCAGAAAAAATAACCTTGATAGATGCTGCAGCCGGCATGCTCAAGGAAGATGCGCTGCGCTTCGGATTCGACGCCTTCCGCGATCACGCTCAGCCCCAGCGTTTTCGCCAGAGCAATGATGGTGTTGGCGATGGCCGCATCGCTCGGATTGGTCAGCACATCCCGAACGAACGAACGGTCTATTTTCAGATGGTCCAGCGGCAGGCGCTTCAGGTATGAAAGGGAAGAGTAGCCCGTGCCGAAATCATCCAGAGAGAATCCGATCCCGATCTCCTTCAACGCTGTCATCTTTTCGATGACCGCTTCCATATTGGCAAGCAGCAGACTTTCGGTCAGCTCGAGTTGCAGAAGGCAAGGATCCGCCCCGGTTCTTTCGAGGACGGACTTCACCTGGTAGACGAAATCATGCTGATGAAACTGCTGAGCGCTGACGTTGACCGAAAGCGATAGCTGCGCCGTTGCATGCTGTTCCGACCACGCGGCAAGCTGAAAGCACGCCGACTCCAGCACCCAATGGCCCAGTGCGTCGATCAGCTTGGAGTCTTCCGCAAGCGGGATGAATTCGGATGGCGGCACCATGCCGCGTTTCGGATGATGCCAGCGAAGCAGCGCTTCCGCGCCAATGATGCTCCCGTCTTTTGTAATCTGCGCCTGGTAGTAGAGCTGAAACTGATTCTCTTCCATGGCGCGGCGCAAATCTTCCTCCAGCGCAGCCCGTTCGACCATGGCCGCTTCCATGGCGGGATCGAAAAAGCACACGCCATTCCTTCCCATGGCCTTGGATCGGTACATGGCGAGATCGGCCTGCTTCATCAGATCCTCGATCGCACTCTGCTGCCCGAGAAAGAGCGTCGCACCGATACTCGGGGTGATGCGGTATTCGATATCGTTCAGCTGGTAGGGCTCGTTCAATGTATTCAGAATCTTCCTGCCTATGGCCTCCGTCTGGGATGCGGCCTCTATCTTGTCGCGGCTCAGCCCGGAGAGCACCAGCACGAATTCGTCTCCGCCCAGCCTTGCCACTGTGTCTACGGGACGGGATGGCTTCACTTCCGGTTCTGCCCCGAGTCGAGCGACCATGTCTCCGGCGCGAACCGAACCGGCAAGTCGATGCCCCACCTGTTTCAGAAGCAGATCACCCATGTGATGGCCGAGCGTGTCGTTGAGGATTTTGAAATTGTCGAGGTCGATGAAAAGCAGGGCGCCATAAGCGTCCTGCGCTTTTGACATGGACTCTTTCAGTTTGTCGAGCAGCAGCGTCCGGTTGGGCAACCCGGTGAGCTGGTCGAAGTAGGCTAGGTGCTTGATCTTTTGTTCGGACTGCTTTCTTTCGGTGATGTCGTAGTGCGAGCTGACATAATGCGTCACGACGCCTCGCTCGTCCTTGACCGCCGAGATGGTGGTCCATTTGGGAAAAACCGTGCCGTCCTTGCGCCTGTCCCAGATCTCTCCCTGCCATGCGCCCCTGGTGTTGATCTCTTCCCACATGGCGCGATAGAAGCCGGCATCATGGTAGCCCGATTTGAGAATGCGCGGCGTCTTTCCGATGATTTCATCCGGCTCGTAGCCGGTGCTCTCGGTGAAAGCAGAATTGATCTGAAGGATCACGGTGTCGGCATCAGTGATCATCATGGCTTCCTGCGATTCGAATGCGGCAGCCGCGATGCGGAGATTCTGTTCGGCGCGCTTTCTCGTGGCGTCCAGCTGCCAGCTGATGCGCAGCAGGGCTGTCGTGAAAAGAACCAGGAAAGCGCTGACGATGGCAGCTGTCCACTCGTAGCGATACGTGTTCCTGTGGAAACCGGACAGCTTCTCGTTCTCGGAAAGCGCGACTACCGAGATCAGGGGAAAACCGTAAAGCTTGCGCGCATTGGTGAAGCGTTGCATGCCTTCCCACGCAAGAAGCGTAGTGGTCTGCTGATCGTTGAGCGGCGGCAAGGATGCCCGATCGCCAACGGATATGGCTTTGCCGACCCGCTTTGCACGGAAAATACCATCCGTTCCGAGGAGCCCGATGATGCCCTGTTCTCCCAGTTGCGATTTTTCGTAGCCGCTGACGAAATAAGAAAAAGGGACGGACACTGAAACGATGCCGTTGAAGGATCCGTCGCTGCCGTTCAGTCTTCTGCTGAAATGCAGCAATTCTTTTCCATCGCCATCCTTTTGCGGAAGTCCGCTCCAGAACATATCGCGCTGCATCTGCTTCCTGAAATAGGCTCGGTCGGCAACATTTTTCGCATCAGTTTTGCCTGTGCTTGACACGAGATTCCCGCTCCTGTCATAGATCGTGGTCGAAAAAAGCAGATCGGGAAGCAGCAGGCCCCTCGAATTGAGCTTTCTCAGCACGCCCGGGTTCCCTTCTGATTCGAGCGAATATTTGACCAGCTTCAGATCATGATCGATTTCGTGCAGCGAGCGGATGACCTGCGCTTCGTAGGTATCCGACATTTCATTCGCAAGGTTGAGGGCGTACTGTACGGCACGCGAGCGTTCCGTATTCACAAGATACAAGGTCGTCGCCCAGATCGCACCGAGTAGCAGCAGGGAGAAAACAGGGAAAAGCAGCGCATAGGGCTCGGCGATCAGACTGAGCCTTGCCCGACGCTTGGGCGGATCATTGGATGTCTTTGCAGAGCCTGACGCGATCATCCATCTTGTCCCGTTCGATGTAGCCGATGGAATGAGGATCATTGTCGAGCAGATTCTTCATTTCGTCATCGTCCTGCGCTTCCCTGGGCGGGCGCCCCCTGCCCGTGAACACCATGCTGGCCCAATACGCCAGGATTTGCGCCTCGGATCGGCCTGAAAATTTTGCATAGAACTCGTTGCGCTCGGCAGAACCATTGGGCAGATCGATAGGAGTAGCGATTTCGCCGTTCACAAAGCGCACGGTCTTGCCGAGAAAGATATCAGACACCTGATGCCTGCTGAGCGCGCAGACCGGTCTTTTCGCCGAAACGACAGCGACCACGTCTGCCTTGGCCGCACCGCCATTCAAGCTTAGCATGTAGATGAAGAAGGACAGTCCCAGGTAGCGTTTCCTCTTCATCAGAACACCCAATCCACGGCTGCGCCGAACAAATTGTATGCACTGCCGCGAACGAAGCCGGGCTGCAGATTGATCAGAAGCCCTGGAGAGCCCGCATCCAGTCTGGTATGGTCGAATTGCAGCTTGAGATCGACATTGCTCATGAAATCCCAGCGCATGCCGAGCGAGACCGTCGAACTGGAAATGGGGGCAAGGAAGCCATTGAGCCCCGCATTGAGCCCTGCCGCATAACCTTGCAAGAATGGCGGAACTGCAGCCAGATTCAATCCTGGATCCGAGGTTGCGCTGAGTTTTTTCGATTTGGCATAAATGGCATAGGGCGTGAATGCCTTGACCCGGTATCCGCCGCTCACATACCAGGCGAACTGCCTGCCCATGAAGGAGGGCATCAGGCTGGATTTTCCGGCTTCGCTCATCACGAACCATTTCCCCGGATCGTATTTTGCGCTGGCTCCCCAGAAAATCGTGGGCACCTTGTAGGCATTGTATTGGTTGTAAATGGCCAATCCCTGCGGGCCGAAATTTCTGAACTGCTCGAAAAAGCTGTTGACGCCGTCCAGGGTCAATGTGGTCTGCTCGTAAGCCAGCCTGATGGTGGCAGAGCCCGATTCGAACGTATCGAAAACTCCCCAGCTGCCCCTCGCCGCATTGTGCGCGATTCTCGGATAATAGGCGCTGGCCGGGCTTTTCAGATTGTCCGAGCCGTAGAACCCTTTCACCGTGTTGGTCGCTTCGCCGAAATGGAAACGGAAGGTCGCATCCATGCCGTCGTTGTAATCGACCGGCATCATGTTGTAGACCTCGAGCGGCGGACGCAGCCAGGGATAGGCATAGCCGATCTTTCTGTAATCCGAATCCAGGAAGGTCGCCATCACGATCCGGCCGAAGCGCATGCTCGAATCGGGCGTGAAGGCATATTTGACGTTCGCCCATTCGACCGATGGAGTATAGGTATTGTCGTAACGCAATTCGGAAACAACCTGGAGAACTGCGGAGAGCTTGGGATTGAAGGTGGCGTCAAGCTGCAAACCGAAACGGCTGTCGACGTCCGGGCTCCAATTTTGGCTGTAGCCTGCGCCGTGCGGATTGTACCAGGGCTCTGTGGTGTAGTCGGCGCTGTGCTGCGTCGAATGAACGATACCGAATGTGCCAAAACCCTCGATAGACAGGCTTCCAGCGGCCAGAGCGCTTCCTGCGTACAGCAGAAGCGCCGCCGGAATCAGGCGGCTAGTCGGATTGGGTTTCTTCATCGACTTCCCAGAATGACTTATCTCATGAATATAGTTTCGTATAAGAATTGTTCCAAGTCAATATTTTTAAGCTATTAATTACGACTATACGAAACATGATGGCTATCATCGTGGTCCTGAGCGCCCCTAGATTTCCCGGTGTGAGCGCAGCATTCTGTACGCGCCTTGCTTCACGAAATCGTTGATGATCAGCCATGAAAGGGCGTAGACCCATATCCATAGCGCGCATTTCCAGCCTATGGGCGTCACCATGAAGCCGTAGACAACGACAAGGGTTCCGGCGACAGCCGACCAGAAGCTCGCATGCAGCAGCAGGGGAGCAGGGTAGGGGCGCTTCCAGAACCAGTCGTCCGTGCGCGTCAGGAAGATGGTCGCGTGTCCAGCCACGACAAGCTTCAGAAAAATCATGGACTGGATTTGATCCTTGGAGAAACCCATTTCGAGAAGGATGTAAAAAAGTCCGAAGGAGGCGACCACGCCGATCATGCCGAGCACGGTCGAAACGGTGAGCAGTTCCTGCATGCTCCATCTGACCGGCGATTTCTGCACCTTCGTGCTGTCGTAGGCGATGGTGAGGATGGGCAGATCGTTGAGCAGGGCAAGCAGGATGATCATCAATGCGGTCACGGGATAGAAATCGAACAGCACGATGCTCAAGGTCATGAACAGAATGACCCGGACCGTTTCCGCGATGCGGTAAATGGAATAGCTTTTCATGCGCTCGAACGTGATGCGCGCTTCCTTCACCGCATCGTTGATCACGGAAAGGCCGGGGGCGGTCAGAATGATGTCGGCTGCAGCCCGTGCAGCATCCGTGGCATTGGATACTGCGATTCCGCAGTCGGCACGCTTGAGCGCAGGCGCATCGTTGACGCCGTCGCCCGTCATGGCGACGATATGCCCGCCTTTTTGCAAGGTATCGACGATCCTGAATTTGTCTTCAGGGACGACTTCAGCGAAGATCGTGATCTGTTCGATCATTTCGATGATGGCCGATTCATGGGTATGGATGAATTCCCGCTCGAGGAGGCTCGTGTCGTAAAGTGTTTCGACGGTACTCATCACTTCCTTGGCGAACTGAGACGCCTCGGCTTTCGAGACTTCCGGCTGAAGTTTCTGATAAATGGCGCAGGAGAGCACTTCAGCAAGCGCAAGCAGTTCGTTGCTGGCGCTGCCGGAAAGCTGGCTCGATTTCAACGCATGTTGCGGCAGGCCGAGGATGCCGCCTATTTCCCTGGCGATCGCCATGTTGTCGCCCGTGACCATCTTCACGTTCACCCCATGATCGACCAGGTCTGCAATCACGGATTTCGAATCGTCCCGCGGCGGATCATACAAGGGAACGAGGCCGATCAGGGAGAAGCCTGTCTTGTCCTGCCTGCCGACGGCCAGCGTGCGATAGCCTTTCGAGGCGAGCAGGTCGACCATCTTGGCGATATTGGCGGCCGCATCCTCATCAAGTTTCGCCATGCCAAGCAGCACTTGGGGCGCGCCCTTGAGCGCCTTGAAGCTTTCGTTCCCTTTTTCGACGTCCGCTTCGGTGCGCTTTGCCACAGGATCGAACGGAACAAAGGCCTTCTGTTTCCAGCTCTTCCAGTCAAGATCGGGGAAATGCTCGTCGATGTAATGGAAAATCGGCATTTCTATGGGGTCCCTGTTCTCGAGCTTCGAGGCGAGCGCAGCCGTCAAAAAAAGCGCTCGTTCATCGAATCCGTCGAAGGAAACGGGTTCTGCAACCTGCATCTCGTTCTTGGTGAGCGTCCCGGTTTTGTCCGAACAGAAGACGTCGACCCCTGCGAGTTCCTCGATCGAGGTCAGTTTCGACACGATGGCCTGGCGTTTGGCGAGATTGACCGCGCCCACCGCCATGGTGACGGAAAGCACGGCTGGCAGCGCAACGGGAATGGCGGCGACGGTCAGCACCAGACAGAAGCGCGCAATTTCGAGAAAATGCTGGTGCCTGAAGAGGGCAACGAGAATGATCAGGATGACGAGCGCGACGGTGATCATGATCAGAAAATTGCCTATCCTGATCACCATTTTCTGGAAATGGCTGCGCTCCTCCAGGCTCGCCTTGGCGACCAGGGAAACGACGGTCTGGAAATTGGTGTTTTTCCCGGTGTTCAATACCAGCGCAAGCATCTCGCCCTGCTTCACGATGGTGTTGGCGTAGGCGAGTTCTCCCGATTTCTTGCTCACGGGAAGCGATTCGCCCGTGAGGGAAGACTGGTCGATCAGCAGATATTCGCCCTCGATGAGCTTGACATCCGCAGGGACGATGTTTCCGATGCGCAGTTTGACGATGTCCCCGGGAACAAGTTCTCTCGAAGTGACAGTCTTGAAAACGCCCTCTCGCAGGACGATCACTTCATTGGCAAGCCGGCCCTTCAGCGCCTTCAGCGCATTGAGCGCGCGGCGCTCCTGGAAAAAATCCAGGCCGGCATTGACGAGCAGCATCACCGATATGATGATGAAGTCTTCCCATTTCTGCACTGCGGCTGAAAGGATAGCCGCGATCTCGATCATCCAGGGGATCGGGCCCCAGAACCGCCGGAAGACCCTGTGCCAGAGCGGTTCTTCCTTTTCCTCGATTTCGTTGTAGCCGAAGCGCTGGATCCGGCTGGATGCTTCCTGCTTCGACAGTCCTGTCCCGGCCACCACTTCGAACAGGCTGAGCGCTTCTTCGACCGTTGCGGCAGCATAGTCGTCCGTCTTCTTCTGGTCCATTTTCATTTTCCTCGGGTCAATCCCCTTTCTAGCAAACAGACACCTTGTCTTCAAGACCCACGCTCAGCATGATCACCTCGATTTCTTCGGTGATTTCTTCCTGACGCAGCTCGTTGTAGCGCTTCCCGAAGCTGCCGATCTTCTTGTCCATCTGACGCATGGCATTTTCCATGTGGTCGAGCCGGTATCTGTTTTCGACCATGAGCGAGCTGTAAAGTGCCTCATGCAAAGCTGCATAGAGGTAATGCTCGGAAAGCTTTTCGATAAAATCTGACGGATCGAGATTGAGCAGGGGCGGGTGTGAATAAGCTTTCCCGGACGTCTGCGGCAGAGGCAGAAGCCTTCTTTCCATGATGTTGCCGTGTTCGTCATTATGATAGAAGGCGGTGATGCCGATCACTTCGTCCCGGGGCAGCTGCCCCTGCAGGGTCGCGAAGAAATCGACCACGGACGTCAGGATAGTCTCGACTTCTTCCGCGACATTGGCGCCAGGAAAGAGAGCGAGCGGCTCGACCAGCTTGGATTCCAGCCTGCTGCCGATTGCGACGACCGGGCGGTCGAGCACCGCCTCCAGCAGCACCTTTTCATTGAAATCCCCGCACAAGCCGCGCTCCGATCCGATCAAGAGGCAGATTTCCTTCACTTCGCGCAAGGGGCTGCCGTAAAAATTGGAAAAATCGGCTGCCGCTTCTTCGATCGACTTGACTGCGCGTTGCTGTGCGAGAAGGAATGAAGCAAGCTTCCTCGTTTCCATGAAAGCCAGGCTTTTCATGGCCGCCATGATGTCCCCGATATCCTTCAGGCTGTCCAGCTTTCGCTTGAGATCGCGTCTGCGGCTCATGGAAACAGCTTCCTGACGGCTTCAACCCACGCATCCCTGGACTCGGAAATAGCAGGCGTCTGCATCGCGCCGATTTTCCGCAGCCGCTCTTCGAGATTGTCCAGATTGAACAATCCCTCGTTGTAGGCGACAAGGCAGGCCATTTGAATTTCGATCGCCATGGGGGAGAGGCGCTCCTGCTTGAGGAGCTCCCTGAGTATTCTGCCTCTGGCTATTCTCGCTGCCATACCCGGTTCGAGCTTCGAGCCGAATCGGGTGAACACTTCGAGTTCGAGAAACTGCAGGTAGTCGAGCTTCATTCTGCCTGCTTCGCGCTTGATGGAGGGAATCTGGGCTTTTCCCCCGATTCTGGAGACCGATTTCCTGATGTCGATGGCCGGAAGGAATCCGGATGAAAAAAGCTGCGTATCGAAATAAATCTGCCCGTCCGTGATCGAGATGAGATTCGTCGGAATGTAGGAGGCAATCTCGCCCTGCTCGGTCTCCACGATGGGCAATGCGGTCATGCTGCCACCGCCGTGATGCGCTGCAAGACAGGTAGAGCGCTCCAGGAGCCTCGCATGGAGGTAAAAGATGTCGCCTGGATAAGCCTCCCGCCCGGGTGGCCTGCGCAGCAGCAGCGAAAGCTCCCGGTAGGTTCTCGCATGGGTCGTGAGGTCGTCGTATACGATGAGCGTGTCCTGGCCCTGCCACATCCAGTATTCGGCGAGCGTGCAGCCGGCGAAAGGAGCGAGATATTTCAGACCGGGCATGGCCGTCGCTTCGGCCACGATGACCGTCGTATAGTCCAGCGCGCCATGTTGTCTCAGGATATCGATGACGCTTGCAACCATGGAGCGCTTTTGCCCGATGAGCACGTACACGCAGCGCATGTCTTTCTGGTGGATCACCGCGTCCAGGGCAAGCGCGCTTTTTCCCGTTCCGTTGTCGCCGATGAGAAGCTGTCTTTGCCCCTTTCCGATTGGAATCAGCGCATCGACGATCTTGCTGCCCGTGTACAGCGGTTTTTCGACGAAGTCGCGGTTCAGGATGGGCGGGGAGAGGACATCGATCTGCCTGTATCCCTGTACGTCTGGCATGAGCTGGCCGTCCAAGGGAGCTCCGAGGGGATCGATGACCCTGCCGAGAAATCCGTCTCCGACGCCTATCGACAATCGCCTTCCCGAAAGATAGGCCGATTTTCCCGCAGTCAGGTTTTCCGTCTGCTTCAGGAGGATCGCCCCCACTCTTTCCGATGCGAGATGGAAAACGAGGGCTTCGCTGCCGTCTTCGATCTCGATGATCTCATCCATGAATGCGGAAGGGAGCCCCGAGATCCAGGCGATGCCGTCCCCAATCGAGATCACCTTTCCCTGCTCGGACGTCCTCAGCCCGAATTCGTAATGTTCGAGCCTGGCATTGAACGTCTCAAGCGCCATTGCCCATCTTTCTGAAAAATGCGAGTTCGTCGACAAGACAGGCCCGGAGCACCCATGCGCCGATGCCGACGCGAAGTCCTCCGACGAGTGAAGCGTCTGTTGCGAAAGAGGCTTTCAGTGTTCTCCCCGTCATTTCTTCCATGGCGCCCAGCAGCTTTTTCCGTTTGTCCTGCGATAGCGGAAAGGCGCTCGATACATCCAGCTCCACATCGCCATCCTGCAAGGATGCCTGCAAGCTGGATGCATCGATTTTTTCCAGATCCTCCATGAAGAGATCGTAAATCATGGCGTCAAGCTCAGGACCGGCAAGGCGGGAGAGGAGCTTGGCAGCGAAGACGGCGCCCAAGCCCAACGCGCGCGTTTCGATCGTCTTCTGCCATTCCTGCATCCGCCGCTCTTCTATGGCGGCATTCCGGCTTTTCTGCTTTTCGATGTCGACATCCAGCGCCTTCAGCATGCGCTCCCGCTTCAAGCCAATTTCCTCAGCAAGACTCTCTTCCATGGACTGCCTTTTTTCTTCCCATTCGGCCAGCCTCGCTTCTTCCACGGCTTTCAGGGAAAGCGCGTCATTCCTCATCTTTTCAGCATCATTCAGGATGCCTTCAACCCGCCTCCTGCGCTCGGCGATGGATTCGATCACGGGCTTGTACAGGAAGCGCTTCAGCACCCAGACCAGGATCAGGAAATTGACGATTTCGAGGAGGAACGTGCTCCAGTCGAGTTCCATTGAATAGCCTTATTTATGAATCAGATATTCGAGCAATGGATTCCTGAAGAGCACGATCAGCACGATCACCAGAACGTAGATCGCCAGGGATTCGATCATGGCGAGCCCGATGAAAAGCGTCCGGGTGATCGATTTTTCGGCTTCGGGCTGCCGTGCCAGCGCATCGAGCGCCTGGCTGATGGCACGCCCCATGGCGATCGCAGGAAACATCACGCCGATCGCGATGGCGATCAATGCGCCGAGGGTGGAAAGCATGGCAAATTCATTCATTGTTTTTTCCTTTGCTGTGATTCGATGGCTCCCGAAACATAGATTAATGCAAGCATTCCGAAGATGTAAGCCTGGACGAGCGCCTCGACGATATGGAGCATGAGAAGCGGTATGGGCACAAGGAGCCCGCCCACGAGGAGCACGAGGAGGGCTGCCATCTCGAGGCTCATGATGTTGCCGAAAAGCCGAACGGCCAGCGCAACTGTCCTCGACACTTCGCTGATCAGGTGGAAGGGCAGCAGGATCGGGCTGGGGCTCGTGTAATGATGAAGATAGCGCTTCAAGCCTTCGCTCTTGATGCCGTACCAGTGGACGGAAAGAAATACCAGAATGGCGAGCGCAGCGGTCACGGAAAGGTTCGCCGTCGGGGCGGAGAGGCCGGGTACGATGCCGCAGAGATTGGATATGAGGATAAACACCCAGAGCGTGCCGATGAAGGGAAGAAGCGTCTCGGATTTTCCGGGGATGACGGCTTCGATCGCATCGATCATCGCGGAAACGATGCCTTCAAGGGCGCTCTGCAAGAGGCCCGGCTCGGTCGAGAAACGTCGCCCGGCAAGCAGCAGGAATATCGTCAGGGCGAGCATGATGCCCCATGTCGTCGCCACTGCCGAACTGATGGGAATCATCCCGACATGAAAGAGGTAAGCAGATTTCATCCGTGCTCCCTGATGAAGAGATAGACGTTCAGGACGCCGACGGAAACGCCGAGCAGGATCAGTCCGACGCTCCACCTGACCGAATAGCCGGGAAGCTGATTGTCCAGCCAGTTCCCAAGATAGGCGCCGAGCACGACAGGCAGGACGAAGAGCAGGGCGAGCGTGCCGAGATAGATCGATTGCGCGAGAAGCGAAGAGCGCTCTTCTTCGGCGCGCTTCATGCGCATCGCCTGTTCTTCTATCCTTTTCTTCAGCTTGTCGTCCATCACACCCTTCTTTCGATCTGCCACAGGCGACGCAGCATTTCCTGCTCGAGCCTGTAGATGTTCTCCTTCAGGGTTCTCAATGAATCTTCTTCCGCGAGCAGTTCGTCGAGCAGGGTGCCGCTGATTCTCTGGTAGCTGTCGTCCAGAAAATAGCGCCTCGTCGTGATGTAAAGCGCATTGTCGACGAAATAGAGAATCCCGCCGGGAAGGGCAAGATAAGTCCATGCGTCTTCCGTTTTGAAGCGGGAAAGCCCGTAGACGAGGACGCTCATCATTCTCCCGTGACCCGCCCATATGCCGAAGCTGCCCGAATCGTCCTGCCCGACGAAACTCGTCACGCCTTCCACTTTTTCGTATTTCGCAGCGCTCTGCAGATGGAGTTCGAACGTTTTCAAGCCAATGCCCCTCTCATGTAGCAGATTTCTTCGGGCGTATTGTCGAGTGCCCCCCCGAGTATGGATTCGCAGTCGGAAAGCGTCGTTGCAAGCGGGACTGAAACGCCCGCAATGCCTGTATGCTCGGTCACCACGTGAAAGGGCTGTGTGAGGTAGCGCTGCAGCCTTCTTGCCCGAAGGACGATGCGCTTGTCCGATTCCGACAACGCCTCGAGCCCCAGCATGGCGATGATGTCCTCGAGTTCCTTGTATCTCGCCAGGTGCGATCTCACATGCGACGCGATATCGTGGTGCCTGGCGCCGACATAGGCCTTGTCCATGATTCTGCTCATCGACTGCAAAGGGTCGACTGCCGGATAAATGCCTTTGGAAGCCTGGTCGCGGGACAGGATGACAGTCGCGTCTATATGCGCCAGAATCGCGTTCACTGCCGGATCCGTCATGTCGTCAGCCGGGACATAGACTGCCTCGACGGCTGTGATATTGCCGCTTCTTGTCGAGGTGATCCGCTCCTGGAGTTCGGCCACTTCGCTCATCAAGGTCGGCTGATAGCCTACCGTGGCAGGCATTCTGCCGAGCAGGCCGGAAATTTCGCTTCCCGCCTGGACGAAGCGGAAAACATTGTCCATGAGAAAAAGCACTTCGGCAGAAAGCTTGTCCCTCAGATATTCAGCATAGGTCAGCGCGGACAATCCGATTCTGAAGCGCACGCCCGGAGATTCATCCATTTGCCCGAAAACCATCAGCGTGCGCGGCATGACTCCGGCAGACTGCATTTCATGCCAAAGCTCGTGCCCCTCCCTGATCCGCTCGCCGACGCCAGCAAAAACCGAAACGCCTTGATGAAGATGGACGATGGCATGCATGAATTCCATGATCAGGACGGTCTTGCCGACGCCAGCTCCCCCGAAAAGCCCTGTTTTCCCTCCCTTGACAAAGGGACAGAGCAGATCGATGACCTTGATGCCCGTCTCCAGCAGGCCTGCGGATGCGCGCGTCTCGGAAAGCGGAGGAGGAGGGCAGATGATGCGCCGCATTTCTTCCGGCGAGAACTCATCGCCGCCGTCGAGCGGATTGCCGAAAAGGTCGACAAGGCGCCCGAGGCATTCCGGCGTGACGGGGACTTCGAGCGGGCCGCCCGTGTCGTAGACGGGCTGTCCTCTTTTCAGTCCGCTTGTTCTGTGCAGGGTGATTGCGCGCACCCTGCGTTCGTCGAGATGCTGGTGAACTTCGAAGGTGAACCGCTCATGGTCGAAAGTGGCGCAAAGCGCCTGATGGAGGGGAGGGAGCCTGCTGCAGGCAATGTCAACGACAGGCCCGTGGACCTCGTCCACGTAGCCGACCGGCTCTTCTGCTCTTTGCGCTTGGGTCATGTTTTCATTATAGAGCCTGCGCACCATAAGAAGACGCTAATGCACCTTACCGGAGCAAAAGACTCAACCAATCCATGGCAACATGCCGTGGAATCAAATAGATAGTTACTGGCACGGACATTGCATCGATATGGCTGACCACCTCACGAAAGGAGAACCATCATGAGCAGCTATGAAATCTTCGGTGAAATCGTTTTTGAGTTATGCATGGTATTGTCCTTCGTCGCAACGGATGAAATGCTGAGCAAACGGAAGCGCACTTCCGTTCAGAAAACGCCGAGAAAGGGATAATCCGTGTAGCCCTGATCGCCCCCGCCATAGAAGGTGGAGGGATCGGGCTCATTGAGCGGCGCATTGAGACGCAGGCGTTCGACGAGATCCGGATTGGCGATGTAGGGCCTGCCGAAGGCGATCAGGTCTGCATTTCCGGATTCGACGGCAGACAGGGCGAGTTCCCTGTCATAGCCGTTGTTGGCGATGTAGGTTCCCTTGAAGGCTTTTCTAGCCGACTTGAAATCGAAGCCCCCGACTTCCCTCGGGCCGCGCGTCACGCCTTCGATCATGTGGATGTAGGCGATTTCCGCCTTGTTCAACCGTTCGATCACGTAGGAGAAGGTCGACATCGGATCGCTGTCGGCCATGTCGTTGACGCTGCTCACCGGAGACAGCCTGACGCCGATCCTGTTTTTCCCGTAAACGGAAGAGATTGCATCGATCACTTCCATCAGCAGCCTAGACCTGTTTTCAAGGGAGCCGCCGTAAGCATCCTGACGCTTGTTCGTGCCGTCCCTGATGAACTGGTCGAGCAGATAGCCGTTTGCGGCGTGCACTTCGATGCCGTCGAAGCCTGCGCGCTTGGCGCATCTCGCCGCCGTTTCGTATTGACTGACTATACCGGGAATTTCGTTCGTCTCCAGCGCCCTCGGGATGACGAAATCCTGCATGCCGGCTTCTGTGAAAACCTGCCCCATGGGCCTGAGCGCAGAAGGGGCGACAGGAAGAGCGCCGTTTATCTGCAGAGAAGGATGAGAGATCCTGCCCACGTGCCAGAGCTGGATGAATATCCTGCTCCCTTTTTTGTGAACGGCGTCTGTCACCTGCTTCCAGCCCTCGATCTGGGCTTCGCTGTATATCCCCGGCGTCCAGGGGTAGCCTTTGCCCTGATGGGAAATCTGCGAGGCTTCGCTGATGATGAGGCCGGCGGATGCGCGCTGCGCATAGTATCTGGCGTTGAGTTCAATGGGCGCATCGCTCGCATGATCAGCTCTGCAGCGCGTCAATGGGGCCATGACGATTCTGTTTGAAAGCTCGATGTCGCCGAGGCGGTAGGGCTGAAAAAGCGGATGTTCCATTGAGTCTCCTTTCAGACGATTTCGATTCCCTCGCTCTCGAGCATGGCCACCAGCGCGATGAGCGGCAGACCGATCAGCGCATTGGGGTCTTCCCCTTCCATGGAGGCTATCATGACGATCCCGAGGCCTTCCGATTTGGCGCTTCCCGCGCAATGATAAGGCTCTTCCTTTTCGAGATAGTTCCTGATTCTTTCGTCAGAATAGTTCCTGAACGTGACAGAATAGGGAACGATGCCCGACTGCATGCGCCCCGTTTTCCCATTGTAGAGGCAAAGCGCGCTGTGAAAGACCACCTTCCTGCCTCGCATGGCTTTCAGCTGAGCGAAAGCGTTTTCGAAAGTGTAGGGCTTGCCGGTCTGCACGCCGTCCAGGACCGCAACCTGATCGCAGCCGATGACGAGGGCATCCTGGTGCAACTGCGCCACCTTCCTCGCTTTTTGTTCGGCAAGGCGCAATGCGGTTTCCTCCGGCCTCTCTCCGGGAAACGGGGTCTCGTCGATATCGGGGGATTCGACTTCAAACGGGATCTTCAGCCTCTCCAGCAATTCGCGGCGATAAATCGAGGATGAGGCGAGAATCAACTTCTTCGGCGGCATTCCATTCATTTTGACAGAAAAGGTGAAAAAATATAAAATTGCCTGCTTATGTCCGAGCAGACCCTCATCGATGGATTCGAATTGGCCCGTATGGGCAGGTCGCTTGGCGGAAAGATCGATGTTTCCCGCCTGGACAGGGTGGCCGATGCATTGTATTCCAACTCGGGCCGGATTGACTATGCGATTTCCGGCGAAATCGATGGGGAAGGCAATCATCTGCTGCATCTTTCGATCAGCGGCATGCTCCATCTGAGATGCCAGCGCTGCCTCGGGGACGTCGAATATCCCCTGCAGCTTCAGGTCAGCCTGAGGCTCGTGAAGGATGAGGCGGATCTGGGCGATGTCGAAGATGAAGATCCTGGTGTGGATAGTATCGTTGTCAAGGACAAACTGGAAATCCTGTCCATGATCGAGGACGAGATCCTGCTCGATTTGCCTTTTTCTCCCAGGCATGTCGAATGCGGCATTGATGCCGTCAGGGAATCGCCTTTCTCGATTCTCAAGGGCAGGGTTTGAGCTTGAATTTTTATTAGGAGTCGAACATGGCAGTTCAACAGAACAAGAAATCCCCCTCCAAGCGCGGCATGCACAGGGCGCATGATTTCCTGACCAATCCGCCGCTCGCAGTCGAGTCTTCGACCGGCGAAGTGCATTTGCGCCATCATGTCAGCCCGAACGGATTTTATCGCGGCAAGAAAGTGACGAAGGGCAAGGGCGAGTAATCAGCCTTCTATGGCAAGCGCTTCTTCAGGCGGTTCCGTCCAGACCCTGAACTGATTCCATGGACGTTGCTATCGACTGCATGGGCGGTGATCACGGCCCCGGCGTGACCATACCTGCCGCCCTGAGATTCCTGCAGGATCACCCCGAAGCCGGCGTCATTCTGGTCGGCTCCGAATCCGCCATTCGCCGCGAACTCGATTCCAGGAAGATTTCCGAATCTTCCAGGCTGCGCATCAAGGCTGCGACCGAAGTGGTCGAGATGCATGATCCTCCGGCGGCCGCGCTCAAGAACAAGAAGGATTCCTCGATGCGCGTCGCGATCAATCTCGTCAAGGAAGGCGAAGCTCAGGCCTGCGTCAGCGCGGGCAATACGGGCGCGCTGATGGCGATTTCCCGTTTCGTGCTGAAAATGCTTCCAGGGATCGAACGGCCTGCGATCATCACGATTCTGCCCACCCTGACAGGGCAGACCTACATGCTCGACATGGGCGCCAATGTCGACTGCAGCGCGGAGCATCTGCTCCAGTTTGCCGTCATGGGCTCCATTCTGGTTTCATCCGTCGAAAAAATTCCCAATCCCAAGGTGGGACTGCTCAATGTTGGAGAAGAAGAGATCAAGGGCAACGAAGTGGTGAAACAGGCGTCCGAGCTTCTCAAGTCGAGCGGCCTCAATTTCATCGGAAACGTCGAGGGAGACGGCATTTACAAGGGCGATGCGGATGTCGTGGTATGCGACGGGTTCGTCGGCAATGTCGCATTGAAAACGTCTGAAGGGCTTGCCCACATGCTCGCCACTTTCCTCAGGCAAGAATACGGGAAAAATCTCATCACGCGCCTTGCCGGACTCATTTCGCTTCCCGTCATCAATGCCTTCAAGCACAGGGTCGATCCACGGCGCTACAATGGCGCCAGTCTGCTCGGGCTCAAGGGCATCGTCATCAAGAGCCATGGTTCGGCCGACGCCTACTCCTTCCAGTTCGCGCTGGAGCGCGCGCTCGACGAAGTGAAAAGCGGCATGCTGAACGAAATCGGCATGCGCATGCAAACGCTGAACGCGGGGGAGGCCTGATGTATTCCAAAATCGTCGGCACGGGAAGCTATCTGCCCGAAAAGGTTCTGACGAACCACGACCTGGAAAAGATGGTCGACACGTCCCACGAATGGATCTTCACGCGGACAGGCATCGTCGAGCGGCACATCGCTGCCGAAAACGAGCTTTCCAGCGACCTTGCGCTGAAGGCAAGCCTGAAGGCGATCGAATCCGCCGGGATCCAGCCTGACGAGATCGATCTCATCGTGGTCGCCACGACCACGCCCGACATGCTTTTCCCAAGCACGGCCGCGATCCTCCAGTCCAAGCTCGGCATCAAGAACAACTGCCCCGCCTTCGATGTCCAGGCCGTGTGCACCGGATTCATCTATGCGCTGTCCACTGCGGACTGCTATCTGAAGACGGGCAAATACAAACATGCGCTCGTCGTCGGAACCGAATCGATCTCGAGGCTCGTCGACTGGACGGACCGCGCGACCTGCGTGCTCTTCGGGGACGGCGCGGGTGCAGTCGTCCTCAAATCCGGAGACAGCCCCGGCATTCTTTCCTCCCACCTGCATGCCGACGGGAGCTTCAATCCCATCCTGGCAGCGCCCGGCAGGGTATGCGCTGGAGGCGTGCAGGGCTCTCCCTTCATCGTCATGAACGGCAACGCCGTGTTCAAGATCGCCGTCAACGTACTCGGGCAGGTGGCCGAAGAAGCCATGCAGGCCAACGGCCTTTCTCCTTCCGACATCGACTGGCTGGTACCGCATCAGGCCAATATCAGAATCATCGAGGCCACGGCGAAGAAGCTGGGCCTTGCCATGGACAAGGTGGTCGTGACCGTGGACAGGCACGGCAACACTTCCGCCGCATCGATTCCGCTTGCGCTCGACCAGGCAGCCAGGGAAGGCCGCTTCAAGGCAGGGGAAATCCTGCTCATGGAAGGCGTGGGCGGAGGCATCACCTGGGGTTCTCTGCTTCTAAAATGGTAACTTTTTCAACTCAAAGCATTTCCAGATGAAATACGCATTCGTTTTTCCTGGGCAAGGTTCCCAGTCTCAGGGCATGATGAACGGCTTCGAAAAGTTTCCCGTGGTGCGGGAAACCTTCCTTGAGGCCTCGGACATCCTGCACCAGGATCTTTGGGAACTGGCGGCAAACGGCCCTCAAGAGGCGCTCAACCAGACGATCAACACCCAGCCATTGATGCTCGCGGCAGGAATAGCCGTCTATCGCGCCTGGACCAGCCTGGCCTGTTCGAAACCCGCGCTTCTCGCGGGGCACAGCCTGGGCGAATACGGCGCGCTCGTCGCCTCAAACGCGCTGGCCTTCTCTGATGCCCTGCCGCTCGTGCGATTTCGGGCGAAGGCAATGCAGGAAGCGGTGCCTGAAGGAATAGGCGGGATTGCAGCGATTCTCGGGCTCGAAGACGAAGCGGTGAGAGAAGTGTGCCGGGAAGCCGCCGAAGACGGCGTCGTCGAGGCGGTGAATTACAATTCCCCCGGACAGGTCGTGATCGCAGGCCACAAGGATGCAGTGTTGCGCGGCATGGAGCTTGCGAAGCAAAAAGGCGCGAAGCGCGCCATCATGCTGCCCATGAGCGTGCCTTCCCATTGCTCCCTGATGAAGCCTGCATCCGATGCCTTGCGCGATTATTTGAAGGACGTGAGCATGAATGCGCCTTCGATTCCCGTGCTGCACAACGTCGACGTGGCGCGCCACGAAGATCCCGTTGAAATCAAATCCGCGCTCGTCGACCAGCTCGACCATCCGGTCAGATGGGTCGAGACGGTCAAGGCGATTCACGAACAGGGTTTCTCCCACGCCGCTGAATGCGGCCCCGGGAAGGTACTGACCGGACTCAACAAGCGCATCGCGCCAGAGCAGGTCATTTTTGCATTGACGGACAGCGCTGCGCTGGAAGAAGCTGCAGCGACTTTGGACAAGGGGTGAACATGCTTGAAGGACAGATTGCGCTTGTCACGGGTGCAAGCCGCGGAATCGGCAGGGCGATCGCCCTGGATCTTGGCAAACATGGCGCGACCGTCATCGGAACGGCGACCAGCGAATCCGGTGCCCAGAACATATCGGAATATCTGAAGGCATCAGGAATATCCGGGCGAGGCCTTGCGCTCGATGTCAACGATGCCGGTCAAATCGATGCGACATTGGAGCAGATCAGGAGCGAATTTGGCGAGATCGCCATTCTCGTCAACAACGCCGGCATCACGCGGGACAATCTCGTCATGCGCATGACGGATGACGAATGGGACGACATCATGGCGACCAACCTGAAATCCATTTTCAGGATGAGCCGTGCCGTCCTGCGCGCGATGGTGAAGGCGAGATACGGCAGGATCATCAGCATTTCCTCGGTCGTCGGCGCTATGGGCAATGCGGGCCAGGCGAACTATGCAGCTGCCAAGGCCGGCATTTTCGGCTTTTCCAAGTCGCTGGCCAGGGAAGTGGGCAGCCGCAACATTACCGTCAACAGCGTCGCGCCGGGCTTCATCGATACCGACATGACCCGCGCATTGTCGGAGACGCAACGCGCCTCCCTTTCCCAGCATATCCCCTTGGGCAGGCTGGGCCAGGCAGAAGACGTCGCTGCAGCCGTCAGCTTTCTTGCATCTCCCGCAGCAGGATACATCACCGGCAGCACGCTGCACGTCAACGGCGGTCTGTACATGGAATGATTTCGCATCGGGGCCAAATTTGGTAAAATGGCTCGTTTTTTTGTAAATCAACATAAAAGGTTAGAGGGAACAATGGAAAACATCGAACAGCGCGTCAAAAAAATCGTCGCCGAGCAGCTTGGCGTGAGCGAAGCCGAAGTCAAGAATTCCTCTTCGTTTGTTGATGATCTCGGGGCTGATTCGCTGGACACGGTTGAACTCGTCATGGCGCTCGAAGAAGAATTCGAATGCGAAATCCCCGACGAAGAAGCAGAAAAGATCACCACCGTACAGCAAGCCATCGACTACGTCGTCGCGCACAAGAACTGATTTCCGTTCTTCAAGTGGAGAGAAGTTGAGCAAACGCAGAGTAGTCATTACCGGCTTGGGAATAGTCTCCCCTGTCGGAATCGGGGTGGAGGAATCCTGGGGCAACGTGATGTCCGGAAAATCCGGCATTACCCGCATCACCCGCTTCGATGCTTCTTCCTTTTCCTCGCAGATTGCAGGAGAAGTGAAGGGCTTCGATGTCTCGGCCTATCTTCCCGCCAAGGAGGCGCGCCGCATGGATACGTTCATCCATTACGGCATGGCGGCCGCCATGGAAGCATTCAAGGACTCGGGACTTGAAGTCACCGAAAAGAATGCGGAGATGATCGGGGTCAACATCGGATCGGGGATTGGCGGACTGCCCTCCATCGAGGAGACCCACAATGTCTATCTTTCCGGTGGCGCACGCAAGATTTCTCCTTTCTTCATACCGGGAACCATCATCAACATGATCTCCGGCAACTTTTCGATCATGTACGGTCTCAAGGGGCCCAACCTCGCCATGGTGACGGCCTGCACGACGGCGACGCACTGCATCGGCAACTCGGCGAGGATGATCGAATACGGGGACGCGGACGTGATGGTGGCCGGCGGTTCTGAATCGACCGTCTGCCCGCTCGCCATCGGCGGATTTGCCGCTGCGCGCGCGCTCAGCACGAGAAACGACGATCCGGCCACATCGTCCCGTCCCTGGGATGTAGGCCGCGACGGCTTTGTCCTGGGAGAAGGGGCCGGCGTGCTCGTTCTCGAGGAATACGAGCATGCGAAGGCGCGCGGTGCGAAGATCTATGCAGAATTGGCCGGCTTCGGCATGAGCGCTGACGCCTACCACATGACGGCGCCCTGCGAAGACGGTGAAGGCGCGGCACGCTGCATGAAGCATGCGCTCAGAACGGCAGGCATCAACGCGGACGAAGTCGATTATGTCAACGCCCACGGCACCTCCACGCCGCTGGGAGACATCGCCGAGACGGTGGCATTGAAGCGCCAGTTCGGCGAGCATGCCAAGAAGCTGGCGGTCAGTTCGACGAAATCCATGACCGGCCATCTGCTGGGCGCGGCGGGAGGCATCGAAGCGGTATTTTCCGCGCTGAGCGTGTTTCATCAGGCCGCGCCGCCGACAATCAACCTGTTCGAGCAGGATCCTGCATGCGACCTCGATTTCGTTCCGAATGTCGGAAGGCAGATGAAGATCGATGTGGCGCTTTCCAACTCGTTCGGCTTCGGCGGCACCAACGGAACGGTAGTTTTCAAGAAAATCTAGCGCCGATGGTACTGGTAAATGGCGTATTTACCGATTCCATCAAGGCGAACGACCGCGGATTGATGTACGGGGACGGCGTGTTCCGGACCCTGCGCATCGAGAACTGCATCCCGCTCAACTGGGCGCTCCACTACCAAAAGCTTGCTTCGGACTGTGCTGCGCTCGAGCTTGCCTGTCCGCCCATCTCGGTTCTCGAAAGGGAGCTCGAGACTGCGTCCGAATCGATGCGCAACTGCATTGCCAAAATCACTGTGACCCGAGGCGCAGGCGCGCGCGGGTATCTCCCTGAAGCCGGTTTGGAGCCCACCCGGATCGTATCGACCAGCCCGCTCCCCGAGCATCAATTCCAAAAGATCAGGGCGCATCTCTGCAATTTCAGACTATCGCACCAGCCGAGGCTGGCCGGGATCAAGCACCTCAACCGCCTGGAAAACGTCATGGCGCGCATGGAATGGAAGGATCCTGAAACAAGGGAAGGGATCCTGCTCGACCTGGAAGGCAACGTCATCGAGGGCACCATGAGCAGCCTGCTCCTTTATCACGATGGCTGCGTGATCGCGCCCGATCTTTCGCGCTGCGGCGTGGATGGAGTGCAGCGTGCCCGCGTCCTGGCGTGCTGCGAGAAAAATGGAATTCCGGCGAAAATCGAATCTTTCGGCATTGACCGGTTGATCGAAGCCGACGAGGTGTTCCTCGTCAACAGCGTATTCGGACTCTGGCAAATCGTCGAACTGGGCTCAGTAACCTGGCCCAATGGCGAATTCTGCGGCGCAATGAGGGGATGGCTGCAATGAAGAAAGCCATCCTTGTCTTTCTGGTTTTCGCATCATTGGTTTCCTATTACCTGCTTTCACCGCATCCCCTTGCGCATGCGCCTGTCGAATTCACGCTCGAACAGGGAAGCCTGAGGCATGCCGCAAGAAAGATGCAGGAAGCGGGCGTGATCGGCGACGCGCTTCCATTCGTCATGCTCGCGAGAATCATGGGCAAGGCATCCAGGATCAAGGCCGGAAACTACGAGCTGGACCATCCCGCAAGCCCCCTGGCGCTCATCGAAAAGATCACGGAGGGCGATTATACCCAGAGCAAATTCATGCTCGTCGAAGGCGAGACCTTCAAGGAACTGCGCAAGGAACTCGACGCGAACCCCGATCTCAAGCACGATTCGGAAAATCTTTCGGATGCCCAGATCGACGCAGCATTGGCCATTCCGGCATCTTCCCCGGAAGGGCTCTTTTTCCCGGACACCTATTATTTCGCCAAGGGGCAGAGCGACTTTTCGATATTGAAGCGGGCGCTGGCGAGCATGGAAAAGAGAATGGGTTCGGCTTGGCAGAAGCGCGAATCAGGGCTCCCCTTCAGGGACCCTTACGAAGCTCTGACGCTCGCCTCGGTCGTCGAGAAGGAGACCGGAAAGGAAGCGGACAGGGCGATGATCGCCGCTGTCTTCATCAACCGCTTGAGGCTGGGCATGAAGCTGCAAACCGATCCGGCCGTCATTTACGGACTCGGCGAACGATTTGACGGCAACCTGAGAAAGCAGGACCTGTTGACCGACCAGCCCTACAATACCTACACGAGGGCAGGATTGCCGCCCACGCCGATTTCCATGCCGGGCCAGAAGTCCATATACGCTGTGCTGCATCCTGCGCAGACGCATGCGCTTTATTTCGTGGCCAAAGGCGACGGATCTTCGATATTTTCCAATTCCCTGGCCGAGCACAATCGCGCCGTCAACCGGTACCAGAAAAAATGAACAATGCGAAATTCATCACCCTCGAAGGCATAGACGGCGCAGGAAAGAGCACCCAGATGAGTCGCATCGAGTCGTTCTTGACGTCGAGAAGCATAGACTACGTCATGACGCGCGAGCCCGGCGGCACGCCTTTGGGGGAAAAACTGAGGGAAATCCTGCTGCATCAGGACATGCATCCCGAAACGGAAGCGCTCCTGATGTTCGCATCGCGCGCCGAACATCTTTCCAGCCTCATCAAGCCTGCGCTTCAAGCGGGGAAATGGGTGATCTCGGACAGGTTCACCGACGCGAGCTTCGCCTATCAAGGAGGCGGGCGCGGGATCGGCTATGAGCGGCTTGCAGAGCTCGAAACATGGGTGCAGGGAGAATTCCAGCCCGATCTGACGCTGCTGTTCGACCTGCCTGTCGAAGTGGCGAGGCAGAGGCTGATGAAGAACGCTTCGCTAGACAGGTTCGAACATGAAAGGGAGGCTTTCTTCGAGCGGGTGAGATCAGCCTATCTCGAGCGTGCATCGAAATTTCCGGAAAGGTTCGTCGTGATCGACTCGAGCCTGCCCCTGGAAGAAATTGATGTAATACTTGATAAAACACTGTCAACTATTTGTAAATGAATATATATCCATGGCATAAAAGCCTCATGGAAAAACTCCTTGAGCGGAAGAATGCGCTGCCTCATGCGCTTCTGCTCAAGGGAAGAAGCGGCACTGGGAAACTCGATTTCGCGATGCATTTCTCCCGGTCCCTGCTTTGCGAATCCCCGCTCGAATCGGGGCAAGCGTGCGGCGCATGCGCTGCATGCGTCTGGTTTTCCAATGCGCTTCACCCCGATTTCAGGAAAATCGAACCCGAAGGAGAGAGCGGTTCGGCAAACCGCATCACGATCGACCAGATTCGCGCGCTTTCCGACTTCATGGGAAAGACGACGCACAGGAACGGCTATAAAATCGTGCTGATCCATCCGGCCGAGGCGATGAATCAGAATGCGGCCAATGCGCTCCTCAAGACGCTGGAAGAGCCCCAGGGGAAAAGCATTTTCATTCTGGTCACGTCAAAGCCGAGCCGGCTGCTGCCGACGATATTGAGCCGCTGCCAAAGCGTTGCCATGCCCATCCCGAGCCTGCCCGAGGCCGAATCCTGGCTGGAAGCCGAGGGCATTCTCGAGCCGGGGAAATTCCTGGCAGAGTCGGGCAATGCGCCATTGGTTGCACTGGAGATTGCAAATGGCGACCCGGTGCTGAGAGACAGATTTCTCTCGGATATCAGTTCGAGCGAGCCCGATGCGCTGTCGATTGCCGAATTCTTCCAGAAGAGCGATCTTTCCATGCTGGTTTCGTGGATGCAGAAATGGTGTCACGATCTGTCCAGTTTTGCCTTCTGCGGTAAAATAAGGTACTTTCCGGACATGTCGGAAAGAATCAGGAATCAATCGGCCAGGGCGAACAAGACCGAACTGGCGCGCTTCCAGAGAAAGCTTTGCGAAGCGCAGAAAGCATCCACCCATCCGGTCAATCCGAGACTGTTCATCGAGGAGCTGATTTTGTCATACAGAGGGATCGCGGCGCACTGATGAAACCGAATGTTTTGTCTTTCACGATCAAGGACAAGAATGCCGTCTATTCGTCCTACATGCCCCATGTGCAGGGGGGAGGGGTATTCATACCCACCGACAGGCCCTATAGGCTTGGAGACGAGATCTACCTCCTGCTCGGGCTGCCCGACGAGGCGGCCAAGCTTCCCGTTTCAGGAAAAGTGATCTGGATCACCCCGCCCAATGCGATGGGGAACCGGTCCCAGGGAATCGGCATCCAGCTCAGCGAAGACGAAAACGGCAGCCAGGCGAAGTCGAAACTGGAAAAAATCATCGCGGGCATGGCCAAATCCACCCGACCGACCCACACGATGTAGCCATGCTTGTCGATTCGCACTGCCATCTCGATTTCCCCGAGCTTGCCGAAAACCTCGATTCGATACTCGATCGGATGAGAGAAAACGATGTCGCCGCAGCCTTGTGCGTTGGGGTCAATCTGGAGGATTTTCCGAATGTGCGCAGGATTGCCGAGGATCATCAGCATATCTTTGCCTCCGTCGGGGTACACCCCGACTACGAAGTGGATGAGCCATCCATCGACGCCATCATGGCGCTTGCGAATCATCCTAAAGTAATCGCCATAGGCGAAACTGGGCTCGACTATTTCAGGCTGCAGGGCGATCTAGAATGGCAGAGAGAGCGTTTCAGGATCCACATCCGCGCAGCGAAGCGCCTGGGCAAACCCCTCATCGTTCATACCCGGTCGGCCTCGAACGACACCTTGCGCATCATGGATGAGGAGGGGGCGGAGGAAGTCGGAGGCGTGATGCACTGCTTCACTGAAAGCATGGAAGTAGCGCAAGCCGCCATGGAAATGAATTTCCGCATCTCCTTTTCCGGAATCGTCACGTTCAAGAAGGCGACTGAGCTTAAGGAAGTCGCCAAGGCCGTCCCGCTCGAGAAAATGCTCGTCGAGACGGATTCCCCCTATCTTGCGCCTGTTCCCTACCGTGGGAAAACCAATCAGCCCGCCTATGTGCGCCATGTCGCCGAGGAAATCGCCACCCTGAAGGGAATATCCCTGGAAGAGGTGGCGGAATCCACGACGAACAATTTCTCCGCGCTGTTCGGCGTGAGAATCTAGGCGGTCAGTTTCTTCAGCACGTAGGGCAGAATGCCGCCCTGGCGATAGTATTCCGCTTCGATGGGCGTGTCTATCCTGAGAAGAAGCGGGATGCTTTCCGTCTTGCCACTCTGTCTGCGCACGATCAGGGTGACGTCCTGCTGCGGCGCGATTTCGTTCCCGACAAGAAGATCGAAGGATTCGGAGCCGTCCAGATTCAGGTCCTTCACGCTCATTCCGCTCTTGAACTGGCAGGGGAGAACGCCCATTCCAACGAGATTGCTGCGGTGGATGCGTTCGAAGCTTGCGGCAATCACAGCCTTCACGCCGAGCAGCCTCGTTCCTTTCGCGGCCCAGTCGCGGGAAGAACCCGTGCCGTACTCCTCGCCCGCGAAAATCAATGTGGGCGTTTTTGCCGCGATGTAGCCCATCGCAGCGTCATAGATGCTCGTCTGCTTCCCTTGATAGAGCGTGATGCCGCCTTCCGAACCCGGGATCATCAGGTTCCTGATCCTGACGTTGGCGAAGGTGCCGCGCATCATCACCTCGTGATTGCCGCGCCTGGAGCCGTAGCTGTTGAAGTCGGGTGCGGCAACGCCGTGTTCGACGAGATACTTCCCGGCAGGGGAAGAGGGCTTGATGCCGCCGGCAGGGCTGATATGGTCGGTCGTGACCGAATCGCCGAATATGCCCAGCGCACGGGCATTGTGGATGTCTCCCGTCTGGTTGTCCGTCTCCTTGAAAAAGGGCGGCTCCTGAATGTAGGTCGAATCCATGTCCCAATCGTAAAGCGCGCCGCTTGAAGAAGCCACGTTTTCCCAGAGCGGGTTGTCGCGGCTGAAGTCGCTATAGAGCTCGCGATAGATGGCCGGATCCGTTGCATAGGCCATGACCGACGCGACCTCCTCGTTGGAAGGCCAGACATCCCTGAGATAAACGGGATGGTTGTCCCGATCGAATCCCAGGGGATCGTGCTCGAGATCGATATTCACCGTGCCCGCTATCGCGAAAGCGACGACAAGCGGGGGGCTCATGAGGAAGTTGGCCTTGATGTTCTGGTGTATCCGGGCTTCGAAATTGCGGTTTCCGGAAAGCACGGCCGATGCAACCACATCGTTTTTCACGACGGCTTCCTCGATATGGGATTCGAGCGGCCCGGAATTGCCGATGCATGTCGTGCAGCCGTAGCCGACCAGGGAAAAACCCAGCGCATCCAGGCTGGACTGCAGCCCTGCATTTTCGAGATAGCGGGTCACGACGCGGGAGCCGGGCGCGAGCGATGTCTTGATTCTCGGATCGACCTTGAGCCCTTTTTCGAACGCTTTCTTGGCGAGCAGGCCCGCCGCGAGCAGCACGCCCGGATTGGAGGTATTGGTGCATGAAGTGATCGCGGCGATCAAAACGTCGCCATGCCCGATCGTTCCATCCGAATCCACAGGATAGCGCGCATCCAGATCGGTTTTTCCGTATCCGCCATCCGCCTTGCCCAGGAGCGCCGAAAACGAATCCTTGAGTCCGGCAAGCGCAATCCTGTCCTGAGGGCGCTTCGGACCCGCCACGCTGGGCTGAATCGAATTCAGATCGATTTCGATCAGGCTCGTGTAATCGCAATCGCCGGCTCGGGGAATGCCGAACAGGCCCTGCGCAATGCAATACGCCTTGAGCGCCCCGATTTCCTCCTCGCTGCGCCCGGTCGCCCTGAAGTAGCTGCAGGTCGCATCATCCACGGGGAAAAAGCCCATCGTTGCGCCATATTCTGGCGCCATGTTGGCGATCGTCGCGCGATCCGGAACGGACAGGGATGCTGCACCTTCGCCGAAGAATTCGACGAACTTGCCCACCACCTTGGCGCTCCTCAATTTTTCGGTGACGGTCAGCACGAGATCGGTCGCGGTGACGCCAGGCTTGAGCTTACCGGTAAGGTTCACGCCGACGACGTCGGGCGTCAGGAAATAGACGGGCTGGCCCAGCATTCCCGCTTCAGCTTCGATCCCGCCAACGCCCCAGCCCACGACGCCCACGCCGTTGATCATGGTGGTATGCGAATCCGTTCCCACCAGCGTGTCGGGATAATAAAGATTCTCCTGGGAAAGCACGCCGCGCGCGAGGTATTCGAGATTGACCTGATGGACGATGCCTATGCCCGGCGGAACCACCTTGAATGTTTCGAAGGCCTGCATGCCCCATTTCAGGAATTGATAGCGCTCCCCGTTCCTGGAGAATTCGAGCGCCATGTTGCGCTCCTTCGCGTCCTTTGCGCCGTAATGATCCACCTGGATGGAATGGTCGACGACCAGATCGACGGGTACGAGCGGCTCTATGGTCTTGGGGTCCTTGCCCAGGGCTTTCGCCGCATCGCGCATGGCGGCAAGATCGGCCAGCAGCGGCACGCCCGTGAAATCCTGCAGCACGATCCTCGCGACGACGAAGGGAATCTCGTCGACCCTTGGCCCGTTCGGCGCCCATGCAGCGAGCTGCCTCACATGATTTTCGGTGACCCGGTTTCCGTCGCAATTGCGCAGAACGGATTCAAGCACGATCCTGATCGACACCGGAAGCCTGGAAATCTTCCCGAGCCCTGCCTCTTCCAACGCGGGAAGGGAATAAAAGTTTCCGGATTTACCATCTTCCAGCGCGAATTGTCTGAGTGAATTGTAAAGATTGTGGCCCATCTGCGCTCCTTGAAACGGGTGATTCCGCAAAACTTCCAATGATACCGAGTGCCGGCATGAAGTAAAAGTCCGCCTGTTCATAGGACAAACACCTATGCCTCTCCTTCATGCACTTCCCTTCGAGATTTAGGAATATCTCCCATTAACTAGTTTGCCTTGATTGTCCATAATCAAACAAAATCAAAAAACGACATTACATAGTCTTTATATATCAATAAGGAGTTTCATATGAACCCCAGCATAGAAGACGAACTCATGCACGGATCCGGCTGCCCGATCGAAGACGAACACCAGCCCGATGCCTATGCGGATGACAGCAATTTTGACGTCACGCAAATCTATTTTAACGAAATCGGACAAAAGGCGCTGCTCACGCCTGAGCAGGAAAGGGATCTTGCCAGATTGGTGCGGATAGGGGATTTCGATGCCAGGCAGAAAATGATCGAGCACAACCTGAGGCTTGTGGTCAACATCGCCAAGCGCTATTCCAATCGGGGCGTCGCGCTGCTCGACCTGATCGAGGAGGGCAATCTGGGGCTGATCCATGCCCTCGAAAAATTCGATCCCGAGCTGGGCTTCCGCTTCTCGACCTATGCGACCTGGTGGATCAGGCAGAACATCGAGCGCGCCATCATGAACCAGTCGCGCACGATCAGGCTGCCCGTCCACGTCGTGAAGGAGCTCAATTCGATATTGAAGGCGATGCGCGACATGGAAAACGAAGAAGACATCGAGAACAATCTGGAGAACGTGGCCGCACGTCTCGACATGCCGCTGGAAAACGTCAGGTGGACGCTACGCCAGAACGAGCGCATGGTTTCTCTCGATGCGCCGCTCGACATCGACCCGATGCTTTCCATCGGCGAGTCGATCCAGGACGAAAACAATCTGCCTCCGGACGCGATGCTGGAGCAGGTCGAGATGCACAGGATCGTCGTCGAATGGATCGGAGATTTGAGCGTCAAGCACAGGGAAGTGATCGAGAAGCGCTACGGCTTCAACGTGGAAGAAACCATGACGCTCGAGGAACTTGCGAAATGCATGGGACTCACCCGCGAGCGCATCAGGCAGATACAGATCGAAGCGCTGCATCTATTGAAGCGCCGCTTCGCACACCACGGCATCCACAAGGAAATGCTGCTATAGCTTCTTCAGTCTGTAGAGGAGATCGAGCGCCTGTCTCGGGCTGAGCTCGTCCGGATTGGTCTCCTCCAGAAGCAGGAGGGCGGGGTGGGCCTCGGGCTCGGGTGCTGCGCCTGAAAACAGGTCGCCCTGCCTGCTGGAAGCCTTATCTTCGAGCTCCAGGAGGTATTTCTTCGCGGTCCTGATCACGCCGCCCGGTACGCCGGCCAGGGCGGCTACCTGAAGTCCGTAGCTCTGGCTGGCCGGGCCTTCGTTCACGCTGTGCAGGAACACGATATGGTGCTGGTGCTCGACTGCCGAAAGATGCACGTTGCGCGCCTGGGGATATTCCTGTTCGAGCTGGGTCAGTTCGAAATAATGCGTGGCAAAAAGGGAAAGGGAGCGATTCTTTTCCAATAGATGCCGCGCGATGGCCCAGGCGAGCGCCAGCCCGTCGAAGGTCGATGTGCCCCTGCCGATCTCGTCCATCAGCACCAGGCTGGCCTCCGTCGCATTATTGAGGATGTTCGCCGCCTCGGTCATCTCGACCATGAAAGTCGAACGTCCTCCGGCGATATCGTCGGATGCGCCGATTCTCGTGAAGATCCGATCCAGAACGCCGAGCCTTGCGCTTTTTGCAGGAACGAAAGAGCCTGCGTGGGCGAGCAGGGCGATCAGCGCGACCTGCCTCATGTAGGTCGATTTCCCCCCCATGTTGGGTCCCGTGACGATCAGCATCTTTCTTGAGGAATCGAGCGCGGTATCGTTTTCGATGAAATTGTCGATCTGGCTTTCCACGACGGGATGCCTTCCTCCCGCTATCCTGACCATGGGATCGCTCTCGAAGACGGGTTCGACGAATCCGAGATGCTGCGCGCGTTCGGAAAAAGCGGTCAGCACGTCGATTTGGGCAATGTCCGCACCCAACCGCTGCATGGACTCGACATAGGGCGAGAGCTTGTCGAGCAATTCCTCGTAAAGCAGCTTTTCCCTCGCCAGCGCTTTTTCCTGGGCGGACAGCGCACGGTCTTCGAAGGCTTTCAATTCGGGCGTGATGTAGCGCTCGACATTCTTGAGCGTCTGGCGGCGCCGGTAATCTTCCGGAACATTGGATGACTGCGCTTGAGAAACCTCGATGTAGAATCCGTGGACCCTGTTGTATTCGACCTTCAGATTCGAAATCCCGGTCCTTTCCCGCTCCCTGGATTCCAGATCGAGCAGGAATGCGCCGCAGTTGCTCTGCATCGAACGCAATTCGTCGAGCTCGGCATCGTATCCTTCGCGGATCACGCCGCCTTCCCTGAGCACGGCAGAAGGCTCGTCCAAAAGCGCTGTTTTCAGAAGAACAAGGAGCGGCTCTGGGACTTCAAGGTCGATCATTCTGAGCAGTTCCGCATCGTGCTCAGCGAGCATTTTCGAAAGGTCTGGCATGAGATCGAGGCTGTCCCTGAGCCCGGAAAGATCCCTAGGCCTCGCGCTTTTGAGGGCAATGCGCGAAGTGATGCGCTCGATGTCCGCGCAGCTCTTGAGCTGGAGGGCAAGCGCGTCGAAATTTTCCATGAGGCTGGATACCGCCGAAAGGCGCATTTCGATAGCAGCCCGCGACTTCAAGGGATGATGCAGCCAGTGGCGCATCAGGCGGCTTCCCATGTTGGTCGAACAGGTGTCCATCAGGGCATGCAGGGTGGGCGAGGATTCCCCCCTCAGCGTCTCCGTGATCTCCAGGTTCCTGCGGGTTGCCGCATCCATGCGCAGATAGGCATCCACGCGCTCGACTTTCAGTTCCTTCACGTTGCCCAGGTCGCTCCCCAGGCTCAGTCTCGCATAGTCGAGCAGCGCGCCTGCCGCGCAAATTGCAGGATCAAGATTTTCGCAGCCGAAGCCGGCCAGATCTTTCGTGCCGAACTGCCTGGCCAGGCTGCTCGTTGAAGCGTCATAATCGAAATGCCATTCCGGGAGCTTCTTGATGCAGAATCTTGAATCGGCGAAATCCAGGCTGTCGGGAACCAGGATTTCCGAAGGCTTCAACCGCTCGATTTCGCTCGAAAGATCATCCGGGGAAGTCTCCAGGATGGTGAACCGGCCGGCCGCCAGATTGAGCCATGCGAGCCCGAGCTTCTTCCCGGAAAAATGGAGGGCGAGCAGGAGGCTGTCCCTGTCCTCTTCCATGAGCGCCGAATCGGTCAGCGTTCCCGGGGTGATGATGCGCGCGACCTTGCGCTCGACCGGGCCGCGGCTTGCAGCGGGATCCCCCACCTGCTCGCAGATCGCGACCGATTCGCCCATTTTCACGAGCCTGGCAAGATACTGCTCTGCAGCATGATAGGGGACGCCCGCCATCTTGATCGGTTCGCCGCCAGAATTGCCTCTGCGCGTCAGGGTGATGTCGAGCAGCTTGGCCGCCTTTTCGGCATCCTCGAAAAATAGCTCGTAGAAGTCCCCCATGCGGTAAAACAGCAGCATGTCGGGATGCGCCGACTTGATGCGCAGATACTGCTGCATCACCGGCGTGTGATTTTTGAAGGCGTCATCCATTTTGCAGGAAAATCCAGATTAACATTTTTCCCGTCAGCCGAAAATGCCGGAAAGCGCGCCGTAAACGCCCAGGATGGAAGTCAGGGCAAGGGTCAACGCGACGAGCACGCCGTATTTGCCTTTCAGGCGATGCGCATCAGGCAGGGATCGCCTTGCGAGGAAATAGAGGAATCCGAGCACGATGGGCAGCAGCAGGGCATTCATGACCTCGATCGCGACGCTCAGTTCGACGAGGTTGATCCTCGATGCGACGATGATCGCGGATGCGACGACGGAAGCCGTGAATATGCCGTAAAACCAGGGCGCTTCCCTGGGATGATGTTCGAGCGAGCGCTTGAACCCGAAAATCTCGCCCACGCCCCATGCCGCAGTCAGTGAAACGACGATGGAAGCGACCATCGCCGCGCCCGTCATGCCAAGCGCGAAAAGCAGTCTCCCAGTATCATTTCCGAGTATGCCCATGAGGGAATCGGCGATCTGGTCGACCGTATCGAGCGTGCCGTGATGGCCGCCCGCCGCCTCCGAAATCAGCACGGCAGACATGACGGCCTGGGTGACGATCGCGCCGATCACCGTGTCCCACCTTGCCGCCCTGAGGTCTTTTTCGTCCAGCCCCTTGTCGATCACTGCTGACTGCTGGTAGAAGACCATCCAGGGCATCACCACCGCGCCGATGTTGGCCGCGATCAGGTAGAAAAAACCGGCCTTCGGGAAGGAAAGCGCAGTCGCATCATTGACCATCGCATGAACGGAAGGATGGACTTTCCATGCGACAAGAAAGAAAACGAACTCGAATGCGCCGACCACCATCGCAACCCGCTCGACCGACCGGTAAGATCCTGTCCACACCACGACGATGAGGCCGCCGCCGACGACCAGCATGGAAAGCCAGGCAGGCACGCCGAAAAGCATGCCCACGCCGGCCATGCCGCTGAATTCCGTGATCAGCGCGCCCATGCAGGCAACCGCCATGGTCGAAACCGAAAGCAGGGCGGCAGGAAAACCGAAAGTTTCCCTGATCAGCTCTCCGTGCCCCTTGCCCGTGACGAGGCCGAGACGAACCGTCAATTCCTGCGCAATGAAGAGGATGGGAATGAGGACGAACTGCAGCAGGAGCAGCTTGTATCCCCACTGAGCGCCGCTCTGGGCTGCCGTGATCACGCTGCCTGCGTCGGTGTCGGCCAGCATGACGACGAGGCCGGGGCCGAGTACTGCTAGGAAATGCCTGTTTGCCAAAGCGGCTTTCTTCTTAAAAATACCTCATTCTACAGCCGACGCAAGACACGTGGAAGGGACTTCGCCTTGTTGGAAAGCTCGAATGCGGCGTCGATCTCATGACGGGCAGCTGAACATTCAGGAAAGCGTGACAGGCTTTATTCGCCTATAATCCGGGAGTTGGTACCCTCGACAGGAATCGAACCTGTAACTGGCCCTTAGGAGGGGCCCGTTATATCCATTTAACTACGAAGGCATCCGAGAAAGGCAATTTTACAGCAAAATTGCCGCTTTGATAAATCCAACCT
>JAJZRS010000022.1 GCA_021802545.1 Pseudomonadota bacterium
GAAGAGGATGAGCATTACGACCAAATGAAACTGGGCGTATAGCCGCCTTGGGCGGCTGACGGGGTTGCGGGCGCCTTTGAGGCGCTCACCCAATAAGCCTCCGGCTTTGCCGGAGGTCATTTAACTGCCGAAGAAACTGTCCAAATGCGCCGTCATGCAGAAATCGGGCATCGCATCCTTTCAGGCTCAACTTCACCTTTGATCCGTATGGCAGCAACCATTGCGTATACCCATCATGAAAAATGGGATGGAAGCGGCTATCCAAGAGGATTGAAGGAAGAAAACATTCCAATGTACGGTCGGATAGTCGCCATTGCCGACGTGTTTGATGCATTGACCTCGGTCAGGCCGTACAAACGCGCCTGGGAAGTCGAATCCGCTGTCAACCTGCTTCGCGAACAATCCGGCCACCACTTCGACCCTCAGTGCGTCGAGGCGTTTCTTCGCGTGCTGCCCATGGTATCCGAGATTCAGAAGCTGTATCAGGATGGAGATGAGGATTAAGCGCGTTGCCGGAACTGTTTGAGGGTGAAGAGCGCATGGTGCAATTCGTTCATGTTGACGGGTTTGCTGAGAAAATCGTCCATGCCGGCTTGCAGGCAAGCTTCCCGGTCCGATTGAAATGCATTGGCCGTCAGGGCGATGATGTAGGGCTGCATTGCCAAGTCCAGTTTCCGGATTGCGCCGGTCGCCTCAACGCCGTCCATGACGGGCATCTGCATATCCATGAATATGACGTCATACGAGTCCTCTCGAACCCGATTCAGCGCTTCTTGCCCATCATTGGCCAGATCGGCTGTCTGTCCCATTTTGGACAGCATGGCCTGGAGCACTTTTTGATTGAAGACATCGTCTTCCGCAATCAGAATCCTGAAAGCAGGTAAAGCGCCTTCTTGCTCGTTCGGCGGTTCCGGAGAGGCATCCGGCTTGGACGCCGATTTTTCAAGATGTATCGTGAAATGGAAGGCGGTTCCGACTCCCACTTGGCTCTCGACACTGATGTCACCTCCCATCGCCTGGCAGAGTCGCTTGCAAATGAGCAGCCCCAAACCGGAGCCGCCGTACTTGCGGGTTGTCGAAGCATCGGCAATCCCCCCATTTTTCATGGGGCATGGAAGTAGAGTTATCTGTCATAATCGCTTGCTCATCGGCAGGATGTCCCGCAAGGCGCTAATCTCAATAACTTCAGGATTATACATTAATTGCATTATCGTCAGATTTAGCCAGAAATCAGTGCCTGGTTTTGCAATACCGCTCTTTCAGGCTGGATTGCAATATTTTGTCAGCCCCGGTTTAATCATTCTCTAATTGGGTATTATAATTCCCACTATGGGAATTGTTGAAAAAAGCATCGGGGAAGCGCTCTTTACCCGGACGCAGCGGCAGGTGCTGAGCCTCCTGTTCTGCAATCCTGAAAGGAGCCTTTATACCAACGAAATCATGCGACTGGCGGGTGTCGGGACGGGTGCTGCGCAGCGCGAGCTCGAAAAGCTTGCCGGCGCGAACCTGGTTTCGGTGAAGCAGGTCGGCAACCAGAAGCACTACCAGGCGAACCGGGATTCACCGGTCTTCGAGGAGATCAGGGGCCTCGCCCTCAAGACCTTCGGCATGGATGCGCTCAAGGATGCGCTGCTCCCTTTTTCCGGGAAAATATCGTCGGCCTTCGTCTACGGCCCTGCGGCGACAGGAGAAGAGAGCAGGGGCATCGAATTCATTGTCGTCTCGAAAGACCTTTCCTATTCCGACCTGGCACCTCACATCGCCCTGATAGAGAACCGGCTCGGGCGCAAGGCGAGATTGACGCTCTACAAGCCTGAATACCTCTCGAAAAGGCTCGCCGCAGACAAGGGCTTCCTGGAAAGGGTATCCAGGCCCAAGATTTATCTGGTCGGTGGCGCAGGCGACATCCCCAAACCATGGCTTCCAGGAAACGCGGACGCCTGATCGAGTACGAAGGATGAAAAGAAGCAAATCGGCCGATAAACCGCTTTGCCGATTGAGCGAAGCGGTGAGAAGGGGTATGTTGCAAAGAATATGAAAGCCTACTTTCTGATTTGCGCGGTTTACGTGCTGAGTGGAAAGGCCGCGTTGATGCTGGCCTTGCCTCCAGGCTACGCATCGGCCGTCTTTCCTCCGGCCGGCATCGCGGTTGCCGCCGCATATATCATGGGAAGGAGGGTGTTGCCCTGGGTTCTCCTCGGTTCCCTCATCCTGAATGTCTGGGTCGGCTATTCGACCACGAAATCGTTCGGTGCAACAGGCGCTTCTGCCGCGCTCATCATCGCAATCGCATCGACCCTGCAGGCTGCGTTCGGCGGATGGATATTGAGGCGCAGGATAGGCTATCCGGCTGCATTCGACAAAGGGGTCGAAATATTCCGCTTCCTGACCTGGAGTCCGGTCATCTGCCTGCTGAGCGCCTCCCTTTCAGTGGGCAGCCTCATTCGGCTCGGCGTGATCGACAAAAGCGAATCGGTTGCCAGCTGGATCTCCTGGTGGACAGGCGATACGCTGGGCGTCCTTGTCATGCTGCCGGTCGTGATGGCATTGGCCGGAGAGCCGCGCGCATTGTGGAAAAGCAGGATCAAGACGGTCGCGCTTCCCATGATGGTCGTGCTTTCGATCATCGTCGCGCTGTTCCTGAGAGTCAATCAATGGGAACAGTACGAAGCGCTGACGGACTACAGGCACATTACTCAGCAGTCCCTGGACCAGATCAAGATGGGGTTCGTGGAGCAGGAGGCATTGCTCGCACAGCTTCAGGGCTTTTTCGAGCATGACAGGGAAGGGAAAGTCGAACGAGACGAATTCCATCGATATTGCAGATCATCGCTGCAGGTGTTTCCGATGATACAGGCCATGGAATGGGTGCCCAGGGTTGCATCCAGCGACAGGGAAAGCTTCGAAAAAGTCGAGAGCAAGGACAGGCCGGGATTCCAGATCACGGAACGCAACCATGCCGGAAAGTTGCAGCGGGCAGAAGAACGGGACTGGTACTATCCCGTGACCTATATCGAGCCGCTGGCCGGGAATATGCAGGCGCTCGGTTTCGACCTCGCTTCGAATCCGGAAAGGCGGCATGCGATCGATGAGACGGTCAGGAGCGGAAAAATCGTTTCTACGGAGCCGATACAGCTGGTTCAGGGAGGCAAGGGTCTGCTCATCATCCAGTCGGTCAAGATAAGGGGGAAGGTCGAGGGGGTCGTTCTCATCGTGCTCAAAGTGCAGGATTTCGTCAACAAGCTCCTGCCGACTTCGAGCCGGAGCCTGGCTGTCAGACTGGTCGATGCTGACACGCAAGATGTCCTGTACGACGGCTTTTCTGACGGATTTTCAGGCGCGTTTCTGGTGCACACTTTCGAATTCGCCACGCGCCGCTACAGCCTGATGACCATGCCTACGCCCGAATACTACAAACAGCATCGCGGGTGGCAAAGCTGGGGGGTGCTTGCCATTGGAACGTTCGGCACAGGCCTGCTCGGATCCTTGTTCCTGCTGGGTACGGGCTATACCGCGCGCGTCGAGGGGCAGGTGAGGGAAAGGACCAAGGCGCTGCAGGAAAGCGAAGAACGCTTCCGCCACACCTTCGAGCATTCACCGATCGGCATCGGGGTTGCCAGTCTCGAGGGGCAATTCCTCAGGGGAAACCAGGCCTTTTGCAACATATTCGGCTGCACCGGGGAAGAGCTGCTGCGCAACATGAACGTGGAGGATATCGCCCTGCCGGGAAGAAGTGCGAACGATGCAGACAACATGCAGCGGCTGGTGGCCGGCGGGAGAAGCCATTACCGCATGGAGAAGCGGCATTTCCGCAAGGACGGCAAGATCATATGGATACAGGTGACCGTCAGTCTGGAGCGGGATATCTCCGGCATTCCCGAAGAATTCATCGTCCAGATCGAGGACATCACGGAGCGCAAACGGATCGAGGATGCCCTGAAAGCGTCTTCCAGCGAGATCGAGGATCTTTACGATCATGCCCCATGCGGCTATCACTCGGTCGATGAAAACGGAATGATCGTCAGGGTCAACCAAACGGAGCTGGACTGGTTTGGCCGCAAGCGCGAAGAAATGATCGGAAAGCGCATCTCGGATTTCTTCACGCCGGCCAGCCAGGAGGTCATGCGTAAGAGCTTCGAACGTTTCAAGAAGGAAGGCAGCGTGCAGGGCCTGGAATTCGAAATCGTCCGCAAGGACGGGACGATATTTCCCGTGCTGCTCAATGGAACGGCGATCTACGATGAAAGCGGAAAATTCATCATGAGCCGATCCGTGCTGATCGACATCACCACCCAGAAGAAGATGGATCAGATGATCCATGACAAGATGCTCGAGCTTCAGAGCATACTCGACGGGGCGAGCGTGGCGATCACTTTCGTCAGAAGCAGGCGCCAGGTCTGGGCCAACAAGCGCATGGGCGAGTTGTTCGGCTACTCTTCGGACGAGATGGACAACCAGTCTACGCGCATGTTCTACAGCTCGCAAAAAGAATACGACGCATTCGGAGTCAGGGCTTACCCCGCTTTGATGAGAGGGGAGACCTATCAGGCAGAAGCGGAAATGCGCCATCACGACGGTCATGCCATCTGGATCAATATTTCAGGCAAGGCTATTTCACCGGACGACATGTCGCTCGGCAGCATCTGGGTGCTGGAAGACATCACGGACCGGAAACATTACGAGGAAGCCATCCGCGAAAGCGCTGAGCACATGCAGACCATCTTCGACAACGTGGTGGACGGCATCATCACCATCGACGAAGAAGGCATCATTGCCACCTTCAACAGGGCGGCGGAACACATATTCGGCTACAGCGAGGGGGAGGTCGTCGGAAAGAACGTCAGCCTGCTGATGCCTCGGCCTGATCGGGACAGGCACGATGGCTACATCCGCAATTATGTGATCACGAAAATACCGAACCTGCTCGGAACGAGGCGGGAACTGACCGGGCTGCGCAGCGACGGCTCGGAATTCCCCATGGACGTCGCGCTTTCTGAAATCTCGCGCAAGGGGCGGCGCATGTTCGTCGGCATCGTGCGCGATATCTCCGAACGCAAGCGCATGGAGAAGATGAAGAACGAATTCGTCTCCACTGTCAGCCACGAGCTGCGCACGCCGCTGACCTCGATCACGGGTGCGCTTGGGCTCATGGCAGGCGGAGCGCTCGGCAGCCTGCCGGAGCAGATCGGCGGTCTTGTCGACATCGCCTACAAGAACAGCCAGCAGCTCGGATACCTCATCAACGACCTGCTCGACATGGAAAAAATGGCGGCCGGCAAGCTCGATTTCGACATGCAGGTCCAGGCAGTGATGCCGCTCGTCGAACAGGCGCTCGAAGTGAACCGCGGTTATGGCGATCAGTACAATGTGCGCTATGTGCTGAAGCAGCGAGTCGACGACGCACGCGTCAGGGTGGACGGGAAGCGCTTCGTTCAGATACTGTCCAATTTCATGTCCAATGCTGCAAAGTTCTCTCCCGCGGAGGGCGAAGTGGAAATAGCAGTGAAGCCGAAGGAAGGGCTCGTGCGCGTGGAAGTGCTTGACCATGGGGGAGGCATTCCGGAGGAATTCAAGGACAGGATTTTCCAGAAATTTTCTCAGGCGGATTCCTCTGACACGCGAAAGAAAGGCGGAACAGGGCTGGGGCTTGCCATCAGCAGGGAGCTGGCCGAGCGCATGGAATGCAGCGTGGGCTTCGAATCGGAAACAGGGAAGGGTGCTATTTTCTTTATCGATCTGCCTTTGTATCACGAGGTACAATTGAATTAGATTTGTTTTTTTCGAATTTGCGCAATTAACTGGCAAAATCGGGGGGCAGTGTGAGCAACGACAAGCGGCAAAAACCTTCGGTGCTGTTGGTGGATGACGACAGTTTCATGCGGGAAACGCTCAAGCTCATCCTGCAGAGCGAGGGGTATCCGATCGCAGGGGAAGCCTCAAACGGCCAGGATGCCGTCGAATTCTGCAAGCATTCAAGACCGGGGCTCGTGCTTCTGGACATCAACATGCCTAGAATGGATGGATTGGAAGCGCTCGAGGAAATTCACAAGGCCAGCCCGGAAACGATCGTACTGATGATCAGTGCCGAAGCGACCATGGACAGGTTCAAGGAAGCCATCAGGAGAGGCGCCGCCGGTTTCATCGTCAAGCCGCTCACCCCGGCGAGCGTGCTGGACCGATTGGACCGCTGCTTGAGAAAATAATAAAGAGGAATGAAATGGCTGGAACGCTGATGCGTGTGTTGTATGTGGAAGACGATGCCGATATCCAGGCGGTGGCGAAGCTCGCTCTGGAAATCGTCGGCAAATTCACCGTGAAGATATGCTCTTCAGGAGAAGAAGCGCTCAAGGAGGCCGTCTCCTTTGCTCCCGACATGATATTGCTTGATGTGATGATGCCCGGCATGGACGGGCTGACGACGCTGGTCAGGCTGCGCCAGCTTCCCGAACTTGAGAAAGTCCCGGTTGCTTTCATGACAGCGAAAGTGCAACCGCAGGAAGTGGAACATTACAGATCGCTGGGTGCGGTGGATGTGATCGCCAAACCCTTCGATCCAATGCAACTGTCAAGCCAGGTGCGCAGCTTGTGGGACAAGGCCCATGACTGAAGATCCGGAGGCCCTGTTCGCGGCCGAGATGGCCAAGTTGCGCCAGGCTTATCTGGATCACCTGCCTGGCGAATTGATTGCCTTGACCTCGCTTGCAGGCAGGCTCGATGGAAGCGAATCGGACAGGCCGGTGCTCGAAGAGCTGCAGCAGCGCTTGCACAAGCTGGCCGGTTCAGGCGGCAGTTTCGGACTGGGTGAATTGAGCAACCAGGCAAGAAGGCTGGACCAGATCAGCAAGGCCTGGCTGGGCGGAGAAGAGCCAAGCGACGATTCGCGGCGTCTTTTTTCCATGGATGTGGCTGCATTGTATTCGTCAACGTCCATGCCCGACGCTTTAGGTGCGCCCACATTGGAAAATGCGGCGGCAACCGATGTCCCTGGGCGACGAGTCGCCCTGCTGTGGCTGGTGTACGGAGACGCGCAGCAAGGAGAGGAATTGCGCCGCTTGCTGGAGCAGTTCGGCTTCGAAGTGAAACTGTTCGGCAGTCTCGCCGACGCGGAGGCTGACGGCGGGCGGGCGGACGTGATCATCGTGGATATCCAGTTCGTGCTCGAGGGCATGTCAAAGCCCCTGGTTTTCCATGGCTACCCCGTCCTGTTCATTTCCGATCAGGGCGACTTCGCACTGCGCCTGCGCGCTGTGCACATGGGCGCAAAAGGCTTCCTCTTGAAACCGCTGGATGTGCCCAAGCTGGTGGACCAGCTCGAACTGATCTTCGATGAGACGCAGAACGCCTCCTATCGCATTTTGATCGTCGACGACGATACCGCGCTGAGCGCGCATTACCAGCTCGCCTTGACGGCAGCAGGCATGGAAGTTGAAACGCTGAGCCAGCCTGACAAGGTGGTCGAGCGAGTGGCCGAATTCCACCCTGATCTGGTGCTGATGGATATCGAGATGCCGAACTACATCGGTTCGGAACTCGCGGCTGTCTTGCGGCAGTACGAAGGATGGGTCGGCCTGCCCATCATCTACCTTTCCGCGGAAACGGACGTGGATGAGCAGATCAAGGCCATGGGCGTGGGAGCGGACGATTTCCTGACAAAACCGATTTCGGATGCACGCCTTGTCTCGGCAATCAAGGTGCGCGCGGCAAGGGCAAGGCAGCTTTCCGACCTGATGTCCAAGGACAGCCTCACCGGCCTGCTCAAGCACGCGCGCATCAAGGAGGAGCTGGAAATCGAGTTGGCGCGCGCGCGACGCAGCGGAAAGGAGCTTTGCGCAGTGATGATAGACCTAGACCACTTCAAGCAGATGAACGACACCTATGGCCATGCGGTGGGAGACCGTGTGATCCGCGCGGTGGCGCATCTTTTGAAGCAGCGGCTGCGCAAGTCGGACATGATCGGCCGCTATGGCGGGGAGGAATTTGTCGCCGTGCTGCCGGAATGCGATATCGAGACGGCAGAGAAGATCATGAACGACATCCGCGAACGTTTCGCCCTGCTGAGGTTCAATCACGAGGGGACAGAATTTGGCTGCACATTCAGCGCAGGCATCGCCTGCAGCACGCAATTTCCCCCATCCGGCCTGCTGGTGGCGGCAGACGAAGCGATGTACAGGGCCAAAAGGAGCGGACGCAACCGGGTATGCGCTGCCTGACCCTTAAAGAATCGGCTGGATGCGCCGATAACGTTTCATGGGACAATTGCAGGCAGAAAATTTTTCGTTGCGCCAGCAACTCGAGACTTTGCTTTTCGAGGCGCGCTGCAACGAAGACAAGATGCGCCGTTTCGACCAGCTCGAGCGCCGGCTGATCGGCGCACCCTCCCTCGTCGAACTGCTCAGGCTGCTGCTTTCGGAATACAGGGCGGCTTTCGGGGTGGAATGCGTCACCCTGGCGCTTGTCGATCCGGAATACGAGGCGGCCAGGATACTCGATGGGGAGGCCGGTCTTTCCGGACTGACCTTGCTGCCATCGGCAGCGTCCCTGGAATCCATTTACGGCAGCAACCCACGACCGTTTCTGGGCGTCTATGACCCTGCGATACATGGAAGACTCTTCGATTCGCGAGGAATCGGCTCCGTCGCATTGCTGCCGCTGGTTCGCCAGGATGAGCTGATCGGCAGCCTCCATTTCGGAAGCGCGGATCCTGAGCGATACGACAGCCTGAGCGGCACCCAGTTCCTGGAGCGCCTCACCGCGATCATTTCCGTCTGCCTGGGAAGCGCCCTGAACCATGAGCGGCTCAAGCTGATCGGGCTGACCGATGCCCTGACAGGCGTCCAGAACAGGCGCTATTTCGAGCACCGCTGCCAGATCGAGGCAAGAAATGCGCGTCGCCACAACCAGCCTCTCGCCTGCATGTTCCTCGATATCGACAGATTCAAGCGCATCAACGACACGTACGGCCACCAGGCTGGCGACGAGGTGCTGCGGCATGTCGCGGGCATCATCCAGTCCCAGCTCCGCGCAGGCGACACTGTTGCGCGCTACGGCGGAGAGGAGTTCGTCGTCATGCTTCCCCAGACGCCCGTCAACCATGCGAAAAGCATCGCGGAGCGGATCCGCGAGCGGATTTCCATTCATCCGTTCGGGGTCGGGACCGGCCAGGTCCTCAACGTCACCATTTCGATCGGCCTGTCGATGCTGGAAGACTGCGAGGAGGAAGCGGAACTCTCGTCGCGCATGATCGAATCCGCCGACAGGGCGCTCTATCAGGCAAAATCCTGCGGAAGGAACAGGGTCGTGTGCGAGAGCCTCCCAAGACAATCGGCAGAGGGCATTTTCTTCAGGCATTGCATCGAGAGCGCGGCCGATTTCCTGGGCATGCTTAAACAAACATTCACATCGAACAGGTTCAAAGTGCGCTAACATAGTTGTCCGAGAGGACGACATAAATGGCCAGCCTGCAGGATATCCGCGGAAAGATCGGGACGGTCGAGAATTTGCGCAAGCTCACGCATGCCATGGAAATGGTCGCCCAGTCGAAGATACGCATGGTGCGCGACGCCATGGATGCGGCCAGGCCCTATGCCGAAAAGATCAGGAACGTTTCGGCGCACATGAGCCGCGCCCATCCCGAATACAAATCCCCATATCTTTCCGTCAGAGACGGAGTGAGCCGCATCGGGCTGCTGCTCGTCACCAGCGACAAGGGGATGTGCGGCCCCCTGAACAGCAACGCATTGCGCCTTGCGCTGCAAAGCATGAAAGGCTGGGAGGAAAGGAAGATAGAGGTCGAGGTCTGCGCCCTGGGAGCGAAAGGGCTTTCCTTCATGAAGCGCCTGAATGCCCGAATCGTGTCCGCTGCCGTCGGGATGGGGGACACGCCGAAAATGGAGCGTTTTGCGCATCCTACGAGGGTACTCCTCAATGCCTACAAGGAGGGCAGGCTGGATGCGGTCTTCATGTGCTATACGCGATTCATCAACACCATCGCCCATCAGCCCGTGATGGAGCAGCTGCTCCCGTTGAAGGGAGAGGCCCTGGGCAGCCCTTCAGGCTACTGGGACTACATTTACGAGCCCGACCCAAGGATCATCGTCGACGAAATGCTGCGGCGCCACATCGAGTCCCAGATTTACCTCGCGGTTGCAGAGAACATGGCTTCAGAGCAAGGCGCGCGCATGGTCGCCATGCATGCGGCAACGGAAAATGCGGATCACGCGATAGACGAACTGAAGCAGATTTACCACAAGACCAGGCAGGCGGCGATCACGGAGGAAATCACGGAGATCGTCGCAGGCGCTGCGGCCGTTTGAGGAGAAATCGATGGCAATGACCGTGCGGGTGGACATCGTCAGCATAGAAAAATCGATTTTTTCAGGGCTGGTCGAATTTGTTGTCGCGCCGGCCGAAATGGGGGAAGTCGGCATCTATCCCGGCCATGCGCCGCTGATATCCCGCCTCAAATCAGGGGCCGTGAGAATGAGGGTTCCGGACAGGGAAGACATGGAGATCATCTACGTCTCTGGCGGCATGCTCGAAGTGCAGCCGGGAAGCGTGACGATCCTTTCGGATCTCGCCCTGCCCGAGGATGAAATGAGCGAGGACAGGCTCCTGGCCGAAGGAAGAAAGATTTCCGAGACCATGAAAAACCGCTCCACTTCCATGGACTTCGTGAAGCTCGAAGCGGAACTCGCAAGGGCATTCAACGAGCTTCGAGGCTATCTGCATCTGAGTCACAGGCGCACAGGGGTCTGAAAACTTTCACAATGACAGGCAATTGGTGCAAAATACCCTGAACGTTGCAGTGGACAAATGATGCATCTCGATTCGCGTACAATAATGGTCATGATAGCCGTGCTGGCCCTCATGCTCTCGGGGTTGCTCGCGCTGGCCGGGCTGCATGCGCGGAACGTGCGCGGCATCGGGCTATGGGCGCTGGCGAGCCTCTTCATCTCGATGAGCATGAGCCTCGCCATCCTGCCGATTACCCCCTTGACTGCGGGCTGGTGGCTCGTTCTGGCCTCCGTGCTGATTTCGTCGAGCGCCGTGCTCCAGTATCTCGGCATCAGGGCCTTCATGGAAAAGGAGCCGGACTGGCGCTTCCCTCTCCTGGTCGTTTCCATCGTTATCGCCCAGACCGTCTGGTTCTCGGTGATCGATCCGAACATCAGGTTCCGCGTGATCGCGAACTCGCTCGCCTTCGTTGCGATCAATGCGGCCTGCGCAAGGATGCTGCTCGTTCCCGCAGCCCAGCCTTTGCGCACCGCCTACTGGCTGACCGGCGCATCCTTCGCGATCATCTCCCTGATGCTCGCCGTCAGGGTGCTGGTCATGGCATTGTCGATCGGGCAGCACTACACGCTCTATTCCGCTTTGCCTGTCAATGACATGACCTTCTTCATCATCATCGTCGCCGAGCTTTGCCTGAGCTTCGGCTTCGTCCTGATGCTGAACTACAGGCTTGCAGGCGAACTGCAGCATCTTGCGGAGCGTGATGCTCTGACCGGCGCCTTCAACAGGCGGAGCCTGGAGGGGGAAGCCGAGCGCATGCTTGCGCGCGCCGCGCGCACCATGGACCCGCTCACGGTCATGATGATAGACGTGGACCATTTCAAAGCGATCAACGACACATACGGCCACGCTGTCGGGGACGAGGTGCTGAAGCGGCTCGCGTCCATCGCGCAGAAGACGATCAGGGGCGGGGATTATTTCGCCAGGTACGGCGGGGAAGAATTCTGCATCCTGCTGCCTTCCGTCACGGAGGACCAGGCGGAGGGGCTCGCCGAGCGGCTGAGAAGCCGCTATGCCGAAATGATTCTGGAGCATGACGGCGCGAAGATCAGGAGCACCATCAGCATCGGGATAGCCGATTCGAGCCATGCGGGGTCTGATTTCTCCGTTCTCTTCAAGGCTGCGGACAAGGCGCTCTACCGCGCAAAGGAAGAAGGGCGCAACAGGGTCGCAGCGTATTCGGGCATGCTGGAGGCGGCCGTCCCCGCCTAGAGAAAGCTGCCCAGGAGCCTTCTGCTGTGCCGATCCAGCGCGGCAGGATCGCGGATCAGGAAGCTCACGCCGTGGCTGTCGGTCACGACAAGGGAGGACGATATCCTGCGGATGTCGTCCTCGCTGTCCAGTTTGAAAGCAGTTTTTCCCTTGTCTGTCTCGACGCGCCATTCGCAGGGCGCAGCATGCCTCGATACGGACGAAAGACGCAGAATCTCGGGAAGGAATTCACGCGCTTGAAGCGCTTCCTCGACGAGCTTCCTTTCGCGCATCTCCAGATCTTCGAGATTCGCTATCCAGGCGAGCTCCTTCCCGTTCGAGTCGACGAGCGATATTCCGGATTGCGGGTTCGTCACGGGGAAGGCGCGCACCGGCGCGACTTCGGCTTGGCCGAGAACGAGCCGCCCGAAAGCGTTTTTCGAAAGCTCAAGCATTTTCTTTCACCTGCTGCGCCTCATGGAGCCGGTAATAGACGCCCTTCGCCTCGAGCAGGTCGTCGTGGCGGCCGATTTCGACGATTCTTCCCTTTTCCATCACGACCAGGCGGTCGGCGCGGCGCAAGGTGGAGAGCCTGTGAGCGATGGCGATGGTGGTGCGTCCGCTGACCAGGTTGTCGAGCGCGCCCTGGATCTCGCGCTCCGTTTCCGTGTCGACCGAAGAGGTCGCTTCGTCCAGGATCAGGATGCGCGGATCGATGAGGATGGCGCGCGCGATCGATATCCTCTGGCGTTCCCCGCCGGAGAGCGTCTGGCCACGCTCTCCGACCAGCGAATCGTAGCCGAAAGGCAGGCGCAGAATGAATTCGTGGGCGTGCGCTGCGCGCGCGGCAGAAACGATCTCTTCCATCGATGCATCGGGTTTTCCGTAAGCGATGTTTTCCGCGATGGTGCCGAAGAACAGGAATGGCTCCTGAAGGACGAGGCCGATGTTTTGCCTGTATTCCTCGATCGGATACGAGCGGATGTCCCTTCCATCGACGAGGATGGCCCCTCTGGCAGGGTCGTAGAAGCGGCAGATCAGGTTGATCAGCGTGCTTTTTCCGGAACCGCTTTGCCCGACCAGCCCGATCATCTCCCCGGGAGAAATGGAAAGATCCACGCCGTGCAGGATGGCCCTGCTGCCATAGCGGAATTCGATGTCCTTCGCTTCGATGGAACCCTCCACCCTGCCCGGATGGACGGGCTTGGAAGCTTCGGGCACGCTTGATGACTGGTCGAGTATTTCGAAAATGCGCTTCGCGCCCGCAGCGGCCTTCTGGGTCACTGAGACGATGCGGCTCATCGAATCGAGCCGGCTGTAGAAGCGCGTGATGTACGCCAGGAAGGCGGTCAGCACGCCGACCGTGATTTTGCTTGTCGAGACCTGCCAGATGCCGAAAATCCAGACGACGAGCAGGCCGATTTCGGTGAGCAGCGTGACGCTCGGCGCGAAGAGGGACCAGACCGTGTTCACCCTGTCGTTCACGGCGAGGTTGTGAGCGTTCGCATCCACGAAGCGCTTCACTTCCCGCTCTTCCTGGGCGAATGCCTTGACCACGCGTATGCCCGGAATGGTGTCGGTCAGGACATTGGTGATTTCGGACCAGACCCTGTCGGCCTGCTCGAAGCCGTGGCGCAGCTTGTCTCGAACGGCATGGATCATCCAGACGATGAAGGGCAGGGGGAGGAGGGTCACCAGGGCGAGCATCGGATTGATCGACAGCAATACGGCCGCAGTCATGCCGATCATCAGCAAATCGGTCGCGAAATCGAGCAGATGCAGCGAAAGGAAGACATTGATCCTGTCCGTTTCCGATCCGATCCGTGCGACGAGGTCTCCCGTGCGCTTCCCGCCGAAATATTCGAGCGAAAGCCCGTGCAGATGCCTGTATGTGGCGATGCGCAGATCGGCCCCTATCCTTTCCGAGACCCTGGCGAGGATGTAAGTCCTCGCCCAGCCGAGCGCCCATGCGATGAGCGCTGCGGCAAACAGTCCGCCCAGATAGCGCTCGACCAGCGGGATGTCGATCGCCTTGCCGTTCTGAAACGGAATGAGCACGTCGTCCATCAGCGGCATGGTGAGATAGGGCGGGATCATGGCCGCAGCGGTCGATGCGAGCGACAGCAGGAATCCGGAAAGAAGTTTTCCCCTGTACGGGCGGGCGAAGCGCCAGAGACGCAGCAGCGCTCTGGGCGAGACCGGGATGGAAGCCTGTTCATCGGTCTGGGCGGATTCGGGCTCATTTCCTCTGAAGCGCATGACGAGTTCGCGCGCAGCCTGGTCCCTGCCCAATGTATAACGCCAGGAAGCGATCAGTGACGTCTCGTCCTTCAACTCGAGGTGACCTGTTCCCGCATGGTCGAACCGCTCGAGAACCAGCCCGTCCCTTCTTGGCCATTCGCCCAGGCTGCCGTCGTGTCCCCTGCAGAGTAGGCGCTGGTCGGTGAGCAGCAAATGGCTGTTCGCAAACCTGGAGTTTTCGTCCAGGTCGGGCTCCAGATGGGCGAGCGCTTCCTCTCCGGGACGGAGCATATCGCGCAGGCTTTCTGGGAGGGAATTCATGCCGTGCAGTATAGCGCCAAGCGGAACAGCTAACACCTGTCTCCATTTTGAGACAGGCATCATCCATGTTGAACAAGGGTTTTTCTGATTCAAGCGAAAAAGCGTCTCAAATCGGCGACACTTTTGTTCCCGGCGGATATCAGAATAAACATGTAATATATTGATTTATAACAATATGAGTATTTTGGCATGAGAATTGCTTAAAATCGGAGCATGTCAACTATTTCTGCTGTCAAACGGTCTGAGACCGTTCCATGTAATGCCGACATGGCATTTCTCGATGTGCGCTATCTGGGCGGGCCGGGCATCTGGACCTACAGGCCCGTGCTCGAGGCCAGGGTCGACATCGGCGTGCTCGAGGATTTTCCTTCGAACGTCATACCCGGCTTTTACGCTAGGCTCGCTTGCTGGCTTCCCGGCCTGATCGAGCATCGCTGCAGCATCGGCGAGCGCGGAGGCTTCCTGAAGCGGCTCGAGGACGGAACCTGGCCATGCCATATCCTCGAGCATGTCACCCTTGAGCTGCAGGGTTTGGCCGGTCTTCCCGGCGGTTTCGGCAAGGCCAGGGAAACCTCCAAGCGCGGCGTCTACAAGGTCGTCGTCCGCGCCTATCATGAAAAGCTCACGAGGGCCTGCCTGGATGCGGCGAGGGAACTCGTTCTTTCCGCCATGAAGGATCTGCCCTTCGATATCGACTCGACCGTGAGAGGCCTGCGCCGCATGGCCGATTCGCTCTGCCTGGGGCCCAGCACGGCCTGCATCGTGGATGCCGCGGACGACCGCGACATTCCGGCCTTGCGCCTCTCCGAAGGCAATCTCGTCCAGTTCGGCTACGGCATACGCCAGCGCAGGATATGGACGGCCGAAACCGATGCGACGCCGGCGATTGCAGAGAGCATATCGCGCGACAAGGCGCTCACCAAGCGGCTGCTATCCGACTGCGGCGTACCGGTTCCGGCAGGGGTTGAGGTTTCATCCGCGGAAGAAGCCTGGGAAGCTGCCGAAGACATCGGCCTGCCTGTCGTCGTCAAGCCTGTCGACGGCAACCACGGCCGGGGGGTGTTCATCAACCTGATCACGAAGGACCAGGTCGAAACCGCTTTTTCTGTGGCGAAGGAAGAAGGGAGCGGCGTCATCGTCGAGCGCTTCGTTCCGGGGATAGAGCACCGCCTCCTGGTCGTGGGCGGAAAGCTTGCGGCAGCGGCAAGGGGCGAGGAGATTTTCGTGACCGGGGACGGGCGCGCCACGATCACCGAGCTGATCGAAGCGCAGATCAACAGCAATCCGCTCAGAGGCTCCTCCGAGGAACATCCCCTCAACCTCGTGCGCCTCGATTCGGCCGCACGCCTCGAGCTGCAGAGGCAGGGATTTTCTCCCGATTCGATTCCGCCCAAAGACGTGTCCGTGCTCGTCCAGCGCAACGGCAGCGTGGCCTTCGACGTGACCGACAGGGTCCATCCTGAAACTGCTGCGATTGCCGCCCTGGCCGCCAGGATCGTCGGGCTCGACATCGCAGGCATCGACCTGCTCGCCGAAGACATTTCCAGGCCGCTTTCTGAACAGAACGGCGCAATCGTCGAGGTCAACGCAGGCCCGGGCCTCCTGATGCACCTGAAGCCCGCAGTCGGCATCGGCCGTCCGGTCGGAAAGTTCATCATCGACAGCCTGTTCAGTGATGCCGAAGACGGCAGGATTCCCGTCGTCGGCATCACGGGGACCGGAGACAATGCGGACCTGGCGAGGCTGGTCGCCTGGATGCTCCGGCCAAATTTCCATGTCGGCATGGCCTGCGGGTCCGGGTTTTTCCTCGGAGCAAGGCAGGTTTCGAAAGGAAATTGCGCGAATTTCTCCTCCGCCCGCAAGGTTCTGCTCAATCCTTCCGTCGATGCGGCCGTCTTCGAGAACGGCCCGAGAGTCATCCTCGCAGAAGGGCTTGCCTACGACCGCTGCCAGGTCGGGGTGGTGACGGGCATAGCGGAAGACGCCATGGATGGCGAATTCGATATCCTCGATGCGGACAAGATGGCCACCGTGCTGCGCACCCAGGTCGACGTCGTGCTGCCGAAGGGCGCCGCCGTGCTGAACGCGATGGATAAAAGGGTCGCCGAGATGGCGCAGTATTGCGACGGCGAAGTGATTCATTATTCGCTCGATGAATCCGCCCTGCCCGATGCGGGCCGCGCGGTATTCGCGAGGGAAGGAAGCCTATTTGCGCGGGAAGGCGGGCAAGAGGCATTGCTCATCGAGTCTTCGCGTTTTTCGGGAAGGCTTGAAGCCGCCCTTGCCGGCGCAGCGACCGCCCTGGCGCTGGATCTCGACCGGAATCTGATCAGGGATGCCCTGGAATCTTTCGACAAGGAAAACACATGAACATCACGCGCGTCAGGGCCTTGAGGGGCCCCAATCTGTGGAGCAGCCGCACGGCAGTCGAGGCCATCGTCTCGTGCGTTGACGTGCTTGCCCCTGATTTCGGGATGCGGCTTCATGAACGCCTGCCTGAAATCGGCCGAGTCGAAAGCTGCGCCCATGCGCTCGCTCGAATCGCGCTCGAACTGCAAACGAGGGCAGGATGTCCTGTGGATTTCTGCAAGACCGCGGCTTCACCTGAACCCGGCATCTATCAGGTCGTGGTCGAATACAGCGAGGAGGACGTCGGCAGAAGGGCGCTTGAAGCGGCCATGGATTGTTGCCGCGCCGTCATGGCAGACAAGCCCTTCGATCTCGATTCAGTGATTTCCGAGCTGCGCGAAATGGACGAAGACCTGAGGCTCGGGCCGAGCACGGGTTCCATCGCATCGGCTGCGCTCGAGCGCGGCATTCCCATGAAAAGGCTCACGGAAGGAAGCCTCGTCCAGTTCGGCTGGGGGAGCCGTCAGCGCCGCATCCAGGCGGCCGAAACGGATGCGTGCGGCGCAATTGCGGAATCCATCGCCCAAGACAAGGAACTCACCAAGATACTGCTCGATGCCGCAGGCGTTCCTGTCCCGCAAGGCAGGGTCGTTGAAGACAAGGACGACGCGTGGCTTGCTGCCTGCGAAATCGGCGTCCCTGTCGTGGTCAAACCCAGGGACGGCAACCAGGGCAAGGGAATCGCCGTGAACATCTCCGGAAGAGATGAAATCATGGGCGCATATGACGCGGCAGCCAAGGTCAGGGACGAGGTCATCGTCGAACGCTACATTCCGGGATGCGACTACCGCATCCTGGTCGTCGGAGAGTCGATGGTCGCTGCAGCAAGGCGCGAGCCGCCTTTCGTCGTCGGAGACGGCGAGAGCAGCGTTTCCCGCCTGGTCGACATGGTCAACAGCGATCCGTTGAGGGGAGAAGGGCATGCCACGTCATTGACCAAAATCCGCCTCGACGGCATCGCGCTGGCCGCATTGGAAAAACAGGGCCTGGATGCCGATTCCGTTCCAGAAAAGGGAAGGCGCGTCGTGCTCAGGAACAATGCCAATCTTTCGACGGGCGGCACGGCAACGGACGTCACGGACGAAGTCCATCCCGAGGTCGCTGCCCGCGCAGTGGAAGCCGCCAAAATGGTCGGGCTCGACGTTTGCGGCGTGGACATCGTCTGCGAATCCGTGGCAAGGCCGCTCGAGGAGCAAGGCGGCGCCATCGTCGAAGTCAATGCAGCGCCCGGGTTGCGCATGCATCTTTCGCCCTCTTATGGAAAGGGAAGGCCGGTCGGGCAAGCCATCGTGTCTGAACTCTTTCCCGAAGGGCAGAACGGCAGGATTCCGGTCGTCGCCGTTTCGGGGACGAACGGCAAGACCACGACGGTCAGGCTGATTGCGAGGCTGCTCGAAGGATCAGGCTTGCGCGTCGGCATGACCAATTCCGACGGCGTTTACATTTCTGGAAAACGCATCGACACGGGAGACTGCAGCGGGCCGAAGAGCGCAAGGAACGTGCTTTCCCATCCCGACGTGGACGCAGCGGTGCTGGAAACCGCGCGGGGGGGCATCCTCAGGGAAGGGCTGGCCTTCGACCTGTGCGACGTCGCCGTCGTCACCAATATCGGGATAGGCGACCATCTGGGGCTTGCCTACATCAACACGGTCGAGGATCTCGCCGTCGTCAAGCGGGTGATAGTGAAAAACGTGGCGCCCTGGGGCACTGCCGTGCTCAATGCGGACGATCCCATCGTCGCTGCCATGGCAGATGTCTGTCCCGGCTCGGTCATTTATTTCTCAATGAACGAAAACCATCCGCTCGTTCTGTCGCACCGCGCCAAGGGCGAGCGCGTGGTCTTTTCGACTGCGGACGGCATCCATGCATCCTGCCCTGGCGTGGACGAATTCATTCCCTGGGACAGCGTTCCGCTGACCCGGCGCGGCACCCTCCCCTTCCAGGTGGAAAACGCCATGGCGGCTGTGGCTGCCGCCTGGGCGCTCGGCCTGGAATGGAAAACGATCAGGAGGTCGCTGTCCGGCTTCGAGAACGATCCTTCCAACACCCCGGGAAGATTCAACATGTTTGACTACAGGGGGGCGACGGTCATCGCCGACTACGGCCACAACCCGGACGCCATTCTCGCCCTGGTGAAGGCCGTCGATGCGATTCCCGCAAGGCGCAGGACGGTCGTCATCAGCGCGGCCGGAGACAGAAGGGACGAAGACATCAGGCTGCAGACGGAAATGCTCGGCGCGGCTTTCGACGAAGCCATCCTCTACGAAGACCAGTGCCAGCGCGGAAGGGCAGACGGGGAGGTGCTTGCGCTTCTGAAAGCGGGGCTTTCCGGCGCATCGCGATTGAAGCGCGTCAGCGAAATCAGGGGCGAGTTTTCCGCGATCGACCTCGCGCTTTCCAGGCTCAATGCAGGGGAACTCTGCCTGATCCTCATCGACCAGGTCGAAGAGGCGCTGGAGCATATCGGCTTCAGGGCGGAAGAAGCGGGCTTCATGGCGGCCTGAATTAGGGCCCTAGATCCCGACGAGTTCCAGAATCCTGTTCGCAGCGCCGCGATTCTGCGCTGCGAATGCGAGTCCAGCTTTCCCCATCTTTGCGAGCCTGCGCGGGTCATTCAGGAGCTTCAAGGCTTCGAGCGCCAACTCTTCTGCATCGTCCACCCTGAGCGCTGCCCCTTCCTCGATCGCGAGCCTGGCAGCCTCTTCGAAATTGTAGGTGTGCGGGCCCAGGAATGCGGGTTTGCCCAGGGATGCGGCCTCGATCAGGTTCTGCCCGCCGAAAGGCAGGAGGGATCCGCCGATGTAGGTACAGTCGCAGGCCTTGTAATAGGCATGCATTTCCCCCAGGCTGTCTCCCAGAAAAACCCGTGTCTTTCCGGAAATTTTCCTGTTTTCGCTCCGCTTCACGTAATCGAGGTTTTTCGCCTTGAGGAGCTTTTCGATCTCAAGAAAGCGCTGGGGATGGCGGGGGACGATGACGAGGAGAATGTCTTCGCGCTTTTCGAAGGCATCCAGGATGATCTCTTCTTCCCCTTCACGCGTGCTCGCGGCGAGGAAAACCGGTCTTTCGTCGAAAAACTGTCTGAAGTCCGGGATGTCCTCAGGGGGAGAAACGTCGAATTTCAGGTTTCCGCATGCATCAATGCGCTTTGCGCCGAGAAGCTTCAGCCTTTCCTCGTCCTGTTCCGTCTGGGCGGCTATTCCCGAGAGATCGGAAAGCGCGCTCCTTGCGAGCTTTTCGAACTTCAGATAGCGTTTCAGCGATTTTTCTGAAAGCCTCGCGTTGACGAGGAAAAGCGGGACGTTTTTCTTTTTGCAAAGGCGGATCAGGTTGAACCAGAGCTCCGTTTCCATGATGAGGCCTGCGCTTGGCCTGAAATGGTCGAGGAATCGGTTCACCGCGAAGGGATAGTCGTAGGGAAGATAGCAGATTTTGGCCTTTTCTCCATAGAGCTTTTCTCCCGTTTCCCTTCCCGTCGGCGTCATGCAGGTGATCAGGAGAGTACAGTCGCCTCTTTCGATCAGCGCATCCACGAGCGGGGAGGCTGCCCGCATTTCCCCCACCGAGACGGCATGCAGCCAGACGACCTTCCCCTCGAGTGCGAAGTCGTAATGGCCGAAGCGCTCGGGGACATGGGAAAGATAGGCCTTCTGTTTCCTTCCCCGGTTGACGAGCCTGAAAATGACGAAGGGGAAAAGCGCCCAGAGGAGGAGATTGTAGAGGAAGCGGCTCAAAGGCTGCTCCACGCGGCAAGCGCCTCATCGACGCTGGGCGGCACGTCTTTGCCGCCCATATTGATCCCCTTTCCCTGGGTCAGTATTCCGGTGAGCCCGGGGTTCGTCGAGCAATAGATGCCGATCACGGGAACCTTGAGCGCTGCGGCGAGATGGGCGAGTCCCGTGTCGACGCCGAAAACGACCCGGGCGCCGGAGATGAGCTTTGCGGCATCAAAGAGGGACAGCTTCGGCGGGACGATGGATCCGGGTATTTTCGAGGAAAGCCGCTCGCTCCTCGATTTTTCTTCCAGGCTTCCCCAGGGAAGATAGACTTTCATGCCGAGCCTGTTGCCGAGCTCGACCCAGTTCGATTCTTCCCAGAGCTTGTCAGCACGGCTCGTTGCATGGAGCAGCACGGCATAATTCCCTTTTTCAGCTTCGATCCGGATGCCGTAATCGGGCGCTCCTTCTATTTCGTAGCCGAGAGAGGCGGCAGCCAGCATCCTGTTCCGCTCGACTGCATGATGATTCTTCGCCACGAACCTGCATTCGTCATAGAAGAAAGAGGCGATGGGTTCCCTTGCGCTTTTCCAGTCGAAGCCGCAGCGAATTCCGTGAGCGAACCGGGTCAGGATTGCGCTCTTGAAGAGGCCCTGCGTGTCGATGACGAAATCGTATTTTTCCTTTTCCAGGGCTTGCCTGAACCGGGAAAATTCCTCCCTCGTGCCTGACGAGAAAACGGATTTTCTCCAGCGCCTGATTGCAACGGGAATGACGCGCCGGATGCCGGGATGCATGGCGGGGATATCGGCGAAATTTTCTTCGACTACCCAGTCGACCGATGCGCCCGGAACATGCGAAGCGATGTCGCTTGCCACCGGAAGGTTGTGGATGACATCCCCCATCGAAGAGGTCTTGATCAACAGGATAGAGGGCATGGATGGTTCTTTTCTGGATCGGTCATGGTACACGCAAATCCTGCCCTTTCATAGTTCTTGAGTTATTGAGAATAAGTCCTATTATTGAATCATCAATCCTTGAATGGAGGAAAAAATGGAAGCCTTGACAGACACGCTGCGCAGCATATGGACCTTCATGGCCCTCGTCCTCTTCCTCGCCTTTTTGGGATTCCTGTTCTTTGCGGGAAGCTGAATGATCAGGGTGATTTTCAAATCGATCGAGCTTGACGTCCAGGATTACGAATGGAGCGAGGATGATCATGTCGTGTCCATCGTCGATTTCGACCTGGAGGAGAACGGTCTGATGAACCGGGGGCTTTCGGCCAGGATCATTCAGCATGTAGGCGCCCCTCTCGATATTTCGAGTCCGACCAACTATGACGGCCCGATCGATCTTCAAGCCTTCAGGGCGGCTGCTGCCTGCTACTACCTGGAAGCGTGCGGGGAGGGGGCGAAGGGAAAATGGGCGAGATCGGTCGAATACGAGCTTCACCCGTCCATCTTGTCCTGACCGGCCTGCTCGAGCAGCCATGCCCTGAACAGGCCGGCCTTCTCTGAATGGGCGCGGTTCTCCGGCATGACGAGATGGTAGCCGAGCTCGGAAGGCATCGAGCCTTCCGGCAGCTTCACGAGCCGCCCCGATTTCAGGTCTTCCTCGACCAGGCTGAGCCAGGCGAGCGCGACCCCCATGCCTGCGACAGCGGCCTGTATCGTCAGTCCAGAGTCGCCGAACCGTCGGATTTTCAGCTCCGAGCCGGCATTCCAGCCGATCGAGGCGAGCCACGTCTTCCAGTCCGGAAAGGCGCCGTTCGAGGTATGCCGTTCGTCTTCCAGCAAGGCGCATGCGGCGAGATCGGATACGTTCCCGATGGTGGCGGCGAGCCGGGGGGAGGCGACGGGGACGATGCGCTCCTCCGTGAGGCGGTCGGTTCTGAGCCCGGGATAGCTTCCCTTGCCGAAACGGATCGCCGCATCCACGTCTTCTGTTCCGAAATCCACCAGGCGCCTCGTCGCAAGCAGGCGCAATTCGATGCCTGGCGAACGGGAATTGAAGTCCTCGAGCCTGGGAATCAGCCAGCGCGATGCGAAGGTGGGCGGGGCGGAAACGACGAACGCGCCGCTTTCCCGTTTCGCTATCTTCACGGCCTGTTCGAGCCGGTCGAAGGCTTCCGAGACGAGCGGAAGCATGTCGGATGCCGCATCGCTCAAGCGCAGGGTCTTTCCCCGCCTGAACAGGGAGGTGCCGAGATGGTCTTCCAGGAGCTTGATCTGCTGGCTGATTGCGGCCGGGGTGACGCAGAGTTCGTCCGCTGCGCGCACGAAGGAGAGATGGCGGGCTGCGGCCTCGAACGCTTTCAGCGCATTGAGGGAAGGAAGCTTTCTCGGCATTAGTTTTCCTAATCCTTGCCTGGAAAAAACCTTGCTTGTGCGGGAGTTGTCCCGCATATAGAATCGGTCTGGTCCAGTTATTCTAAACGGCGGAATCCATGGGGACAACCTATTTCCTCGTCGCGACAGCGGCCTTCTTCTGGGGGGCCAACTTCGTTCTGGCCGGCCCCGTTCTGGCCGATCTCCCTCCCCTTTGGGCGGCGTCCATGCGCTTTCTTTTCGGCGCTGTGCTGATGATCGCCATCGCAGGATTGAGGAAGGAAGATCTTGCCGGGATGCTTCGCCGGCATGCCGGGATTTACCTTCTGCTCGGCACGGTGGGCATCGCCGCCTTCAACCTGTTTTTTTTCTACGCGCTCAGGACGACTTCGGCCGCCAACGGCGCGCTCATCATGGCGACCAATCCTCTGCTCACCACGTTGATCGCCTCGATGGTGCTGGGGGAGAAGCCGACCTTTCGCCATCTCGCGGCGATTCCAGTCGCCCTCGCAGGCGTATTGGTTGTGGTCACGAAAGGCGATTTCGCCACCTTCAGCGTGTCAACCGGGGACTGGCTGATGCTGGGGGCGAATTTCTTCTGGGCGCTCTACAACGTGCTCGGGAAAAAATACATGCCGGCGGGCTCCGCACTGGGCAACACCTCCCTCGTCATGACGGCAGGGGCTTTCGTTCTCTTCGCCGTGGCCCTGGGAAGCGGCGCGCATTTTTCCGAGCCGGGCGCCAGGGCGGCGGAAGCGCTCGCGATCATGGCGGTGGGCGGAACCGTGATGGCCTACCTTTTCTGGAGCATGGGCATCATGCGACTCGGGGCGGGCAGGACGGCCATCTTTCTCAATCTCGTTCCCGTTTTCGCCATGCTGATCGAAGGGTTCATGGGCGCGTCCCCGACCTCAGCCCAGCTGGCCGGCGGATTTCTCGTCCTCTGCGGCGTGACGATTTCGATGTTGAGACTTGAAGCAATCCGTTCTTGATCTATAACCTTAGGGGGGGGTGGTAATAACCTTTATGGGTTATCGCGGTATTTCCTTCCATGTGCCAGCATTGAATACATCGCGTGAGCTGGGAGGTTGGAATGGCATTGGTCAATCCGCACGGCGGGGGTTCTCTTAAGCCCTTGCTTCTCGAAGGGGATTCTCTGACAATGGAAAGGGCCAGGGCGGCGAAGCTGCCCGGCCTCAAGGTCAGTTCGCGCGAGAAGGGCGACCTCATCATGCTCGGCATAGGCGGTTTCACGCCGCTCGAGGGATTCATGAGCCATGCCGACTGGGCCGGCGTATGCGACGGCATGAAAATGTCGAACGGGCTGTTCTGGCCCATCCCCATCACCCTGTCCGTCGGCAAGGAAGCCGCATCCTCCATCAAAACCGGGGAAGAAATCGCCCTGATCGATCCGGATGGGGACGAAATCCTTGCGATCCTGTCCGTCACCGAAAAATACGAGATAGACAAGGCGCACGAATGCGCAACCGTCTTCGGCACGACCGACATCGAGCATCCCGGCGTCAAGATGGTCATGGAACAGGGCGACGTGAATCTCGCGGGTCCCGTCAAGGTGCTTTCGCAGGGCGGCTTTCCTGAAAAATACGGATCCCTCTTCATGTCTCCCAAAGAGACGCGCGCGCTTTTCGAATCGATGGGATGGAGCCGCGTGGCTGCCTTCCAGACCCGAAACCCGATGCACCGCTCCCACGAATACCTTGCCAAGGTTGCGATCGAAATCAGCGACGGCGTGCTGATCCATTCGCTGCTGGGGCAACTGAAGCCTGGCGACATTCCTGCTGAGGTCAGGACGAAAGCCATATCGACGCTTGCCGAGAATTATTTCGTCGACAAGACCATCGTCCAGGCGGGCTATCCGCTCGACATGCGCTATGCGGGTCCCAGGGAGGCCCTGCTGCATGCGCTTTTCCGCCAGAATTACGGCTGTTCCCATCTCATCGTCGGACGGGACCATGCCGGCGTCGGCAGCTATTACGGGCCATTCGACGCCCACCATATTTTCGACAAGATTCCCAAGGATGCGCTGGAAACCCAGCCGCTCAAGATCGACTGGACTTTCTGGTGCTACAAGTGCGGCGGCATGGCTTCCGCCAGGACATGTCCGCACGGCGACGCCGACAGGCTCCTCCTTTCAGGGACGAAGCTGAGGAAGATGCTCTCGGAAGGGAGCGAGGTGCCGGCGGAATTCAGCAGGCCTGAAGTGCTGGAAGTGCTGCGCGCCTACTATGCCGGGCTCGCCGAGCATGAAAAAGTGGAAGTGAAGTTGAGCGGCCATTCGGCTCGCTAGAAAACCCCCTTTGATGGGGGAGGGTTGGGGTTTGAGTTTAAAATTTTAAGGAGAGCCTGATGTTCACGAGCAACCTCTTTGCCGGACTTTCGGATGTTATATCGCCTGCAATCATGCAGGGTTATATCGTCCTGATGGTCATTTTTGTCATGGTCGGGACGATACTCGACATGAAGCACAAGAAGAGCGCGCAGTATTTTTTCGAAAATGCGAAAAAAGCGAAGAAGAGCGCAAAACGGGATGTGAGTGGTGGAGAAAAAGCATCGATTGCCGCGTCAGTCGTGGCGAAGGAAATACTGACCTCAGGCGAATTCAGCAATCCAAGGCGCAGAATGTCCCATCTGTTGACCATGTACGGAACCATTATTTTCATTGTGACGACCGCGATCATGATTTTCGGCTATCCCACGCCGGCTGAGCCCACGCCTGCTGCCCTGCCGATACTCTGGCATATCGGCGCGCTGATGCTGGCCGTTGGCGGATACTGGTTCTGGTTTGCGATTCGCGTTGACGTGTCTGCGGAAGGTCTTCCCTGGTTCAGGTTCGAGCGTGCCGATTTGTTCATCCTCTCGCTTCTTGCCACCTCGACTTTCGCATTGATCTGGTCGTTCACAGGCGGCGGATTGAGCGTGTTCTTTGTCTTGTTCATCCTGTCGAGCACGGTTCTCTTTGGCGGCGTCTACTGGTCCAAGTTCGCCCACATGTTCTTCAAGCCTGCTGCAGCCTACCAGAAAAAAATCACACGGGCAGACGGTTCGCGGGAAAATCTTCCCCCCGACTACGATTTGACGGATCCCGAAGTGCAGAAAAAATTTCCGGATATTCCCATGTACATGGGCAAGAACCCGCCAAACATGGGGCTTTGCATCAAGGCTGAAAGACCCAACCACTACTAAGCTGGCTTGACTGAACATCTATAGAAATAGAGGAATATATTATGCCAACCTTTGTATATATGACGCGTTGCGACGGTTGCGGAGAGTGCGTTGACATCTGCCCATCCGACATCATGCACATCGATAAAAAGCTGCGCCGCGCCTACAACATCGAGCCCAACATGTGCTGGGAATGTTATTCCTGCGTAAAAGCATGTCCGCATCAGGCGATCGATGTGCGCGGTTACGCCGACTTTGCGCCGCTTGGACACAGCGTTCGGGTGATCCGCGACGAAGAGAAGGGCACCATCGCATGGCGCATCAAGTTCCGCAACGGCAAGAAGGATATGGAGCTGCTTGCGCCCATCACGACCAAGCCATGGGGCTCGGCTACACCGGACCTCGCAAAGGTGCCTGCGCCCAGTAAGGAGATGCGAGACAGCCAGCTGCTCTTCAACGAGCCAAAATACATCCGCATGGATGACGGCGGTCTGCATACCCTGGAATCAAACGGAGTGGAATTGAAAGAGGGGGTGTACTACTAATGGGCTACTCTACAATTATTGAAGACAATATCGATATCCTGGTAGTTGGTGCCGGCCTGGGTGGTACGGGTGCGGCTTTCGAGGCAAGATATTGGGGGCAGAACAAGAAGATCGTCATCGCAGAGAAGGCGAACATCATGCGTTCCGGTGCTGTGGCCCAGGGTCTGTATGCGATCAACTGCTACATGGGCACGCGCTTCGGCGAGAACAATCCGGAAGATCATGTGCGCTATGCGCGTATCGACCTGATGGGCATGGTGCGCGAAGACCTGCTTTTCGACATGGCGCGTCACGTGGACTCCACCGTGCACAACTTCGAAGAGTGGGGCCTCCCCATCATGCGCGATGAGAAGAAGGGCAAGTTCCTGCGCGAGGGCCGCTGGCAGATCATGATCCACGGCGAATCCTACAAGCCCATCGTTGCCGAAGCGGCCAAGAAGTCGGCTGACAAGGTTTATAACCGCATCTGCGTGACCCACCTCCTGATGGACGAATCCAAGGAGAACCGCGTTGCCGGCGCCGTGGGTTTCAATGTTCGCACGGGCAACTACCATGTGTTCAAGGCCAAGGCCGTGATCTGCGGTGCCGGCGGCGCTTCCAACATCTTCAAGCCCCGTTCCATTGGCGAAGGTGCGGGTCGCGTCTGGTACGCGCCATGGTCTTCGGGTTCTGCCTATGGCCTGATGATCGAGGCCGGCGCAAAGATGACACAAATGGAAAATCGTATCGTGCTGGCCCGATTCAAGGATGGATACGGTCCGGTAGGCGCATACTTCCTGCACCTCAAGACCTATACCCAGAATGCCTACGGTGAAGAGTACGAATCAAAATGGTTCCCTGAACTGCAACAAAGGGTGGGCAAGGAATACCTGGATCCGGAAGCGTCTCACACCACGCATCGTCCAATTCCGACCTGCCTGCGTAACCACGCGATCATCAGCGAAGTGAATGCTGGCCGTGGTCCGATCCACATGGTCACCATGGAAGCCTTCCAGGATCCTCATCTTGAAGAGATTGGCTGGCACAACTTCCTGGGCATGACCGTTGGACAGGCGGTGCTTTGGGCCGCCACCGATGTGGATCCCAAGCACGAAAATCCTGAGCTGACCACCTCCGAGCCTTATGTCATGGGTTCGCATGCAACCGGTTGCGGCGCATGGTGTTCAGGCCCCGAAGACGTTTCGCCGCCCGAGTACTTCTGGGGCTATAACCGTATGACCACCATTGAAGGTCTGTTTGGTGCGGGGGACGCCGTGGGTGGTACGCCTCACGCCTTCTCCTCCGGTTCCTTTACCGAAGGCCGTCTGGCTGCCAAGGCCGCCTGCAAGTACATCGACGATGGCAAGGCTGAAGGCATCCGTGTTTCCGAGGCACAGATCGAGCGCCGCAGGGAGCAGATCTACAAGCCCCTGGAAACCTATCGCGTTTACAGCAACGAAGTGGTTGCCGGTACAGTCAATCCCAACTTCATCAATCCAAGACAGGCTCTTGATCGTTTGCAGAAGCTGATGGATGAATACTGTGGTGGTTTTGGTGTGAACTACATGACCAACGACAAGCTCCTGAACATCGGTCTCAAGAAGATGTCGATTCTTGGAGAAGATCTGGAAAATGTTGCCGCTTCCGATATCCACGAGTTGTTGCGTGCATGGGAAGTGAAGCACCGCTTCCTGACTTCTGAAAGTGTATTCCAGCACACGCTGTTCCGTAAGGAAACGCGTTGGCCTGGTTATTACTACCGTGGTGATGCAATGAAACTGGATGACAAGAACTGGCACGTGCTGACAGTTTCTCGCCGCGATCCGAAGACAGGTGATTACACGATGGAAAAGGCGCCTCTGTACCACCTCGTAGGTGATATCGAGGACAAAGACCTGGCCAAACTTAAAGCAGAAGGTCACCACTAGGCAAGCCTGATCCCGGGTTTGTGAAATCGGTGGATGGTAATATCAGGCCTGCGCAGGATTTATTTGCGATAACTGGTTAGTGTGAAATGAGGACCGGCATATTGTGTTGGTCCTTATTTTTTCTGGTTGGCGAGCAGTGTGGCATCGCTATGGATAAACATGAAGCACTGTGTATGTAGGGTAGTCGATGAATATTATTGAAAAAACGGATGAAGAGATTTTAGCGTTGGCCAATCCGATGTGGGCCGATCTGGTCAAGTACTCCAATGAAGGAAACTATGGCGCCTTCACACGCAATTTTTCATCTTCATTCATCAGGGGAGCTAACGAAATAGAAATGGGCAAGCAGTTTGCGCGTAGCGATCTTGCAAAAAACCTGTCGGAAGATTATTCGTATCTCGGCATGATACGCCGTGGTGAATACGTCACTGTTCTTTATAAAGTGATAAACAAAAAAACCAAAGGCGAATGGCTGGGAAGGCTAGTGCTGGGATATGAAAATGACAAAGTGAAAATTTTTGGCGCCACACTGTTTTAAAGGGTTTTATTAGTTATGTCGGATACAGTCGAAGACGAAAAATATATCGAACTGAATTACAAGGTCATCGACAACAAAACCGGTGACGTACTGGTTACCGTGGATTATCCGCTGGGTTATGTTCATGGCGCGAATGATGTGATGTCCGAACAGGTGACGAAAGAATTGTATGGCAAAAAAGTCGGCGATGTCATCGAAGTGCCCATCGACACTGCGCTGCTGTACGGCGAACGGGATGAATCGCTGGTTTTCACGGATCGCATAGAAAATGTCCCGGAAGAATACCGGGAAGTCGGCATGACGATCGTCATGGAAAATGAAAAGGGCGAGCCCAGAAATTTTATCGTGACCCGATTCGATGACAAGACCTTGACCGTCGACGGCAACAACCCGCTTTGCGGAAGGGAAGTCACCTTCATGCTCGAAGTATTGAGCATACGCGATGCCACCGAGGAAGAAATCGAAGCCGGCGGACCGGTGGACGCGAACCCTGAATTGAACGAAATACTCGACCGGGCAAAATGAAATTCTCGAACAGCTACATCATTTACCCCGAGAACAGGGCGCTTGAGCGCTCGATAGCCGATGCCATAGGCATGCTCGGCGAGGAATGGGAGGCATCCGCGACCCCTGACAGAAAGGTCACCGCTGCAGACAATTTTCTCAATACGCGGGGAAACTTCGAGCAGCACCGTTTCAGTTCAAAGATTTATGAGCCATTGATCGAGGCGCTCGAGGCATCGCTGAAGGAGAATGAAGATCGCACGGCGGCCTGGGCCGGGACCCAGAACAATCTGGGAAATGTGCTCGCTGCATTGGGGCAGCAGCGCAGGGATACCGAATTTTTCGATTCGGCCATTCGATGCTTCAGCAATGCATTGGAAGTGCTAAGGCAGGAAGAATCCCCACTCGAATGGGCGGCCACGCAATACAACCTGGGAACGGCAAGTCAGGCGCTTGGGCGGCTTCTTGAGGCCGCAAAGCCTTTGAAAAATGCAGTGGATGCCTATACCAACGCTTTGCTGGTCTGGAAGCGGGACGAGTATCCGGAAGAATGGATGACTACCATGCACCAGCTGGGCGCCACCTTGCATGCGCACGGCAAATTGCTCAAGGGCAACCGTCAATTCCAAAAGTCCGTCGTTGTCTACAAGAACGCGCTTGCCGTGCTCGACGCCGACAATTACGCATTGGAGCTGACGGCGACACACAATAACCGCGCTGCCGTTTTGCATCATCTCGGCGAGTCGGAAGAGAACCCGGATCGCCTGCGGGAGGCGATAAAATCATATGAAAAGGCATTGACGGTGAGCATGGAGCAACAGCTGCCCATCCATTTGGCAGTCATCTGCAGAGTGAACAAGGCGACGGCGCAAAATGTGCTTGCCGAATTGACGAACGATGCCGTGCTTGCAGAAGAAATTGCGGATGAATTTGAAGTGATCATGGAATGCTTTCCTCACGCGCTGCAGCCGCTGTGTTCAAGGCATTGCCAGGAACAGCTGGAAAAGGCGCAGTCTCAGCTGAAGGCGCTTCAGGAGGAATCAAATCCGCTGGGAAAGTTTATAGTCCATGCTGATGAATGAGCCGGTATCGGCCAGGAAACGGATCGTTCTGGCGCCAAACCCGACTTCCGGAATTGATTCGTCGCGGTCTGTGGATAAGGTCAGCGCCACGCCCAGTCTTGGAGACAGATTGTGGCTTTTGCAGACTTCAACGATTTTTTCCTTGATGGGTTCCAGCTGCTTGACGATGATGTCCGTCAAGGCGAATACGTCCACCTCGCCGGTCATGGTTTCCGTCGACAGCTCCCATGAGCTGATGACGGGTTTGTCCAGTCCGCTGTATGCGCCGGCGGCATCGACGGAGGTGGGTTCTATGCCAAGCAGGCGCGTAATGTGGTCCGGGTCAAAATGGTAGCCCAGCAGCGCGAAGTATGCTCGTCCTTTATTCGATGCCAAGATGGTTTCCTCGTTGATGAGATGCTGTGTCGGAGTATAACTGATAGGAGGTGTTCCGTTGTCGTCTGAAGCAAAAAGAGACCCCAATAATCCATGCCTGTTTTGCGTTGATCCGCGCGGGGTAATAATACAGCATGAGCTTGCTTACAGCGCTCGGGATTCCTACCCGGCGAGCCCGGGTCACACCCTGATCATCCCGCGTCGGCATGTCGCCAGCTTTTTCGACCTGACGCCTGAGGAAGTGGCTGCCTGCATGGACCTCATCAAGGAGGAAAAAATGCTTATTGATGAGGAGTTTAAGCCGGATGGTTACAATATCGGCGTCAATGCGGGACCTGCAGCCGGGCAAAGCATTTTCCATGTCCATATTCACCTCATTCCCCGCTACAAGGGGGACGTCGAGAACCCCCAGGGAGGCGTGCGGCATGTGATTCCAAAGAAGGGACATTACACGCGCTAAGTAGTATAATTTTTTTAGTCAGGTGGGAGGGCTGCATGCTCTATGCCTCCCGTTTTCAACCACCCGTTTTCTGCAAGCTGAGGAGGTTTGATCATGAGTGAAGAGAAGAAGGTTTTTGTCCGCCCCAAGGTTCCAGACGGCCACGCATTCCACGTGACTACCCGTCAGAAAGAAATTGTACCTGGACAGTTCTTTGTGGGTTATGAAACCACCTGGGAACCGCACCAGAAGGAAGTGCCTTACACCACCCCCAAGAAGCCGTAAGGCAGTTCAGGCTGCACCTGCAAGGCGATGGCGCGTCATTCGTGAAACGATGCGCCATCGACCATGCTGCCTAAAGGTTAATCCATCATAGATCGAGCATGCGTATTTCGAAAAGCATGCGTTCGAGGTCGCCGAGTATCCAGGTCATTTTCGATTTTATCCTCGGCGCTTCGATTCCCGCCACAGAACCCGGATTGACCAGCCATGTTTTCGTACCGAGGATGTTCGGCTGCTCGATGATTTCGGCATGGTGGCTGTGACCGCAGCAGACGAGGTCGTAGTCGCCGGTGCAGGCGATCGCCCGTCCGTAATGGGGATAATGGGTCGCGAAAATCTTCCTTCCCGAAAGCTCGAGTATTGCGTCCGGACCGTGGTATCTGAAGATGCCATCGGATTTGCTCATCATGGCATGAAGTGCCATTGGATCGCCGACATTGTTGCCGTGGACGGCATGGATGGGCAGGCCGAGCGGGATCGAGGCGCGCAGGGTATTGGCGCCGATCAGGTCGCCGCAATGGATGACGGCCTCGGCGCCCTCGAGCTTGGCGGCTGAAATGGCTGCTGCAAGCGGCGGGGCGCGGTCGTGGCTGTCAGAGACGATGCAGATTTTCATTTGGCTGGAATCCTGGACAGTTCCAGCCTATTGGGAGATGCATTTCCTGTCCATAGCCAGGAAGGGGGATGCGCTCATCCCCCGGGCGGGACTAGCGTGCCAGGGATAAGCGTCCCGCCGTGCGCTGGGCCGTCTTTTCCGCTGAAAAAGAGTCGAATCCGAAATGCTTGAGGCGGGCGATCTTGCCGGAAATTTCGCCGAATGCGCGCAGCTCTCCGCTGTAGCCGATCTTCCTCAATGTCCGTGCGCTGACATAGCCGATGCCGTCGCTGTATCTGTCGAACTCGATCGCGATCACGGTGAAGTCGTCAACATCATTCTCGATCGCATCGATGCCTTCGTTCGCAGACAACCAGACCCCGAGCGGCCAGCCGTGCTCGTGTTCCCTGCGGATCAGCTCGCTTTTTTTTGCGCGCCAGACGGCGAGCGGCACGATCACGGGGCCCACAGGCAGCTTCGCTTCTTCCGGAACCTCTACTGCGGGGAGTGTTTTCCAGCCATCTTCCTTTCCTGTCAGCTTGTACATGATTCCTCCTGTTGGATGATGGATCGATGTTAGCCGAACAGAAAAAGAACTGGAAATAATAAGAAATTACATGTTAATGTCTTTTTGGAATAAAGAGGGGGCGAGGCGATTTGTTCAGGAATGGACAGCGCCCTGCTTGTTCGATGAAAGCATGGATTTGCGCTTTTCAGCGGCGGCCTGCTTATGCCAGGGCGCGGCATGCTCGAGCTTCGCGCAATGCTCATCCTGAAGCTGCGTGTCCCTGCGCTCGTCCTGGATGATCAGCCAGTTCGGCCCGGCGAAAGCAGGGAGCGATAGCGTAGAGGCAAGGGTCGCGAGCAATATAACGACTTTCTTCATGGTGTTCCTTTCGATGCCTGAATGCAGAAGAGACAGGCATGCGTCAGGAAAAGTTCAATCACGACTGCTTGTTTTTGGCGAGCACTACCCTGTTCCGCCCGCTTTTCTTCGCCTCGTAGAGCGCCGTGTCGGCGGATTTGATCAGGCCTTCGAAGCTTCTCATGGCTGGTCGTCTGGAGGCTGCGCCGATGCTGACCGTCAGCCTGATCTTCAGCGTCTCTTTGAAGTAGGGGGAGGATTCGACAGCGCTTCTGAACCGTTCGGCGCAATTCATCGCTGCAGTCGCATTGGCGCTCGGCAGAATGGCGAGGAATTCCTCGCCGCCGAAACGGCAGATCGCGTCCTGAACCCGCATTGCGCCCCTCAATATCAGCGCGATATGGCGGATGACTTCGTCGCCGATGTCGTGGCCGTGAAGATCGTTGACCGACTTGAACTTGTCGATATCGATCATCAGGCAGGACAGGACCTGGGTGCGCTTCCATTCTGTCGCGAGACGCTCGATGGCGTAGCGCCTGTTGGGCAGGCCGGAAAGCTGGTCTGTCATGGAAGCCTTCTGGGCGCGCCTGTTGGCGACGGCGAGTTCGGCTGCGACGTTGCGCAAGGATTCGCTCTGGCTCAAAAGCTCTTCCCTCATCCTGACGAAGCGCTGGCCGGCAAGCACGCGGGCTGCAAGTTCCATTGCGCCGTAAGGCTTGGTCATAACGGCATCGGCCCCGGCTGCGAAGGCGCCGACGAGTTCTTCTTCGGTGTTCGCCGAGACGAACAGGATCATGTAGACGAATTTTCCGGAAGGAAGCTCGCGCATTGCCTTGGCGAATTCGATCCCGGACGACAGGTCGCAGATGACGAGCTGCGGGTCCGAGTCAAGGGCGAGCTGCAGCGCATCCTTCAGGTTCGTGGCGATTTCGACCGAATGCCCGAGTGAGGAAACCTCGTGGGAGAGCCTGCCGAGGGAATTCATCTCGTCCCCGGCCAGCATGATCCTGAGCGGAAATTCGAGATGGGGATTGGGTTTTCCAGTTTCTTCGGGCGCATCTTCAGGGAGGGCTGCGATCATTTCCGCGAAGTTCGGCAGATCGCGGCTAGGGACCTCGAGTATCCTGCTCCATTCCTGCCACTGCGAGACGGCATCGTTGCTGAGCGCGATGAAATCGTCCTGGTCGAGATCCCATTCGGACGCCAACTTGAGGAATTCGGGCATGCTCCGCACGATCGCCTTTTCCCCTGAAACGAGCCTGTCTGCGAGCATGTCGGCGAAATGCCAGATTCTGCACAGGCCGTATTCCCTCGTCCCTTTCGTGAAGCCTGCACCTTCCAGGTCAATGTGACGGCTTGCGGCATCCGCGAACATCTGCGGAAGCATCCAGTCTTCCAGCAGGGCGCCCGTCAATTCTACATGGTCGGTTTCGAATCGCGCTTTCTCCCAAAGGCGCTGTTTCTCGATGGGGATCCTCGCGCCCAGGATCTCGGAATAGGCGACGGGATAGAGCGTGGCGAGCGCCAGCATGCCGACGTTCGACAGGAGCGCGCCGACGAAGCATTCCTCGGGTTGGGCCACCCTTTCCCGTTCGCAGAGCATCTGGGAGACGATGGCAGCTGCAAGCGACTTGGACCAGAAGCGCATATAGTCGAATTGCTTGCAGGCGCCGCGCCTGTTTCCGGCAAGAATGGAAAAGCCGATCGCAAGCTGCCTGGTCGCGTCCAGCCCGAGCAGGTTGAGCGCGCTCGAGACGGAGGCGATGGATCTCGTCCCGGCTTTCAGCACGTTCGCGCTCTTGATCAGCTTGCCGCTCAACGAAGGATCGGCTTTCACGACGTGGGCGATTTCGGAAAGGGAGACGTCGGGTTTTCTGGTAAGCTGGAATATCGCGAGCGCAACGCCTGCCGGGGAGGGGAGGTCGCCGCTGGCCTTCAGTTCTTCGAAATTCGATTTGAACTTGTTCATTGCTTTTATACGGTATTTATTTCCTTCAAATACATTCTATACCATACGATGACAATGAAAAATATACTGATTCTTTTGTTCCTTAGCGTTTCATGCGGCGCTTCCGCTGCCGGATTCAATCCTCCTGAAGCATCTACCGGGGTGAGACTGCAGCAGCGCGCCACGGGGATGCACGGCATGGTTGCAGCCGCCAATCCCTATGCGGTGCGCGCAGCGATGGAAATGCTGAATATGGGCGGCGATGCTGCGGACGCGGCCGTCGCGGCCCAGATGGTGCTGAATCTCGTCGAGCCGCAGTCGTCCGGAATAGGCGGGGGCGCTTTCCTGCTTTACTATTCGAAAGGGAAAATTTCCGCTTTCGACGGGAGGGAAACCGCGCCAAGTGCTGACACCCCCGAGCTTTTCCTGGACAAAAAGGGTGAGCCGCTCGAATTCTACGATGCGGTCGTCGGCGGGAAATCGGTCGGCGTGCCCGGCACGCTGCGCATGCTCGAGATGGTCCACAAGAAATACGGCAGGCTGCCCTGGAAGACGCTGTTCAGGCCTGCGATCGATCTTTGCGAAAAAGGATTCATCGTCTCTCCCAGGCTCCATGTTCTTCTTTCGAAAGACCGGTACCTGAAGCTCAATGAGGCAGCGAGGGCTTACTTCTACCATGAGGACGGCAGCGCCAGAAGCATCGGGGAGAAACTGAAGAATCCCGGGCTTGCAAGGGTTTTCAGAAAGATAGCGAAAGGCGGGGCGGATGCCTTCTACAATGGAAAAATTGCATCCGATATCGTGGAAGCGGTGCGGACGAACGAAAGAAACCCCGGGCTTATGACGCTTGCCGACCTTTCCGTATACAGGGCTGTCGAGCGAGAAGCCGTTTGCGGAAGCTACAGGACCTGGAAGATATGCGGCATGCCGCCGCCGAGTTCGGGGGGCGTCACCGTCATCCAGATCATGGGCATGCTTTCCGGATTCGATCTCGGGAAGGCGCCCGAAACCGAGCAGGCGGTCCATTGGATCGCCGAGGCAGAGAGGCTCGCCTTCGCCGACAGGGACCGCTATCTCGCCGATCCCGACTTCGTGCCGGTTCCGCTTCCCGGCATGATCGATCCATCCTATCTTGCTTCCCGCGCATCCTTGATCGAGAAAAGCGAGGCGATGAAGCATGTTTTTCCGGGAAAACCGCCAGGCTCTGAAAAAATAAAAACGGAAGGGGCCGGCGCAATGGAATTCCATTCGACGAGCCATCTTTCCATCGTCGACAAATGGGGAAATGCAGTCTCAATGACGTCCTCGATCGAGAACGCCTTCGGAAGCCGGGTGATGGTGGACGGCTTCATGCTCAACAACGAGCTGACAGATTTCTCATTCCTTCCCGAGAAGGACGGCCAGCCAGTCGCTAACCGGGTCGGACCGAAAAAGCGGCCGAGGAGCTCGATGGCTCCCATCTTCGTTTTCGACGGCAAGGGGCTCTATGCGGTACTGGGTTCCCCGGGAGGGCCCTTCATCATCGACATCGTGGCGAAAACCCTCGTCGCCCTGCTCGACTGGCATCTCGACATGGCCGATGCGGCCGCTCTCCCCGATTTCGGAAGCATAGGCGGCCCCATCCTCCTCGAGAAGGGTACGCCGCTCGAAGCATTGAGGAACCCGCTCGAAAAGCGCGGCCACGAAACCAGAATCATGGACCTCAACAGCGGCGTGCACGGCGTCCTGAGGATGCCTACAGGGTGGCAAGGCGGGGCAGATCCCAGAAGGGAAGGCATTGCAATCGGGTATTGAGTTATTGAAAAAAGTTCCTATTATTGTAGTTAACGAAGGGAGGACGCATGGACATACGCATCTTGTTCCTTTTTTTCGCAATATTCGCGATAGCGACGACCGCCTTTTCCATGGGAAGCAAGGCGGCATTCTGGCATGAGGGCTCTGCCCAGATCACTTGGCCGAAGGCAGGCACGCTGATCGATGGAGAAGCGAAGAACGAGCTTGTCTACGATTTCCACCCCAGCCTCGATGGGCACCACCTGCGCATTTATGTCGACGGCGAGCCTCCGGTTGTCGTGCGCGAATGGAGAGGCAGCTACACGCTTCCCCTGCTCGGCATGGGAAGGCACGTGATCTGCATCAAGGAAACGAACGCCATGCGCTCAATGACAGGGCTGTCGAAGTGCGTGACGGTCGTCGCGAAATAGTCAGGAATGCAGGAGCGGCATCTCTTCCATGAGCGCAATCTGCTCCTTCAGCTCGAGTATCCTGTCCTGCCAGTAGCGTGCCGTGCCGAACCAGGGAAAAGCCAGCGGAAAGGCGGGGTCTTCCCAGCGCCTGGCCAGCCAGGCCGAATAGTGGATCAGGCGCAATGTCCTCAGCGCCTCGACGAGATAAAGCTCCTTTTCGTCGAAATCGCAGAAATCCTCATATCCGGAAAGGAGGCTCGTCAGCTGGCGAGTCATGTCCGCCCGCTCGCCCGAGAGCAGAAGCCATAGATCCTGGATCGCTGGACCCATCCTGCTGTCGTCGAAATCGACGAAGTGAGGACCCGCTTCAGTCCAGAGAATGTTCCCGGCGTGACAGTCGCCGTGAAGACGGATGGAGCGGTATTCCCCGGCACGGTCGAATGCGCGCTTTGCCCCTTCCAGGGCGAGATTGACTGTGCCTTCGTACGATTCGAGCAGCTCGGCCGGAATGTGGTTGCCTGAAAGCAGGTAATCCCTCGGTTCGATGCCGAAGCTTTCGATGTCGATCGAAGGGCGGAACCTGTAGGATTCTGTCCTGCCGATGGCATGGATCCTGCCCAGGAATCTTCCCATCCATTCGAGCGCATTCAAGTCTTCGAGTTCTGGCGCCCGTCCTCCCTTTCTTTCGAATACGGCGAACCTGAACCCGCCGTATTCATGCAGCGTCTTGCCTGCGAGTTCCAGAGGCGGAACGACTGGAATTTCGGCGTCGAACAGGGATTTCACGAAGGCATGCTCTTCCAGGATGGCGTCATTCGACCAGCGCGCTTTCCTGTAGAATTTCGCGACAAGCGGCGGGCCTTCTTCCATGCCGACCTGATAGACCCGGTTTTCGTAGCTGTTGAGGGCGAGAAGCCGCCCGTTTCCGCGAAGCCCCGCGTGCTCCAGGCTGTCGAGGATGAGATCTGGCGTCAGTGTAGAATAGCTCATTGCCCTATTTTACATGCTGTACGAATTTCCCTTATAGTTGCATGAGGGGGGTGAGCGAATTTCCTGTCAAGGAGTATTTCAAGCAAACAGTGGTCTTCGAGGAAGGGGAGCTCGGGGACAAGGCCTACGTCCTGAAAAAGGGCAAGGTCGAGATATCGAAGAGGACGGCCACGGGCAGAAGAGTCGTCGCCGTGATCGATGCCGTTTCGATATTCGGCGAAATGGCGCTGATATCCGAAGACTACAAGCGGACTGCGACGGCGCGCGCGCTCGAGATGATCGAAGTGATCGAGATAGACAAAAAGAAATTCGAGAAGCTGATGGCGGCGACTCCGGGCATCATCAGCATGGTCATGAAAACCTTGGCGAAGCGCCTCGCAGACGAGACGGAAAAACGCTGACCGCCCATTCCCGAAACCCGACCGTTTGTCGGCCGGCCGCGCCATCTGTCGCTCCTTTCCTGCCGCATGTCGGAAATCCCTTGTTTTGTTAAGTGCATGTTCTTAAATTAGGATTGTACGCATATCGAAAAGGGATTCATCATGAAAAAATCATCCATGCTTCTGGGGTCGCTCCTCTTCGGCCTGCCCGCCGTAGCCCTGGCGAGCACGAATTGCACGGGCACGATCGTCACGGCCTGTGGCCTGCAGATCGTGAAGTCGGTCTGCAGCACGACGGAAAGTACGGACAGTGACCCGGACGAGCAGTCCGAGCTTCACGGCCCGGACGACGGCCATTCCGCCAGAACCCAGACGCTCGATATCAATGAAAGCGACGGAACGAACACCTACAGGCAGGACGACAATGTTCCGCCTTCGCATTATCCGGGTCAGCAGAATAACTACAATTTCTCCTATACCGATCCGCGCGGCGTCGTGCACAACGTCGACCACAGTCAGCGCATGGGCACTTCTCCCGACAACAAGATCACCATCTGCCACAGGATGGGCGGCGCCAGGGTGACGCTCGACATTCCGGACGATCAGATCGACGGCGTCAGGGCGCACGGCCATGGCAACCATCCGCTCGATACCCTCGGGCGTTGCCAGGACCAGGAAGATTCGTCGGGGAACGACGATCCGGCCAAGATCGCCAATGCCGTCAAGCTTTCCGAGAATTCCTCGGTGACGCCGAGCGTGGCCGGATGCCTTGCGGCTCCTGCGGGAACGAATGTGACGGTAACCCTTGCCGGAGGCTCGACCTGGACGGGAGCGGCTCCCGGCTGCAATGCCCCTGGCGTGTTCTGCAGCGTTCCGGTCGGCGGTTCGGCGAGCGGATCTCCAGACTTCAGCTCCGGCCCGAACAGGGGCGCCGTCAGGTCCATCCGCTAAGTAAAACCCCTTGGCCCGGCCGCCAGGCCGGGTTTTTTTATTTTTAGTCGGACAGTATTGACTGGAATTTTCATGCCGGTTAAGGTTGCGAAAACCCTGAAAGGCCGGAATGGAAAGTTACTCCCAGCTTGCCGTGGCGCTTGCCGCCCTGACGCTCTTCGCAGTCGAGTCGATCTGGCCGAACCATCGCGCCCGCTTCGATCTGAAATGGGCTGCCCGTTCCCTGGGACTGACCGTGCTCGGCATGATTCTCGTCGCTGCCCTGGGCAGCCATTTCGATCCCTGGCTCAAGTCTTCTCGCCTCTTTCCGCCGTTGAGCGGCGATCTTGCAAAATGGCCCGCTTATCTTTCTGGATTTCTGGGCTATATCATCGTTTCCTTCATCGTCTACTGGTGGCACAGGGCGAGGCATGCGAGCGGCCTGCTGTGGCGCATATTCCATCAGATCCACCACAGTCCCGCGAGAATCGATGTGCTGACGACCTTCTACGCACATCCGGCTGATTTTTTCGCGAACACCTTCATCGTCAGCCTGGTGTCCTATGCCCTGCTCGGGCTCGAACCTCTTGCTGCGGGATGGTGCCTGTTCTGGGTGGGGTTTTTCGATACCTGGGAGCACACCAACGTCAAAACCCCGGTCTGGCTGGGCTATATCGTTGTTCGTCCGGAAATGCACAGGGTTCATCACGAATACGAGAAGCATGCGAAGAACTACGGCATACCCCTATGGGACATGCTCTTCGGGACCTACGAGAATTCTTCGAGAAGGGTGGAGCTTTGCGGCTTCGGCGAGGAGAGGGAGAAGCGCCTGCTTTCCATGCTCGCTGCAAGGGACGTTCACGAATCAGACTGATTTCAGGAATGCCTGCGCACGCCCGGTGGGAAACAGGTGCCTTTGATGCCGTTCTTCAACACATTGCATATGGCGAGTTCCATGGACTTGTTTGGCGAGCGTATCACGACCACGCCAACACCATAGCGGAAAGAAACATCCCGAAGCGGGAAGCTGCTCAATGCCTGCCTGTGGCTGCCGTCCGGCCCCATCGTGCAGACAGCCTGAAGCTTGCACGACGGGCATTTGTGAAGAATGGAAGATTTCATTTTGTCCCGGATCGCTTCGCATGCGGAGCGATCGGTCTGCCCCTTGACGAAGAACTCCAGGGCGTTGCCCCGGTCGGCCTGGACGAAGACTTTCGGATAGAAGGCCGTGTAGGGAATCAGATAGATGCTTCCCCATGTGAACAGGGCGATGAGCGCGGCGAAAATGAAGAACTTCCTGATCATCAATAGATTCCCGGAACGAGGCGCCATGAATTGGCAAGATAGGCTTCGTATTCCGGGAAGGTTTCGGAAAGTATCATTTCCTCCCAGTCCATGCGCCTCTTCTGGAAATAGACGGTTGCGGCGAGAACAGCGGCTGCTGCCCAGGAGCGGTACATCAGGAAAACGCCGGTGAGCGCGATGAATTCAGCCATGTAGAGCGGATGCCGGATCCTGGCATAAGGGCCTTCGGTGACCAGCGATCTCGCCTCCGGCATGATGCTGAGCGAGCGGCCCAGGCTCGTCACGGTGACGATGCAGAAGAAGTTTCCGGCGAACGAGAGCAGTGAAGATGATACGTCCATGAAGTAATCGGGCTTTGCTGCGGGAAGCAGCAGCAGGAGATAGATCGAGCACATGCCGAGCAGCGCGGCCAGCTTGGGCTGCCACGCCTCGTGCTTGCGTACCGGGCGAGTGCGGAAAGCGTGCAGGAAAATCAGGAAGCAGAGGAAGGTGAAAACCCCGACATGCGAAAGAACTGCCGCCAGGAAAGCGCCGTCTCCATCGAAGAAGGGATGCGCTACGACGATGTCCCTGAGGGACATGAATTCCCGCCAGCAGAACCATGCGGAGACGGAAATGACGGGCAGGCGCATTGCCGCATCATAGGTTTTTGAATTTAAAAGGGGAGGGTGCATCCCGCGATTATCGCGGCTTTCCCGAAAGTCATCAAGTTTGGCGGTTCTCGAACTTGACGAAATTCACCGTCTTCGTCGATCCGCAAGTACCGACATCCCCCGAGAGCATCTGGGCTTCCCAAAGCAGGTTCACGACCTCGACGTAGTTCTTGTCCGTGGCCATCTGCATGGCCGTCCTGCCGCCTTCGTTCTCAGCCTTGATTTTCGCCCCGGCCTTGATGAGCACATCGACGACGCCGGCCTCGCCATATCCTGCGGCGATCATCAAGGGCCTCATGCCGTAGCCGATGCATTTTTCGAAGTCAGCGCCGGCTGCGATCAAGGCCTCGACGACATCAGGAAATCCCCGGTTGAGTTCCGGATTGTGGCAGGCCATGAAGAGCGCCGTCCAGCCGCGCTCGTCAACCGCGTGGACATCGGCCCCCGCTTCGATCAGGGCTTTTACTTTTGCGGCGTCTCCATTTTTGGATGCATCGAAAAGCATTTCAGACATGGCATTTCCTCCTTGAATAGGAAAACCATTATAGTCTTTTTTTCTTATATGTCGACAAATTCACTCGGATATCACGGTCTGCCTCTGGGTGCCCAGTCCTGTAATGCCCAGTTCGATGACGTCCCCCGCATCGAGGAACCTGGGCGGATCGAATCCCATACCCACCCCGGGAGGGGTCCCGGTGATGATGATATCCCCCGCCTCGAGCGTCATCACATGGCTGCAGTAGCTCAGCAGCTGCGCGCATGAAAAGATCATGTCGGAAGTGTTTCCTTCCTGCATCGTCTTGCCATTCACTTTCAGCCAGATGTCGAGGTTCTGAGGATCCTTTATTTCGTCTGCTGTCACGAGATAGGGGCCGACCGGGCCGAAGGAGTCGAATCCCTTTCCTTTTCCCCACTGGCCTCCGCTTTTCTCGACCTGATACATTCTTTCTGAAACATCGTTCGCGACGCAGTATCCTGCGACTTGGGAAAGCGCTTCCTCCGCGGGAACTTGTCTAGCCCTTGACCCGATGACTATGCCGAGCTCGGCCTCCCAGTCGAGCTTAGTGGAGCCTTTCGGCTTCACGATGTCGTCGAAGGGCCCGGAGAGACAGCTCGTCCATTTGGGGAAAAGTATAGGCTCTTCTGGAATCCTCATTTTGGCCTCAACGGCGTGCGCACGATAGTTGAGCCCGACGGCGACGTATTTCGGGATACCTGTCCACGGCACGCCTAGCCTGGGATTCCCTTCGACCATGGGGAGCATCAAAGGGTCGAGCGCACGCAAGGCGGAAAGCGCATGAGGTGAGAGATGCCTGGGCGTGTAGTCGTCGACCAGGCCGGAGAGGTCCCTGATTGCGCCCGTATCGTCGAGGATGCCGGGTTTTTCATGCCCTTTCGGGCCGTATCTGAGCAGCTTCATAAGGCCATTCTACACGCCTCATGCGCCGATTCACTATCTAGCCTCGCATGCGAGCGAGGCGGACTTCAGGCGTCCTTTGGATGCGTGATCCGTCCGTAAAGTCCGCCCGAGAATCCGGGCAGGAATCTGCTGTGCCGCTCGCTCGTTTCGACGCGCTTCCTGGTCGAAATCTCATCCATTGCGATGATCACGATCAGAACGGCGGACCAGACGATGTAGAAATAGATGAAGGTTGCCATGATTGCTCCTTTCATTCGTTCCAAGCATTATTTGAATGCTGACCACTATAAGCGTCGAATATTGCATTTTTATTAGGCGAAACTGATGAACTTTGCAGGTGCCGGCGCAATTTATCTATTGCAATATGCGTACCAGTCGATAGAAATTCCCAACCGCATGATATATAAGAATATGTTTATATTTATGGCATGCGGCCATGCACTCGAACGGTGAATGGGCGTCCTGTGGCGCACCTGGACAGGGCAATTTGGTGTGATATCATGCCCCGAATCGTTCGACTCAGGAGTGGAGAAATGAACCAGAAAATCATGGGCCTCATGGATTTCGTCAGGGCAGCCAAGTCCCAGATTTCCGAAATCGATTGCGCGAAGCTCGATATGATGCGGGCGGAACGGGCCGACCTCTTGATGCTCGACGTGCGCGAATCGAGCGAACACGAACAGGGGCACCTGGAGGGCGCGCTGCTCGTGCCGCGCGGCATACTCGAAGCCGCGGCTGATCCTGCCTATCCGAAGCATGTTCCGCAGCTCGTCGACGCCAAGGGACGCGCGATAGTGATCTATTGCGCAACCGGAGGGCGCTCGGCCATGGCCGCTGCGACTTTGAAGCTGATGGGCTTTTCGGAGGTCTACAGCCTCGCCGGCGGCATTTCACAATGGGGCGCTGAGAACCGCCCCATGGTGAAGGAAGCGCGCTACGTCTGAGAATTCAGCGGGCCGAAATCGCTTCGAGCGCAGCGAAGAGTTCCTCGTAATCCACGCTGTCGTTGTCATCCTCTCCGATAGCGTGCGCATCTGTCATGTTCCACCGCTCTTCGGCGGGTTCGACAAATTCTGGCAGCTTTTCGACGATATTGCGCAGTTCTGAAAAGATCGGGGATTCCGGGTTTGCCTGATAAAACTTCCGATTGCCGATGCGGCTCATAGTCACCAGGCCGCATTCGTGCAATCGCTTGAGTTCTCGCTGTACAGCCCCGGAACCGCCCGCGGCGAGTGCGATCAGTTCCGTGCTGAAGAAACGGCGTTCGGGCTGCCCGAAAAAAAGCGCCAGGACGCGCCGCTGCGTGCTGGAGAACAAAGCGGAAGCAATGGATGCGGGAGCACCGTTGTTTTTAAAACCCATATTGGGAATAATACAGCCCATTCGGGGTATATTCAAGTCTTCCAATTGGTTGCATCGAACAGGGCTAGTGTCTTGCCCTGCTCGGAGAGCCGGGAAATCCTTCCGCGAAGAGCTGCGCAGCGTCGACCGTGTCGAATTCGTACCTTCTGTTGCAGAATTCGCAGTGCACTTCGATGGTCTCGCGCTCGGCGAGAATGTCCGAGACTTCTTCGGCCCCGAGCATCTTCAGCATGTTCGCGACCTTCTCGCGCGAACATGAGCATCTGAAGTAGACCGGCTGCACTTCGAAAAGGCGAAGGTCTTCCTCGTGGAAAAGTCTGCGCAGGATTTCTTTTGTCGAGAGTTCGGCAAGCTCCTCGCTTTTCAATGTCGAGGCAAGGTGGTTGACCCGGTTCCATGCATCAGGGTCGGCCGGCGATTCTTCGGGCAGCATCTGGAGGAGCAGGCCTGAGGAGGAATTGCCGTCGGAGGAAAGCCACAGCCTCGTCTCGATCTGCTCTGAGCGGATCATGTAGTTCTGAAGGATCTCTGCGACGCTGTTGCCCGCGAGCTCCACGATGCCCTGGTAGGTTTGCCCGTTCTTCTGGTCGAGGGTGATGGCGAATCTTCCTTCTCCGACGATGTCCTGGAGACCGCCGCTGATTTCCCCTTCCCATTTCGCCGTGGCCCTGAGCGCGAGCTCTCCGCTGCATTCGACGACGAGCAGCCTGACCGGTCCGTTTCCCTGGATCTGGATGGCAAGCGAGCCCTCGAGCTTGAGGGTGGCTGCAAGCAGCACTGCGGCCGCGCAAAGCTCGCCCATGATCTTCCGCAAAGCGGGGGGGTAACCGTGATGCTCGAGGGCGCTCATCTGGCTTGCATCGAGATGAACCCTTTCGCCGCGGATGGGTGAATTTTCGAAAAGGAATCGCTGCAGTGAATCTGGTTCTGCGTTCATGTCACAGGATGATACCACAGGGCGGATATCGGGTTAAAATGCGCAGTCCCAATCAGGAAGCATCCATTGAATCAAATCATTTCCTTCGAACGCCTCAAAAATCGTCTGGGCGAACTCGGGGCCAAGTCCTGCCATGCGGAGCGCTTCCTGAGAGGGTGGTGCCAGGCTTCTTCATACGACACGGCCAAGAGCGCAGCGGAAAATTTCTTCCCGAAATGTTTCAGGGAAAATCTTCATGCCATCGAATCCGAACTCGACAATCTGGCGAGCCTGAAGGCTTTTCATCCGGCAGAGGGGGGGGTGGGGAGACTGCTCGTCGAGCTCGCGGACGGGCAGCTTGTCGAGAGCGTTCTCCTTCCCAAGGGCGGGCTCTGCGTCTCGACCCAGGTCGGTTGCGCTGTTGGTTGCGTTTTCTGCATGAGCGGCAGGGACGGGCTGAAAAGGCAACTGGACAGCATGGAAATCATCGCGCAGGTCGTGCTCGCCCGGAAATTGAGGCAGGTTTCGAAAGTCGTCTTCATGGGGATGGGGGAGCCTTCCCACAATCTCGAGAACGTTCTGGAGGCGATCGGGATTCTCGGCACCCATGGGGGCATCGGCCACAAAAACCTGGTTTTCTCGACGGTCGGGGATTACAGGGTGTTCGAAAGGCTGCCGGAAGAAAAGATCAGTCCCGCGCTCGCCTTGTCGCTGCATTCGGCGAATGAAGAAAAGAGGGCGAGTCTTCTTCCCAGGGCGCCGAAAATTCCAGTGAAAGAGCTGGTCAGGCTCGCTGAAGACTATGCGCGGCTGACGCATTATCCGATCCAGTACCAGTGGACGCTGCTGGAAGGGATAAACGACGGGATCGAGGAAATGGAGGAAATCGCCGCGCTTCTTTCCGGAAAATATGCGGTACTGAACTTCATTCCGTTCAACAAGGCCGAAGGGCTGGCATACATGCGGCCTGCTTCGGAGAAAATCGTTGATATCGTGAAATTCCTGAGGAATTCGAAGATCGCGGTCAGGGTCAGGGATTCGGCGGGGCAGGAAATAGAAGGGGCGTGCGGCCAGCTCAGGGCGAGGGCGTTGTCAGCAGGACGACGAGTTTGAGATCCCGCCGCGTTGCAGGCAGGAAGGTGACCTGTCGATAAGAAATTTTTCCGAGGACCGGATGATCGAACTCCCTGATCCCGCCCTCCCTTTCGGTCACGTCCTGCGCTTCCCAGAATTCCAAAAATTCCGGGCTGAGATCGGAAAGCTCGGAAACCAGGTTCGAGACATCGCTGTCTTCCGCCCTCGGTCCGCAGTCGGACCTGAATTCCGCAACCAGCCTCCTGGCCCGCTCCCTCCAATCTGAAATCAAATTCCTTGCTGCTGCAGAAGTGAACACAAACTTCAGCAGGTTTCTTTCAGTTCCCTTGAGCCAGCCTTCGAAGAGCGCTTCGGCCTTTTCGTTCCAGGACACCGCGTTCCAGAGCCTGTCCAGGAAATAGGCCGGGCAATCCATGAATTTCACGGATTCGAGAATCGCATCATCTCCGCCTGGCGCGTCCTCGACTTCCGTTTTTCCGGAAAGCGCAAAGAGGTAGCGTCGCTCTGCTGGCGAGAGCTTCAATGCGGCGGACAGTCTTTCGAGCATCGATTTCGATGCGGAAACGTTTCTACCCTGCTCCAGCCATGTGATCCAGGTCGGGCTGACGTCGCAAAGCTGGGCGAGCTCCTCTCTTCTCAGGCCCGGCGTCCTTCTCCTGCCGGTCAGCCTGATTCCGGCGTCGATGGGCGAGATTCTTTCCCTGTGCTTCCTGATGAAATGTCCGAGATCCTGGTTCATGGTAGCATTATATACCAGTATAATATGTTGTCTTGTTCCAGTATTTCAAGGTGCTCATACTGGCTTCTCCAACCACAGGGAGAACAAAATGGAACAGAGCAGATTGTCGGGAAAACAGTTCGGGAGCGCTGCCGAGAAATATCTCGAGAGCCCGGTTCACGCCAAGGGGAATGACCTCGAGCGGCTTTCCGGGATCGCCTCGACATCGAAATACAGGAAGGCGCTGGATTTGGGATGCGGAGCGGGGCATGCTGCCTATGCGGTCGCGAAATGGTGCGGGACGACGGCATGCGACATTTCCGACGGCATGCTCGAAATCGTGTCGAGGGAATCGAAGAGACGGAATCTCGACATCGAAACGGTGAATGCGCAAGCGGAAAATCTTCCCTTCGAAGACGACAGCTTCTGCCTGACGGTCACCCGCTACTCGGCCCATCACTGGTTCGATATCGAACAATCCTTGTCGGAGGCGTCCAGGGTGACGAAAAGGGGCGGTAGAATGATCGTCATCGATTCGGTTTCGCCCGAGTTTGCCCTCTATGACACGGCCATCCAGACGATCGAGCTGTTGCGTGACGCGTCCCACGTCAGGAACTACAGGGTTTCGGAATGGAGGAGAATGCTGGAGAATGCAGGGTTCGGGAAGGCAGAGTCCGATTGCTGGAAAGTGAGGATCGATTTCGCCAGCTGGATTAGGAGGATAGGCACTTCTCCCGGGCGGGTCTCGGCGCTGAAGGAAGCTTTAACAGGGCTTCCAGGCGAGGCGAAGGCTTACTTCAACATCGGGGAGGACCTGTCGTTCGACCTGGACGTTGCCTGGATATCTGCGGAAAAGGGGTGAAATGACAGAACATGAGATGAACGATCTCGGGCAGCCCGTCGGGCTGCCGGTTCCTGGATGGAAGGCGCCATTCCATCCATCGAACGAGCCCATGGAAGGGCGGTTCTGCATTCTCGAGCCGCTCGATCCGGAAAAGCACGCCAGGGACCTTTTTGATGCGAATTGGCTGGATCGGCAGGGAGGGAGTTGGGCCTATCTTCCCTACGGCCCTTTCGATGACCTCGGTGCCTACCTCGAATGGATGGAATCGACCTGCAGGGGAATCGATCCGCTTTTCTTTTCGATCGTCGACAGGAAGACCGGCAAGGCGGCAGGGGTTGCAAGCTTCATGCGCATCGACCCCAAGGCGGGATCGATCGAGATCGGCCACCTCAATTTTTCTCCTTCCCTGCAAAGAAAGCCTGCTGCGACCGAGGCGATATTCATGATGATGAGGCGCGCGTTCGAATCCGGATACAGGCGCTGCGAGTGGAAATGCAATGCGCTCAATGCCGCGTCGCGCAGCGCAGCACAAAGATTCGGCTTTTCATTCGAGGGAATATTCCGCCAAGCCAATATCGTCAAGGGAAGGAACAGGGACACCGCATGGTACGCGGCCATGGACCACGAATGGCCTGAACTTGAGAAGGCATTCCAGAGATGGCTGGCCCCTTCCAATTTCGACGAAAAGGGGAACCAGGTCGAGCGGCTTTCCACATTCACGCGGCCCTTGCTCTTCAGAATCGGTTAGGGCGCCTTTCGCCTTCCTGATTTGGCAGCCTTACCCGAGAACGAGCTTCCTGGATTCTGCGATCAGCCGGCCGACTTCATCAAAGGGAAGCGGGGGGCTGAAGAGATACCCCTGGATCTGGTCGCATTTCAGCAACCTGAGCAGGTTCGCCTGGTCTTTCGTCTCGACGCCTTCAGCGACCACTTTCATGTCGAGCGAATGGGCGAGCGAAATGATCGCTGATACGATGCCTAGCGTGTCCGAATTGTCGTGCATCTTGACGATGAAAGAACGGTCTATCTTCAGGCAATTGACGGGAAGCCTCGCGATGTAGCTCAGGGAGGAATAGCCCGTGCCGAAATCGTCTAGCGCAATCTC
>JAJZRS010000023.1 GCA_021802545.1 Pseudomonadota bacterium
AATCAATGACGATATCGGCCGATCTCACCCATGATCAGGCAATGCAGCTTGCCGCGCGCGGCAACTGCATCTCTTGCCACAGGATGGACGACAGGCTGGCAGGCCCTGCCTGGAGGGAAGTCGGCGTCCGGTACGGGAGCGACCCCAAGGCTGCGCTCCTGATCGCCTCCCACATCAAATCGGGCGGCACATTCGGCTGGAACATGGGCTACATGCCCATGCGGGGCGGCAGCAAGCTTTCGGATCAGGAGATCGATGCGCTTGCGAAATACATCGCGACGCTTCGCTAGCCGTCGCGTCAATGCGCCTGAACTCTGATTGACAATGAATCTTCATTTTTCCGTCAAATAAGCGTAATCGGGCATTGATAGACTTTTCTTCCCTGAGTTGATGGGCGAGGAACGATCAATGTCTTCAGAAAACCCTGATTTGCTGATCCCGTTCAGCCAACCGGGAAGCCTGTTGGCTAACCGCAATGTGACCGCGGAACACCTGATGATGCGCGTCAAACCAGTGCATCCTGAAACCAAGAATAGCGATATTCTTGCGCTTTTCCGGTCCAATCATCATTTCTCCAGCATTCCGGTTGTTCAGGACAGCAAGCCCGTCGGGCTCGTCAACCGCTACTACTTCATTGACCGCATGGCACGCCCTTTACAGCGCGAGCTGCTTGGCAACAGGCCATGCAGCCATGTCATGCACAACGAACCGATGCTGATCGACAAGGATACAACGATCCACGAACTGAGCTATTTGCTTGCCGAAGGAGAAAGCCGCAACTTTGTCGATGGATTTATCGTCACTGAAGCCGGGTATTACCTGGGGATTGTCACCGGACAGGATCTGCTGCGGGCCATCAATCAGATGCAAATCGAGGACTTCCGGATTTCGGCAACTGCCTTCGAGTCGCGCGAAGGCATGCTGATCACGGATGTCAACGGCATCATCATACGAGTGAACCGCGCTTTTACAGATATTACCGGCTATGCTCCTGAAGAAATTGTCGGCAAGAAACCCAGTATGCTGAGCTCCGGAAGGCACGATGCGGATTTCTATAGGACCATGTGGGCAAGCATCAATGAGACCGGAAGCTGGGAGGGTGAAATATGGAACAAGCGCAAGAATGCGGAGGTCTATCCAGAACACCTGATCATCACTGCTGTGAAGGATCCGGATGGCAGGGTCACGAACTACGTCGCTTGCCTCAGCGACATCACATCGAACAAAGCTGCTGAAATCGAGATCAGGAATCTAGCCTTCTACGATCCCCTCACCAATCTTCCCAACAGGAGACTTTTGCTTGACCGTCTCAACCAGGCATCGGCTTCCAGTGCGCGTAGTGGAAAAGAGGGGGCGCTGCTCTTCATCGATCTGGACAACTTCAAGACGCTCAACGACAGCCTCGGTCACGACATGGGGGATCTGCTCCTGAAACAGGTGGCACAGCGCGTCTCATCCTGTGTCAGGGAAAGTGATACCGTGGCCCGTTTCGGCGGGGATGAGTTCGTGGTGCTGCTCGAAGATCTGAGCGAAGTGGCTAGCGAAGCGGCATCAGATGCAAAAATGGTCGGCGAGAAAATTCTCTCCACGGTGACGGCACCTTATCAACTACTTGAACATAAATACCACTGCACTTCGAGCATTGGCGTGGCACTATTCAGCGACCACAAGCTGATGATCGAGGAGATACTGAAGCATGCCGATATCGCCATGTACCATGCGAAGAAGGAAGGACGCAATACACTGCGGTTCTTCGATCCTGAGATGCAGCAAGCCGTCAATGCAAAGGCAGCACTGGAGAGCGAGTTGCACAGAGCATTGGAGGACGAGCAGTTCAGGTTGTTTTATCAAGTTCAGGTGGCTGAGTCGGGAAAACCTGTCGGAGCGGAGGTTCTGATCCGCTGGATCCACCCCGAGCAGGGACTAATTTCCCCGGCTAAATTCCTACCTATGCTGGAGGAAACGGAGCTAATCCATTCGGTCGGGCTTTGGGTGATCGAAGCGGCTTGTGAACAGTTGAAAAAATGGGAGAACGACGAGACGACGCGCCATCTTGTCTTGGCCGTGAATCTCAGTGCCAAGCAGTTCCGTCAGGTCGATTTCGTGGATAACGTGGAGGCCATCGTCAAGCGTCATGCGATTGATCCGAGGTTGCTCAAGCTCGAACTGACCGAGAGTCTCCTGCTGAAGAATGTCGAGGAAACCATAACGACCATGAACGCATTGCGGGGTATCGGCGTCCGCTTTTCGCTCGACGATTTCGGAACGGGTTATTCTTCGCTGCAATATTTGAAGAGGCTGCCGCTTGACCAGCTCAAGATCGACCAGTCCTTTGTGCGCGACATCGTTGTCGACAACAACGATAGGACCATCGTGCGCACCATCATCGCCATGGCGCAAAATCTGAATCTGGACGTCATCGCAGAAGGCGTGGAGGTACCGGAGCAGCAGGCGTTTCTTCAGGAAAGCGGCTGCATGCACTTCCAGGGGTTCTTGTTCGGAAAACCCATGCCGATCGACCAGTTCGAGGTGATGCTCGGAGGATGAGTAACTGTCGGCGCGAAGATGGTTCACATCCCGTCCCGTAAGTCGCAGATGCATGTTCCCTCTAGGAACACGATTGATGAATGATCAGCATGACGAATGCCATTCAGGGACCTATAGTTCGCGCTCCATGAATCTGAACTCAGATATTCAGTGCGATTGAGGCGGCCCGGGAATGGTCGCATGAGGCATGGGAGCATCCATGCCAGGAGGGATGAAATCCGGAGACTGTGTGCCAGGTGTACCCAGCGATTTGATGAAGTTATAAATTGCCCGTAGGTCATCTTCCTTCATGGCATTCAGGTCAAACCAGGGCATGGGTGGACGACGTTTCAAGGTTTTGGCCTTTTGGATCCACTGATCCACGGTTAGGTCTTTTACGAAAAGACGAAGATTTCTTGGATAGGTCGTGCCCCTGGGGCCGCTCCAGCCAAAGGTGCTCCCCTTGAGCCACTCGCTGACCGGAACCTTTCCATCCGATTGTATAAACCCTTCGGTATGGCAATCGTTGCAGCCCCCAATCGTAAACAGATATTTCCCCTGGGCGATCATCAAATTATCCGGATTTTTGCCCATGTCTGCGAGCAAGCGCACAACATCAGAATCGAAATCAACAGCTTGTTCATTACTTTCCCTTTGCGTTGAACTGCGCTCAAGGCCGAGTTTTTTTGGGGTTTTTCCCAGGAAAATGGCATAATTGTTACATTTTCGAGCCCTGCCAGCGTCCCAAGCGTGTGTCCGAACAAAAACGCGCTGGGTTCGCGCCTCAAATAGGACGTTTGAGCCAGATATCTATCATGCGGATCCGATCGAGTAGAACATGACCAACGAGGAATTGGAACAGCCGCTCCAGCGAGCGGTCGAGGAATGGCGGGAAATAAGCGGCGAGATCTCAGACGAGCTGCGCGTTGCGATTGCTCGCCTGATCGATCGCCACAAGGAGGCGCTCGCCGACCATTTCTACGAGACCATGCTTGGCGATCCTGACGCCGCTCCCTTCCTGGGTCACGCGCTGATCAACGAAAGGCTGCGCTTTTCATTGCAGAATTGGCTTTCCGGCATTTTTCAGGCGGATGGCGGCGCGGATCTCACGGAAGCGGTCGCCATGCAGAAGAAGATCGGCTTCGTCCATGCGCGCATCCATGTGCCCATTCATGTCGTCATGCGCGGCGCGAGAGTGCTCAAGCGCGATATCGCCTCTCGTCTCATCGAAGACGGACTTTCGTCCGATGCGGTCGCGAAGGCGATGGCATACTGCGGCGACTTGATCGATCTGGCGATGGAAATCGCAAGTTCGGCCTATGTGGCGGGAACGGCGCGAAACGTGCGGACGGACGAGGCCTACAAGCTGTTCTCCCTGAGCCAGAACATCTCGGTCGAACGCGAGCGTCAGCGCGCAGCGCTGCTGGAATGGGGACACCAGCTCCTGTTCGCGCTTTACGGCGGAAAGCGGGAAGCCATGGTGCCGATCGGCACTTCCGCATTCGGCCTCTGGCTGCACCACAAGGCCAACGTCGTGTTCGAGGGCGCGCCTGAAATCCTGCGCATCCAGTCGTCCATGAACAGAATCGATTTCGATCTGATCCAGAAGCTCGGACAGGCCGAGGGGACGGAAATGGCTGAAGGCGTGAGCGAGATCGAGCGCGCTCTGCTCGAAATCAAGTATCTGCTCACCACCTTGTTCGACCGCTATCTCGAAATCGAGAATGCAAGGGACGTGCTCACCCGGCTCCTCAACAGGCGCTTTCTGCCGTCCATTCTTGCCCGCGAGATCGCGATCGCGAACCAGAGGAAATCGAACTTCGCCGTTCTCCTCGTCGACATCGACCGCTTCAAGGAAATCAACGACAATTACGGCCACGATGCAGGCGACATGGTGCTCCAGCAGTCCGCGGACCTGATACTGGGATTGGTGCGCTCGGGCGATTTCATCTTCAGGTACGGCGGCGAAGAGATCCTGATCGTGCTCGTCGAAGTGACCCCGAAGGCTGCGCTCAATGTCGCTGAAACGATACGTCACCGCTTCGCCCACACCCCTTTCAAGGTGGAAAGCGAGAAAACGATTCCGGTCACGGTCAGCATCGGGGTCGCCTCCTTCGACGGGCATCCCGATTACGACCACCTCATTTCGCTCGCCGACGATGCGCTGTACAGGGCCAAGAACGGCGGCCGCAACCGCTGCGAGGCGAGCTTCACGGAGGAATGATGGAAAAGGATTTCTGGCTCGAGCGCTGGGAGAAGGAGGAGATCGGCTTTCACCAGGGCGACTTCAATGAGCATATGCGGCGCTACTGGGAGGCGCCCATGGGGTGCGAGGTGTTCGTTCCACTATGCGGCAAGAGCCTCGACATGCTCTGGCTGCGCGATCGGGGGCACAAGGTGCTCGGGGTGGAGCTGAGCGAGATCGCGATACGCAGTTTCTTCGAGGAAAACGGCATGGAGCCGGTCAAAACCGCGAGGGGGAAGTTCGAATCCTGGGAGGCGGGAAACATCACCCTGCTGTGCGGGGACTTCTTCGATCTCGAACCCTGCGATCTGGAAAAAACAAAAGCCGTCTACGACCGCGCATCTCTGGTCGCGCTGCCGATTGAGATGAGAAAAAGCTATGCGGAGCATCTGGCTGAAATCCTTCAGCCGGGAACCGGGACGCTGCTGATCACGTTCGATTATCCCGCCCATGAAATGCAGGGGCCGCCGTTTGCCGTGTCGATCGGCGAAGTCCGCGCGTTGTACGATGGCTGCGCAGAAGTGGTTCTGCTCGAAGCATACGATGCGCTGGCCGCCAACCCGAGATTCGTCAAGCGCGGCCTCACTGGGCTTCACGAGAACATCTTCCGCCTGACCATGCGCTCTTCCCGTTCCTGAGCCGACTGGTTAGAATTGAAGTATCTTTCATCCGAAAAAGAATCATGACCGGCAACCTGTATATCGTGTCCGCGCCTTCCGGCGCGGGAAAAACCAGCCTGGTGAAGGCGCTGCTCGAGGCCGATCCTGCAGTCCATCTTTCGATTTCCTTCACGACCAGAAACCCGCGCCCGGGAGAAGTAGACGGGCGGGACTATTTTTTCGTGCAGAAGGAAGCCTTCCTTGAAATGGAAAAGAATGGAGAGTTCCTGGAGAGCGCGCATGTGCACGGCAACCATTACGGCACGTCGAAGCAATGGATAGAAGATGAACGGGAAAAGGGGAACGACATCCTGCTCGAAATCGACTGGCAGGGCGCAGCCCAGGTGAGGAAGCTGGTGCAGGAGGCGGTGGGCATCTTCATTCTTCCGCCTTCGATAGAGGCATTGAGGCAGCGGCTCACCGGGCGCGGCCAGGACAGCATGGACGTGATCGAGCGTCGCGTTTCCGCTGCACGCGAAGAGATGGCGCATGTGCGGGAATTCGATTATGTTATCATTAACGACAACATGGAGGAGGCGAAGCGCGATCTTGCCAGCGTCGTCAGGTCCGAGAGACTGAAGCTTGCAAGGCAGCTCGCCGCCCACAAGGAATTGATAGAAGCGCTTATTTGAAGGAAGAAACATGGCACGCATCACCATCGACGATTGTCTCGAAAACATCTCCAACCGTTTCGAACTTACCCTGGCCGCCACGATTCGCGCGAGGCAGATCGCCAACGGGGCGAATCCCATGGTGGAGCCCAATCGCGACAAGCCCACGGTGATCGCCCTGCGCGAAGTCGCAGCAGGCAAGGTCGGACTCGAGCTCCTCAACAAGGGGCAGGCGTAGGCACTTGCCGGACGATGAGCATAACATCCGGGAATTCACCGGCTACCTGAAGCCGGAGGACATCCTTCAGGTCGAAGCCGCCTTCCGCTTCAGCGAAGCGGCGCACCAGGGGCAATTCCGCATCTCTGGCGACCCCTACATTTCCCATCCGCTTGCCGTGGCCAGGATCCTGGCCGAATGGCGGCTCGACGCCCAGACACTGATTGCGGCGCTCCTTCACGACGTGATGGAGGATACCGAGGTCAGCAAGGAGCAGCTCGCGCATCTTTTCGGTCAGCCCGTAGCCGATCTCGTGGATGGAGTCAGCAAGCTCGACAAGATCGAGTTCCAGACGCAGGAAGATGCGCAGGCCGAGAATTTCAGGAAAATGCTGCTCGCCATGGCGAGCGACGTGCGCGTCATCCTGATCAAGCTCGCGGACAGGCTGCACAACATGCGTACCCTGGACGCGATGTATCCGGCGAAAAGGAAGCGTATCTCCCGGGAGACGCTTGAAATCTATGCGCAGATCGCCAACCGGATGGGGCTCAACAGCATCTATCAGGAGCTCGAGGACCTTTCCTTCAAGCACCTTTATCCCTTCAGGTACAAGATCTTCAGCAAGGCGATCAAGGCGGCAAGGGGAAACAGGCGCGAGGTGGTCGGCAAGATCCTGGACAGCATCGTGCAGCGCCTCAAGGAGGCCGGGATCGATGCGCAGACGACCGGGCGGGAAAAGCATCTTTACAGCATTTACAGGAAGATGCTTGAAAAGAAGCTGAGTTTCTCGGAAGTTCAGGACATTTACGGCTTCAGGGTGGTGGTGAAGGACATTCCGACATGCTATTACGCGCTCGGCGCCCTGCATGGCCTCTACAAGCCGATTCCTGGGAAATTCAAGGACTACATCGCGCTGCCCAAATCGAACGGCTACCAGTCGCTGCATACCTCGCTTTTCGGCCCCTACGGCACGCCCATAGAGATCCAGATCAGGACCACGGAGATGCACAAGATCGCCGAGGCCGGCGTTGCTTCCCACTGGCTGTACAAGAGTTCGGAAGCCAACCTGAGCGAAATGCAGAGGAAGACCCATCAATGGCTGCAAAGCCTGCTCGAGTCCCTGGGAGAGAGCGCGGACTCAGTCGAATTCCTCGAGCATCTCAAGGTCGACCTTTTCCCGGACGAGATCTACGTGTTCACGCCCAAGGGCAAGATTCTCGTCCTGCCCAAGGGGGCGACGCCGGTCGATTTCGCCTACAGCGTGCACACCGACATCGGCAGCCGCTGCCTGTCCGTCCGGATCAACGGCGAACTCAAGCCCTTGAGAACCCAGCTCAGGAACGGCGATACGGTCGAGATCCTCACTGCGCCCTATGCCAAGCCTAATCCTGCATGGCTCGAATACGTGATCACGGGCAAGGCGAGAACGCATATCCGCCATTATCTCAAGACGATGCAGTACGAACAGTCCGCCCAGCTCGGCGAGAAGCTGCTCAACCAGGCCATGGCCGCGCTGAAGATCCCTCCCGATTCGATCGACGAGGGAAAATGGGAAAGACTGATCAGGGCGACAGGATCGAAATCGAGGCAGGACATCCTCACGGACATCGGGCTGGGAAGAAGGCTGGGCATCGTCGTGGCGAAAAGGCTGGCCGAGGGCGAAATCGCCTCCCCGGAGGAAAAGCCTGTGCCGCTCGTGATCAGGGGCTCGGAAGGCATGGCGGTCGAATTCGCCAAGTGCTGCAGCCCGATTCCGGGAGACCCCATCATCGGATTCATCAAGAAGGGACAGGGGCTCATCATCCATACCCATGACTGCCCGCTCGTGCGCAGAAGCCGCGTCGATCCGGCCAAATGCCTGGACGTCGAATGGGCGAACGAGATCGGCAGGCAGTTCGAAGTCGGCATCAGGCTCGAAGTCAGGAACCAGCGCGGCGTGCTCGCCAGCATTGCGGCCGAGATCGCGGGGGCGGGCTCCAACATCGAGAACATCAGCATGGAAGGGGAGGGGAGCTATACCACCATCAACTTCACCCTTCAGGTCAACAACAGGATGCATCTCGCCCAGGTGATGCGCGCATTGCGCAAGATCCCGGACGTCGTGAAGATCAGCCGGGTGAAAGCCTGAATTTCCAGAGCAGGATCATGAGGCCCGCCAGGGCGAACAGCGATGCGAGGCCGAAAGCGGGCTGAGGCCCGAGCATCTGCCATGCATAGCCTCCGCCAAGCGCGCCCATCGTCCCGCCGACGCCATAGGCGAGGCTGGTGTAGAAGGACTGGCCTTTCGCCTGGTGTTTCCCCTTGAAGAAGTGATGAACGGCAGCCATTGCTGCGGCATGATGCGCACCGAAGGTTGCCGCATGCAGGACCTGGGCCATCACGATCAGAAAAAGAGAGTCGACATACCAGCCGATCAGGGCGAACCTCAGCACCGCGCAGGAGAGGCTGAAGGCCAGGATCGATTTCAGGGTGAAATGCCGCATGATTTTCGGCATCATGAAGAACACGCCGATTTCGCAGATCACGCCGAGCCCCCAAAGCCATCCCACGCTGCTTTTCAGGTAGCCGTGGGAGACGAGATAGATCGAAAAGAAGGTGTAGTAGGGGCCGTGCGCCGCCGCCATCAGGAGGCATGAGGAAAAGAGCGCGAGCACTTCGCTTCTCTTCAATATCGATTTCACAGGCACCGAATCCGTCTCATGCGAAAGAGGTGCCGCTTCGGGAACGATCCAGGAAAAGAACAGGATGCCGAGCAGAAAGCCGAGCACGGCCAGCAGGATGAAATGGATGGGGGCGTGATCGAGAATCTGTCCGAGACCCACCACGGCGAGAATGAAGCCTAGCGAGCCCCACGACCTGATCTGTCCGTATCTGTCTATCCGCCCTTCGAGATGGCTCAGCGTCGTCGCCTCGACGAGCGGCAGGCAGGCGCTCCAGAAAAAGCTCATCAGCATCATGACGGCGAGGAGCCATGAAAACTGCTTGCCGAAGAATACGCCGACATAGGCCGTGACGCTCAAGAGCGCAGCCATCCTCACGATGGGTATCCTTTTTCCCGTCCTGTCGGCCTGCCACCCCCAAAGAGTGGGCGAGAAGATGCGCATGACCTGCAGCATCGACATCAGCACGCCTATCTGGAATGCGCTGAAATCGAGCGACTTGAGATAGAGGCTCCAGTAGGGGGTGAAGGCGCCGAGAAAGGAAAAATAGGAAAAATAGAAGCCGGAAAGCGGCCAGTAGGGAAGCTTCTTCAGTCCTTCACCCTGCCGGAAATCTTCGGCGTCGAACAGGAGACATCCATGTTCTGCGCCCTGTGCCTCAAGGCATGGTCGATCAGCACCAGCGCGAGCATGGCTTCCGCGATCGGCGTGGCCCGTATGCCGACGCAGGGGTCATGCCTGCCGTGCGTCTCGACATGGGTGTCCGCGCCGGCCTTGTCGATGCTGCGCCGCTCCAGCCTGATGCTGGAAGTGGGCTTGACGGCGATGCGCGCTACGATGTCCTGCCCGGTCGAAATGCCGCCCAGTACGCCGCCCGCATGGTTGCTGAGAAATCCTTGGGAGGTGAGCTCGTCGCCGTGCTCCGTGCCCTTCTGGGAAACGCAGCGGAAGCCGTCCCCGATCTCGACGCCCTTGACCGCATTGATGCTCATCAACGCATAGGCGATTTCTGCGTCCAGCCTGTCGAATACGGGCTCTCCCCATCCGACCTGCATGTTTTCCGCGATCACCGTGATCTCAGCACCGACGGAATCCCCCGATTTCCTCAGGGAATCCATGTATTCTTCGAGCTTGCCGACGATGCCAGGATCGGGCGAAAAGAACGGATTCTCGTCGACCGAGGCCCATCCCTTGAAGGGGATTTCGATGGAGCCCAGCCTGGAAAGATAGCCTCGAACGGTAACGCCGTAGCGCAGATTGAGCCATTTCTTTGCGATCGCGCCTGCTGCCACCCGCGCCGCAGTTTCCCTCGCAGAAGATCTTCCGCCCCCCCTGTGGTCCCTGATGCCGTATTTCTGCCAGTAGGTGTAGTCGGCATGCCCCGGCCTGAAGGTCTCCACCAGGTTGCCGTAGTCGCGGCTCCTCTGGTCCTCGTTCCTGATGAGGAGCCCGATCGGCGTGCCCGTCGTCTTGCCTTCGAAAGTGCCCGAAAGGATTTCGACCGTGTCGGACTCGCGCCTTTGCGTCACGTGCCTGGAAGTGCCGGGCTTTCTCCTGTCCAGGTCCTTCTGGATGTCTGCTTCGCAAAGATCCATGCCGGGCGGGCAGCCGTCCACGACGCAGCCGATGGCGGGGCCATGACTTTCGCCGAAAGAGGTGACGCGAAATAGAATACCCAGGCTGTTTCCGGACATGGCTTTTCCGTTGAAAATGGCCATTTTATCATATTGCGGTATGGCATAGGCTCGGCTACCATTTCGCTTGTCGCAAGGAGCTCAGATGAAACCGGTTGCCATTTTTCGCCACGCCAGGACAGAGGGCGCTGGCTTTCTTTCCGATTATTTCGATGAATCGGGCATTGCCTGGCAGCTTTTCAGGCTGGACGAGAAGGAATCCGTGCCCGGGTCCGCATCCGCCTTTTCTGGACTCGTTTTCATGGGCGGGCCGATGAGCGTCAATGACGATCTTCCATGGATACCGCTCGTACTCGACCTGATCAGGGATGCGGTAGCTAAGGATATTCCCGTGCTCGGCCACTGCCTCGGCGGCCAGTTGATGGCGAAAGCCATGGGCGCCAAGGTCGGCAGGAACGAGGTGAAGGAAATCGGATGGGGCAGGGTCGATGTCATCGATCAGCAGGACATATGGTTCGGCGGCATGGATTCCTTCACGGCCTTCCATTGGCATGGGGAAACCTTCGACATACCCGAAGGCGCAATAAAGCTGCTTTCCAGCCGATGGTGCGGCAATCAGGCCTTTTCGGTCGGCCCCCATCTCGCATTGCAATGCCATGTCGAAATGAATGGCGAGATGGTGAGGCAATGGTGCGAGACGGGGGAAGCGGAAATTCTCGAACATCTGGGGCAGAGCGTGCAAAGCGCGGGCGAGATGCAGGAAGCCCTGGAAGACAGGATAGAAGAGCTCAACGGAATCGCCAGGAAAATCTACGGCGCTTGGGTTTCGAACCTCGTCACTTGAACTCGTTGTTCATCGCGGCGAGATGCATCAGCTTCTTGGTCAGTATGTTGGCGACCTTATCTTCGATATGGGTGAATTCCAGGCCTATCCTGAAGCCGGCCTTGCCCTGGAGGATGCAGTAGACAACGCGCGCGTGCATCGATATGTCCTGACCTTTCGGGAAAAGGCTGCTCGGGGGTAGTGAAATCGTGACGGTGGCCTTGATCGACTCGGGGATGGCAACCTCGCTGTGAAAGCTCGCGCCTGACTGGGAGACGTCGACCGTCCTCGAATTGCAGCTGGCTTCGGGCGACGTGAACCTGATTTTCCATTTAACGGCAAAGCGTTCGGAAAGACGATGATCGCGGCTCAAGACCTCACCAGCGCTTTCTCGACAGCGATGCGCTTGTTTTCGCCTGCCAGGATTTCGACGAGTTGAAGGGCAAAATCCATCGCCGTTCCCGGGCTGCGGGAAGTGACGATGGCGCCGTCGGCAAGCACGGGAACGCCGGCATTCGCTACGCCCATTTTTTCGAGCGTGCCGGGAAAGGCGGTCGCCCTTTTGCCTTCCAAAAGTCCCGCTTTTGCCAACACGGTGGGCGCTGCGCAGATCGCTGCGACATGCCGGCCATTTGATTCCATTTTCCTGAGCAGGGAAAGAATGCGGTCGTCATCCAGCAGATGCCGGGTGCCTGCGCCGCCGGGCAGGACGACCATGTCGTATTCGGATTGCAATGCCGTGTCGAGATCGGTGTCCGGAATCAGGACGACGCCGCGGCTCGCTCTGACAGGCCCTTTTTCCAGGCCTGCGCTGACCACATCGATCTCTGCCCGCCTCAGAATGTCGATTATTGTGACCGATTCGATCTCTTCGCAGTCCTGCGCGAGCGGCACAAGAACCTTCATTTCAATCCCTGAAGTTCTGGTACTGAAGCGGAAAATCGGAAATCGATTTCTTCACCAGGGCGATCGCAGCCTGGAGGTCGTCCCGCTTGGCGCCGGAGACGCGCACGGCGTCTCCCTGTATGCTCGCCTGGATCTTCATCTTGCTTTCCTTCAGGAGCTTCACGATTTTCTTGGCAAGATCGGCCTCTATCCCGACCTTCACCGTTGACGAACGCTTCACCTTGTTGCCGCTGACCTTTTCGATTTTCTCGGATACGTCCATGCAGCGGATGTCGACGCCGCGCTTGGAAAGCTTGCCGTTCAGGATGTCCTGCACCTGATCGAGCTGGAATTCGTTGTCGGCAAACACGGTGAGATCGAGTTCAGCCTGCTCGACCCTCGCATCCGACCCCTTGAAGTCGAAGCGCGTTCCGACCTCCTTGTTGGTCTGGTCGACCGCATTCTTCACTTCCGTCTTGTCGACTTCCGATACGATGTCGAATGAAGGCATGGTGTTTTTATCCGAAGTGGCAGATGTAGTCCAGCGGTTCCTTCGTTTCGATGTCGAAGGAGCTGTTTGCCGGAACTGAAAAGGATTCGCCGGCTTTGCAGTCCTGCCAGTCTCCGTCAGCGATTTTCACCCGGCAGGATCCAGCGTGGATTTCCATGATTTCCGGGGACGACGTCTTGAAGGTGAGGGTCGAAGGCAGAATCACGCCCACGGTCTTTTTCGTGCCGTCGGGAAAAAGCAGCGTATGGCTCACGCATTTCCCGTCGAAAAACACATTCGATTTCTTGATGACGCTGATGTTGTCGAACTGACTCATGACTTGTTCCTCAGATTGGCTGCGATCCTGAGCCGCAGGGCATTGAGCTTGATGAAGCCCGCGGCATCTTTCTGGTCGTATGCGCCCTTGTCGTCCTCGAAGGTGGCGATCGAAGGGTCGAAGAGCGAATCGGTTTTCGAATCTCTGCCGCAGACGATGACGTTGCCCTTGTAGAGCTTTAGCCTCACCCAGCCGTTCACGCTCGATTGGGACGCATCGATCATCTTCTGCAGCATTTCCCGCTCGGGGCTCCACCAGTAGCCGTTGTAGATCAGGCTCGCGTATTTCGGCATGAGCTCGTCCTTGAGGTGCGCGACTTCCCGGTCGAGCGTGATCGATTCGATGGCGCGGTGCGCTTTGAGCATGATGGTGCCGCCCGGCGTCTCGTAGCATCCCCTGGACTTCATGCCGACATAGCGGTTTTCGACCAGATCCAGCCTGCCGATGCCGTGCTTCCCGCCCAGCCGGTTGAGTTCGAACAGCACGGATGCCGGGGACATTTCCTTGCCGTTGATCGAGACGATGTCTCCCTTGCAGAATCCCAGTTCGATGTATTCGGGAAAATCGGGGGCAGCCTCGGGGGAGACCGTCCAGCGCCACATCGATTCCTCGGCTTCCCTCGAGGGATCCTCCAGATGCCTTCCCTCGTAGGAAATGTGCAGCAGGTTCGCATCCATGGAATAGGGGGAGCCGCCTTCCCGATGCTTCATTTCGATGGGTATGCCGTGCTTTTCAGCATAGGCGAGCAGCTTCTCGCGGCTCAACAGGTCCCACTCCCGCCACGGGGCGATGATCTTGATGCCGGGCTTCAATGCATAGGCGCCGAGCTCGAAGCGCACCTGGTCGTTTCCTTTGCCGGTCGCGCCGTGGCTTACTGCATCAGCCCCGGTGAGGTTGGCGATCTCGATCAGCCTTTTCGCGATCAGGGGTCTTGCGATGCTGGTGCCGAGCAGATATTCGCCTTCGTAGACCGTGTTCGCCCTGAACATGGGAAAGACGAAGTCCCGGACGAATTCCTCGCGCAGATCGTCGATGAAGATCGAATCGGGCTTGATGCCGAATTTCAATGCTTTTTGCCTGGCGGGCTCGAGCTCTTCACCCTGTCCCAGGTCTGCGGTGAACGTGACGACTTCGCATCCGTAGGTGTCCTGCAGCCATTTCAGGATCACAGAAGTGTCCAGTCCTCCGGAATAGGCGAGGACGACTTTCTTGATTTCAGACATGTTTTTTCTTTCAGCTGTTGATTCTGCCGAGCAGCAGGTATTCGATGAGCGCTTTTTGCGTATGCAGCCTGTTCTCGGCTTCGTCCCATACCACGCTTTGCGGGCCGTCGATCACTTCGGCCTCGACTTCCTGGCCGCGGTGCACGGGCAGGCAATGCATGAAAAGGGCGTCCGACTTGGCGAACGACATCATTTCCCTGTCCACCCTGAAGTCCGCGAAATCCTGGGTTCTTTCCTCGGTTTCGTCTTCGTATCCCATGCTGGTCCACACGTCGGTGGTGACGAGGTCGGCGTCTTTCGCCGCGTCAAGCGGGTCATCGAAGCATTCGAGATGCATCGATTCATAGCTCTCGCCGCGCTCGGGTTCCACCTCGTACCCCGGCGGGGTGGAGACATGCAGGTTGAAGTCGAGGATCTTGGCGGCCTGCAACCAGGTATTGCACACATTGTTGCTGTCGCCTATCCATGCGACCGTCTTGCCCTTGATCGATCCCCTGTGCTCGATGTAGGTGAAGATGTCCGCGAGGATCTGGCAGGGATGGTATTCGTCCGTGAGGCCGTTGATGACCGGCACCTTGGAATGCGCCGCGAAGCGCTCGATGATCTCATGCTCGAACGTTCTGATCATGACGATGTCGACCATTCTCGAAATGACTTCTGCGACATCTTCGATCGGCTCACCCCGCCCCAACTGGGTATCCCTGGAATTCAGATAGAGCGCTGATCCGCCGAACTGGTTCATGCCCGCCTCGAAAGAAACGCGGGTTCTCGTCGAGTTCTTCTCGAAGATCATGGCGAGCGTACGTGCGCGCAGCGGCTGGTATAGATCGCGCTTCGCATGCCTTGACTTCAGCAGCTTCGAGCGCTGGAAAAGATATTCAAACTCAGAAAGCTCTAAGTCCTTGAACTGCAGAAAATGCTTAGGCTTCATAATTGTGGATTGACCGGCTTGCCGTCAATTTCCCCTCAAAAAATCGATGATCAGAGCGGATACCTGATCCACCATTTGTTTTGCTTCTTCTTCTTTCATGACCAGCGCAGGAAGGAGTCTGACCACTTTTTCCGCGGTGACGTTGACGAGTATCCCCTGTTCCAGCCCCATCGCGGTCAGCTCGAGGCAAGGCCTGTCGAGCTCGATGCCGATCATGAGCCCCTGTCCGCGGATCTGGACGACGCCTTGCACGCCGGACAAGCTTTTCGAGAAACCCGACTTGATCGCTTCCCCAAGCATGGCTGCATGTTCGAGCAGCCCTTGTTCCTCGATTATAGCCAAAGTCGCGAGCGCTGCGGAACAGGCGAGCGGGTTGCCGCCGAATGTCGAGCCATGGTTGCCGGGTTTGAAGATTTCGGCAGCTGTTCCCTTGGCCAGGCAAGCGCCGATGGGCACGCCGGAGCCCAGGCCCTTGGCGAGCGTCATGACGTCCGGCATGGCTTCCCCATGCTGGAAAGCGAACCATTTTCCGCTTCTTCCCGTTCCGCACTGGACTTCGTCGAGCATCAGCAGCCAGCCGTGCTGGTCGCAGATCTTTCTGAGCTTGGCAAGATAATCCGCTTCGGGCACCTGAACGCCGCCTTCGCCCTGGTAGGGTTCGACGAGCACTGCGACGACGTTCTTGTTGTGGGCGGCCACCTGTTCGACTGCCGCGATATCGTCATAGGGGACGCGCGCGAATCCGGCAAGCAGCGGCTCGAATCCGGCCTGCACCTTCCTGTTTCCCGTCGCCGAAAGGGTCGCCATGGTTCTGCCGTGGAATGATTTTTCCATCACGATGATGGTCGGGATCTCGATGCCCTTGCCATGGCCATAGAGCCTGGCGAGCTTGATCGCAGCCTCGTTGGCCTCCGCCCCGGAATTGCAGAAGAACACGTTGTCCATGCCGGAAAGTTCGCAAAGCCTGTTTGCGAGCCTGTCCTGCTGCTCGATTTCGTAGAGGTTGGAGGTGTGGATGAGCTTTGCGGCCTGCTCGGAAATGGCGCGCACGAGGCCGGGGTGGGCATGCCCCAGGCCGTTGACGGCGACGCCGGATACGGCGTCGAGGTAGCGGCGCCCCGCCTTGTCCCAGAGCCAGACGCCATCCCCGCGTTCGAAACTGACGGGGAGGCGCTTATAAGTGTTCATCAAGTGAGACATCTGTCCATCCGAAATAGAAATCGGCGGCAATGCCGCCGAACATATTTATCCGAAACGGGGCGGTGTCATCCCCTTCAGAGTTGTCTAGCTCAGGCCATCGCCTTGATGGCTGCAGAAAGCCTGCTCTTGTGGCGAGACGCTTTGTTCTTGTGAATGATCTTCTTGTCGGCGATGGAATCCACTGTGCTGACGGATTCCTGGAACACGCTTTGCGCTGCGGACTTGTCGCCGGCTGCGATCGCCTTCTTCACCTTCTTGATGGCGGTGCGAAGCTCGGAACGCAGGCTGGCATTGTGCAGGCGTTGCTTGTCTGATTGTCTGGCGCGCTTCCTGGCTTGTGCGCTGTTGGCCATGTGTACTCCTCGGAAACTGGGTAAAATCAGAAATCATACGTTTATTCGCTTACTTTGGCAAGACAAAATATAATGGCCGAATCGCATAAGCCTGGTCAGACATGAACCTGTTGAAAGCGCTCGCAGCCACGAGCAGCATGACACTTCTTTCCCGCATCATGGGTTTTCTGAGGGAGATGATCATCGCCGGCATCTTCGGCGCGGGTCTCGCCACCGATGCCTTTTTCGTCGCCTTCAAGATCCCCAATCTGTTGAGAAGGCTTTTCGCGGAAGGCGCATTTTCCCAGGGATTCGTTCCGGTCCTGGCTGAATACAAGGCGAGACGGGGGGAGGAGGAGACGAGGCTGCTCGTTGACCATGTTTCGGCCCTGCTCGCGATCACCCTGTTCGTCGTCACGCTGGTCGGCATCATTGCCGCACCTTGGGTCATTTATGCAAGCGCCCCCGGGTTTTCCGAAAATCCAGACAAATTCAGCCTTACGGTATCGCTCTTGAGGATCACCTTCCCCTACATCTTCTTCATCTCTCTGGTCTCCCTTGCAGGCGGTATCCTCAATACCTACAGCAAATTCTCTGTTCCCGCATTCACGCCGGTTCTGCTCAACGCCTCCTTCATAGTCTGCGCGCTTTTTCTGTCGCCCTATGTGCACCCGCCCGTGCTTGCGCTCGCCTGGGCGGTTTTTCTGGGCGGGATTCTTCAGCTCCTTTTTCAGGTGCCTTTCCTGCTGAAAATCAGGATGCTGCCGAGATTCAGGCTGAACATGAAGGACCCCGGGGTATGGCGCATATTGAAATTGATGGGTTCCGCGGTGTTCGGCGTGTCGATCAGCCAGGTGAGCCTCCTGATCAACACCATATTCGCGTCCCTGCTTGTCACGGGAAGCGTTTCCTGGCTCTATTACGCGGACAGGCTGATGGAGTTTCCCGCAGGCATGCTTGGGGTGGCACTCGGCACCATCCTGCTCCCCAGCCTCGCCAAGCATCATGCCGAAAAAAGCCACGACGACTATGCGAAGCTTCTCGATTGGGGCCTGAGGTTCACTTTCCTGCTCACCCTGCCCGCGGCGCTCGCGCTCGCCCTGCTCTCCATCCCGCTGGTTTCCACCTTGTTCATGCACGGCGCTTTCAACGTCCACGACCTGTTCATGACCAGGCAGGCCGTGCTGGCCTACAGCGTGGGCTTGCTCGGGCTGATTCTCGTCAAGGTGCTCGCGCCCGGTTTCTACGCCAGGCAGGACATCAAGACGCCGGTCAGGATCGCGATCATGACGCTCATACTCACCCAGTGCATGAATCTCGCCTTCATCGGCTGGCTCAAGCATGCCGGGCTCGCGCTCGCGATCGGGCTCGGCTCCTGCTTCAATGCGCTGCAGTTATACAGGAAACTCGTCAAATCCGGTATCTATTCGCCTGAGCCTGGATGGGGAATTTTTCTTGCCAGGATCGTGTTTGCGCTCTCAATCATGGGAATCGTGCTGTGGTTGGGCATGGGCAGCATCGATTTCTGGCTGAAAAGTCCGGTGTCCATGCGCGCATTGCGGCTTGTCCTGATCGTGATCGTGGGCGCTTCGGTCTATTTTGCAGCGCTGAGAATCGCCGGGATCAGGCTCGCCGATTTCGCCAAGCGCGGCGCCTGATGAGGTATAATGCTATTTTTGTCCGGAGTTTGACATGCCTATTTACGAATACAGGTGCGCTTCCTGCGGATTCACCAAGGACTGCATGCAGAAAATGAGCGATCCGCCGCTCTCCACCTGCCCCGAGTGCGGCAAGGAAACCTTTTCCAAACAGCTCTCCGCCCCGGGCTTCCAGCTCAAGGGCAGCGGCTGGTACGCGACCGATTTCAAGAAGAGCGAAACCAAAGCCGAGCCCAAGAAGGAAGAAGCGGCCTGATGAAGCGCTATCTCGTCACAGGACTCCTGATCTGGGTGCCGCTCGGCATCACCATATGGGTGCTGCGCTTGCTTATCGGGACCATGGACGAAACGTTGCTGCTGCTTCCAAAGCACCTGCAGCCGGAAGCGATCTTCGGCTTCTACATTCCGGGCTTCGGCGTCATCCTGACCCTGCTCGTGGTGTTCCTCACCGGGCTCTTCACCACCAACATCATCGGGCAAAGGCTCTTGATGTTCTGGGAGGGGCTGCTTTCCAGGATCCCGGTGGTCAAGTCGATCTATTACAGCGTCAAGCAGGTTTCCGACACGCTCTTTTCCAGCAACGGCGAAGCGTTCAGGAAAGCGCTCCTCGTCCAGTATCCGAGGGAGGGATCGTGGACGGTCGCCTTTCTCACCGGGCAGCCCGGGGGAGACGTCGCCAACCACCTGAAGGGCGATTACGTCAGCGTCTATGTCCCGACCACCCCCAATCCGACTTCCGGCTTCTTCCTCATCATGCCGAGGAAGGACGTCATTGAACTCGACATGAGCGTAGACGATGCGCTCAAGTACATCATCTCCATCGGGGTCGTTCCCCCCGCCGAAAAAGACTGAAATTTCTCCTCATCATGCGTACAGATTATTGCGGCAACATCGATATTAGGCATTTGGACAGCACCGTCACGCTTTGCGGCTGGGTGCACAGGCGTCGCGACCACGGCGGCGTGATTTTCATCGACCTCAGGGACAGGGAAGGGCTGGTTCAGGCCGTTTTCGCGCCTGAAAAGGCGGAAACCTTCGCTCTGGCCGAAAAGGCGAGGAGCGAATATGTGCTCAAGATCTCAGGGCGCGTGAGGAGAAGGCCCGAAGGCACAATCAATCCCAATCTGAAAAGCGGCGAGATCGAAATCGACGTGGATCATCTCGAGATCCTCAATCCTTCACTCCCGCCGCCTTTTTTGCTCGAAGACGAGAATCTGAGCGAGACGGTGAGGCTCACTCACCGCGTGCTCGATCTCAGGCGCCCGCAGATGCAGGCGAACCTGAAATTGCGCTACAAGGTCGCGATGTCGATCAGGAAATACCTGGACGAGAAGGGCTTCATCGACATCGAAACGCCGATGCTCACCAAGTCGACGCCTGAAGGCGCGCGGGACTATCTCGTGCCGAGCCGCGTCCATTCGGGCCACTTCTTCGCGCTTCCCCAGTCTCCGCAGCTCTTCAAGCAGATGCTCATGGTGGCGGGATTCGATCGATATTACCAGATCACCAAGTGCTTCAGGGACGAGGACCTCAGGGCGGACAGGCAGCCCGAATTCACCCAGGTCGATATCGAGACCTCCTTCCTCACCGAAAACGAGATCATGGATCTCATGGAGGAGATGATCAGGGCGCTCTTCAAGCAGACCATGGACATCGATCTTCCGAACCCGTTTCCCAGGATGACGCATGAAGTTGCGATGGGCAAATACGGTTCGGACAAGCCCGACCTCAGGGTGAAGCTCGAATTCACCGAGCTCACCGATCTCATGAAGCAGGTCGAATTCAAGGTGTTCCGCTCCGCGGCCGACATGGAAGGCGGGCGGGTGGCCGCATTGAGGATTCCCGGCGGAGCAGAGCTTTCCAGGAAGGATATCGACGACTACACGACTTTCGTCGGCATCTACGGCGCGAAGGGACTCGCCTACATCAAGGTCAACGAAGACGGGCTGCAGTCACCCATCCTGAAATTCCTGCCCGAGGAAGTCGTCTCGAGCATCATCGAGAAGACCGGCGCCGTTCCCGGCGATCTGATCTTTTTCGGCGCTGACAAGGCCAAGGTCGTCAACGACGCGCTCGGGGCCTTGCGGGTCAAGATCGGCCACGAGAGAGGCATACTCGAGACTGGCTGGAAGCCGCTCTGGGTCGTCGATTTCCCCATGTTCGAATATGACGAGGAGGAGAAGCGCTGGGTCGCGCTGCATCATCCCTTCACTTCTCCCAAGGACGGCCACGAAAACCTGCTCGAATCGAACCCGGGCGCTGCGCTTTCCAAGGCCTATGACATGGTGTTGAACGGCTGGGAAATCGGCGGTGGTTCGGTGAGGATACATCGCGAGGAAGTGCAGTCCAAGGTCTTTGGCGCGCTCAACATCGAGCCGGACGAAGCGAAGGAGAAATTCGGCTTTCTGCTCGAAGCATTGCAGTACGGCGCGCCGCCCCACGGCGGCATCGCATTCGGGCTCGACCGCGTGGTGACCATGATGGCCGGCGCCGAATCGATACGCGACGTGATCGCCTTCCCCAAGACGCAGCGCGCCCAGTGTCTCCTGACCCAGGCGCCTTCAATGGTCGAAGAGAAGCAGCTCAAGGAACTCCACATCCGTTTGCGCGAGACGGCCAAGTCCTGATGCGCATTCTGCATGCTTCCTTCCTGGTCTCCAACCTGGAAGCGTCGCATCGCTTCTATACTCAGGCGCTCGGGCTGGATGCCGTCGAACGCCCTGATCTGGGCTTCCCGGGCGTCTGGTACGGGCTGGAAGGCGGCCAGCAGATCCATCTCATGCAGCTGCCCGGCGCGGGGGGAGGATCCGGCCATGGAGGACGCGACAGGCATGTCGCCTTCTCGGTCGAGAACATCGATGCGCTCGTCCTGCGCCTCGAAAAAATGGGCGTTTCCCATACTGCCAGCCGTTCGGGGAGACGCGCTGTCTTCTGCCGAGATCCGGACGGCAACGCGCTCGAATTCGTCCAATCATGAAGCCGCTCGCGTCCCTCTTCCTGCTCGCCCTCATCTGGGGATACAACTGGGTGGTGATGAAATCCGCCTTGCCTTTTGTCGGCCCGTTCCAGTTCGCCGCGATGCGCACCTTTTTCGCAGCGCTCCTCATGCTCTTCATGCTCGTTCTCTTGGGAAAACCCCTCAGACCTTCTCATCTCGGCAGGACTTCGCTGATCGGCCTGCTCCAGACGAGCGGCTTCACCGGCCTCATCGTGCTTGCGCTGGTCACAGGCGGCGCGGGAAAAGTCGCCGTCCTCTGCTATACCATGCCTTTCTGGGTGATGCTGCTCGCCTGGCCGCTGCTGGGCGAAAAAATCAAGGGGCTGCAGTGGGCCGTGGTCGCTGCTTCCTGCGCAGGCCTCCTGTTCATTCTGGAACCATGGAACCTTCAGGGAAGCATTCTGAGCGACATGCTGGCGATTGCAGGCGGCGTGTGCTGGGCGTTTTCCGTGATCGCCGCGAAGAAGCTGCACAAGGATGCGCCAGAAATGGATCTCTTGTCCTTCACCACCTGGCAGATGCTGATCGGCTCGATCCCGCTCGTTGCGGCCGCGCTTCTGATGCCTGCAAAGCCCATCGTCTGGACCCATTACCTTTGGGGCGCCGTGCTGTACAACGTGGTGGCAGGCAATGCGCTCGCCTGGCTGCTTTGGCTCTATGCCCTGAAGAACCTGAAGGCTGGCACGGCCAGCATGGTGTCCCTGCTCGCGCCGGTGATCGGCGTGCTTTGTGCATGGCTGCAGCTCGGGGAAGTGCCCAGCCCTTCTGAAGGAGCAGGCATGGCCCTGATCGGCTTGGCCCTCAGCCTGATCGCCTATCTCGGGATGCGCAGGCATGAAGCGCCTGATCCGGCGATTGCGCAGGAATGAAGCGCCTCTTCTTTGCCGTTCTTCTGCTTTTTTCATGCGGTGCGCATGCTTCCCCGGAAGGGCTCTGGCGCGTCATCGGCGACAAGAGCGGCGTACCCGAGGCGCTGGTTAGGATCAGCGTCCATGACGGCGTTTACGAGGGAAAAATCGTCAAGGTGTTTCCCCGTCCGGGAATCGATCCCGATGCGCTTTGCGAGAGTTGCCCAGGGGAATTGAAAAACAGGCCTGTCGCAGGGCTCACCATCCTGACCGGCATGCGGCAAGAAGGGGACGAATACAAGGGCGGCGAAATCCTCGACCCCGATTCGGGTGAAACCTACCATTGCAGCATGAATCTCTCCGGGGAAGGCAGCAGGCTCCTGCTGCGCGGCTACGTCCTGATCCCGCTTTTCGGACGCACTGAAACCTGGATCAGGGAAGCGCCCTGAGGGCTTCGCGCACTTCCAAAATCAGGCTTTCCCAGCCGTCTTTCTGCCTGAAGAGACGCAGGCTGGGATACCATGGGGAATCCGTCCCATCCTTCAGCCAGCGCCAGTCCGTCTTGAATTCGGGAAGCAATACCCAGCAGGGTATGCCCAATGATCCTGCGAGATGGACGATGGCCGTGTCGACCGAGATGACGAGGTCGAGCTGGGATAAAATCGCAGCGCTGTCCGCGAAATCCACTATTTCGCCTCCCAGGTGGACGAGGGGAAGCGGGGAGAACTCGGCCTCCCTTTCGCCTTCGCCCTTCTGCAGGCTGTAGAAGGAAATGCCATCGATCTCCCAAAGCGGGGCGAGCATGGAAAGTGAGGCAAGCGAACGGCATTCGTCGTTCTCATGCTGCGGGTTTCCCTTCCAGACCAGGCCGATCTTTTTCTTTCCCGTGATTCTGCCTCTCCATTTCTCAATCCTTTCTTGAAGCGGGAAAAGATAGGGGGCTGAATCGATCTGTGTTCCGAAATGGCCCGGCAGAGCAAGCGGCATCGTCCAGAAATCGAAAGGCTCTTTCGGCACCCCTGCCGATGCGGGGCGGACTTCGTCCACGCCTTCAAGCGTTTCCAGGAGCGGCAGGAGCGGTTCCCTGCAGACCAGGACTATTCTTGATGCGCCAGCCTTTTTCAGTTTCGGCACATAGCGGCTGAACTGGATTTCGTCGCCCAGGCCGAGCTCGGGCCAGATCAGGAAGGATTTTCCTTTGGCGGATTCGCCCTGCCATCTCCTGAAGGGAAGATCGGGTACGTTGATCGAATTTTGATGGCGCGCCTCGAGATTGGGCCAGCCTTCCTCGAATCGGCCTTGCCTCAGCAGGAGATAGGCATAATTGAATCTCGTATGCGGGTTGTCTGGGGAAAGCGCCAATGCCCGCCTGAAGCATGCTTCTGCTTCGGCTTCGCGCTTCAGGCAGGCAAGCAGCACGGCGTAGTTCGAGAACGTGGCAGGAAGCGGATTCAGCGCAAGCGACAGTTTGTAGCACGCCTCGGCTTCGAAAAAGCGTTTCGTTTCGGCGAGAAGATCGGCAAGGTTGGATAAGGCTTCCGGCGTGGGGCGGATGGCGATCGAAATCCTGAGCGCGGCTTCTGCGCGGGCAAGCATGCCTTTTTTCTGGAGCAGCATGCCGAGATTGGCATGGGCCTCGCAAAAATCGGGTTTCTGCTCGATGGCCCGTTCGAAGCGCTCGATCGCAACATCGATGTCTAGACCGATGAGACGGCATCCTTCATTGAAAAGCTCATCCGAGCTTTTCACGCTGGGCCTTCAGCTTCTCCAGGGTCGATTCGAAATTGGCGAGCCGCTCCTTCTCCTGAGCGACGACCTGGGCGGGCGCGCGCTCGACGAATCCCGAATTGCCGAGCTTGCCCCTGCATTTTTCGACCTCGACCGAAACCTTCGCGATTTCCTTGTCGAGACGCGTTTTTTCCGCTTCGACGTCGATCTGGATCTCGAGCATGAGCCTGAATTCGCCTGCGATCGCAACCGGCGCGTCAGCTTCGGGAAGCTCGTCTTTCGCCGAAACCTCGGAAAGACGCGCCAGCGCCTTGAGGTAGGGCGAGAAGGACTCGATGCTGCCTTTGTCGCCTGCGACGATGAGCGGCACTTTTTCAGCAGGAGAAAGCCCCATCTCGCTTCTCAGCCTTCTGCATGCCTCGATCATTTCCTTGAGCAGCGCGATCCTGTCCATGGCTGCGGTATCCACGCGATGCCCGTCGGATGTTGGATAGGGCTGGAGCATGATGGTGTCGCCCTCTTTTCCGGCAAGCGGCGCGATCCTGTGCCAGAGTTCCTCTGTGATGAAGGGGATGATGGGGTGGGCGAGCCTCAATGTGGCCTCCAGCACCCGCACCAGCGTCCTTCTGGTTGCGCGCTGAGCGGATTCAGAGCCGTTCAATTGCACCTTGGCGAGTTCCAGATACCAGTCGCAATACTCGTCCCATACGAATTCGTAAAGCGCGCGGGCAGCCATGTCGAAGCGGTAGTTCTGGAATGCGTCGTTTATTTCGGCCTCGGCCTGCTGCAGCCTCGAGACGATCCATCTGTCCGCATCGGAATGCTCGAGCGGAAGATTCGCATCGAGCCCGGTGTCCCGCCCCTCGGTATTCATCAGCACGAAGCGCGTCGCATTCCAGAGCTTGTTGCAGAAATTGCGGTAGCCTTCGCAGCGGTTGAGATCGAACTTGATGTCTCGCCCGTGGGAAGCGAGGCTTGCGAAGGTGAAGCGCAGCGCATCCGTGCCGAAGGCCGGGATGCCGTCGGGAAAATGCTTCCTGGTCGTCTTCTCGATCGCTTCCTTCTGCTTCGGGTTCATCAGGTTGCTGGTGCGCTTTTGCACCAGTTCCTCGAGCGCGATGCCGTCGATGAGGTCGATGGGGTCGATCACGTTCCCCTTCGACTTGCTCATTTTCTGGCCTTCCGAATCCCTGATCAGGCCATGCACGTAGACTTCCTTGAACGGCACCTTGCCCGTGAAATGCAGGGTCATCATGACCATGCGCGCCACCCAGAAGAATATGATGTCGAAGCCGGTCACCAGGGTCGAGGTCGGCAGGAAAAGCTCGAGTTCCGGCGTCTGGTTGGGCCAGCCCAGGGTGGAGAAGGGCCAGAGGGCCGAACTGAACCAGGTGTCGAGCACGTCCTCGTCCCGGGTGAGCGGCCTGTTGCCCGCCTTTTCCATGGCCTCGTCCAGGCTCCTAGCGACATAGACATTGCCGTCCTCGTCGTACCATGCGGGAATCCTGTGTCCCCACCAAAGCTGCCTGGAAATGCACCAGTCCTGGATGTTTTCCAGCCATTGGAAATAGGTGTGCGACCAGTTTTCCGGAACGAATTTGATTTGTCCCGATTTGACGGCGGCAATCGCGGGTTCGGCCAGTTTCTCCATGGCGACGAACCACTGGTCGGTGAGCATCGGCTCGATCACGGAATGCGTCCTGTCGCTTTTCGGGACCATGAGCTTGTGGGGCTTGGCCGCAAGGAGCAGCCCTGCCTGCTCAAGATCTTCGAGTATCCTTTTCCTCGCATCGAACCGGTCCATGCCCTGGTATTCGACGGGGGCCATGTCGTTGATTTTTGCATCCAGGCTGAAGATGCAGATCGGCAGCAGGTTATGGCGCAATCCGACCTGGTAGTCGTTGAAGTCGTGGGCCGGCGTGATCTTCACGCATCCCGAACCGAAGGAAGGATCGACGTAATCGTCCGCGATGATGGGAATGCTGCGCTCGCAAAGCGGCAGCCTGACCTGCCTGCCGACAAGATGCCTGTAGCGTTCGTCTTCCGGGTGGACCGCGACTGCGGCGTCCCCGAGCAGGGTCTCCGGTCTCGTGGTTGCGACTTCGAGATATTCGTCGCTCCCTTCGACGGGATAGCGGATGTACCAGAGATTTCCGTCCGTTTCCTCGGAGACCACTTCGAGGTCGGAAACGGCGGTCTGCAGGACGGGATCCCAGTTGACCAGCCGCTTGCCGCGATAGATCAGCCCGTCTTCAAAAAGCTTGACGAACACTTCGGAGACCGCCTGGGAAAGCCCTTCGTCCATGGTGAAGCGTTCCCTCGACCAGTCTGCGGATGCGCCGAGGCGTCTCATCTGCCGGGTAATGGTCGACCCGGATTCCTCCTTCCATTTCCAGACATGCTCGAGGAATTCCTCGCGTCCCATGAGGCGGCGATCGAGTCCTTTTGCTTCGAGCTGGCGCTCGACGACGATCTGGGTCGCGATCCCCGCATGATCGGTCCCGGGCTGCCAGAGCGTGGGAGATCCCTTCATCCTGGCATGCCTGATGAGGCAATCCATCAGCGTATCCTGGAAGGCATGACCCATGTGCAGCGTGCCCGTCACGTTCGGCGGGGGAAGCAGGATGGCATAGGATCCGGCATTGGCATGCCTGGGCTTGAAATAGCCTGATGATTCCCAGAGGGGATACCAGTGCGATTCTATCTTTTCGGGTTCAAAGCTTTTTGCAAGTTCCATGTTTCTTTCTGCGGCATCGTTTTTCTGCAGGGCGTCCGTTACGGCCGCCCGAATCGTTTCCTTCATTTCCTGCTTCAGGCAGGCTACCTGCCGCTCCAGATCCGCCACTCTCATTTCCAGGCCTGCGGAGTCTTCCGGCGGCTTTTCGACGATTTCGGTCAGCGTGGGGATCGTTTCCCCCTTTGCGCGCCCCCTGTGCTTCATGAAAAGGGCGTCGATTTTCCTGAATGTCTCATCGTCATCCGCCATCATCCGCCTTCCAGCTTGTGATGATGGATTTCGTAACCCCTGTCCTTGTAGAAGCGGTAGCGCGCACGCGCCTCTTCTTCCATTCCCTTGTCGACGATTTCGATCAGGCGGCTGTAGCGGCTGAAAAAGGGAGGCGATGCATGCTGCAGGTTGAACAATACATCGTCGTGATGGAGGATGTCTCCCGATTCGCTGATGACGACCGGGGTGACGTCCGCAAGCGGGTCGTCCGCCCTGCAATGCGGGATGAAGCCCGTAGGCGGGATGCGCCAGAGCATATCGTCGAGCTTCCTGCTCGTCTCCAGGTCGGGGCTGAGGATGAGCACCTTGAGTCCCTGGCTGACCGCCTTGGCGCTCAGCTTGCAGGCGGTTTGCAGGCGGTCTTCGGCATGGGTGTAGAAGTCGACCCGCGTCATGCTCTGTCGGCGCGCTCGATCAGGAAGCGGCACAGCAGCGGCACGGGACGACCGGTGGAACCCTTGTGCCTGCCCGAGCGGTATGCTGTCCCGGCCACGTCGAGATGAGCCCAGCGGTATTTCTTCGTGAAGCGGGCGAGGAAACAGGCCGCCGTGACGCTGCCGGCCGGCCGGCCGCCGATGTTGCCCATGTCCGCGAAATTGCTCTTCAGCTGCTCCTGGTATTCGTCCCAGAGCGGCATGCGCCATGCGCGGTCGCGCGCTTTTTCCCCGGCTTCGATGAGTTCGGCTGCGAGCTTTTCGTCATTGCTGTAGAGGCCTGAGGCGACATGTCCGAGCGCGATCACGCAGGCCCCGGTGAGGGTCGCGACGTCGATCACGGTCTCGGGCTCGTATTTTTCCGCATAGGTGAGCGCATCGCACAGGATGAGCCTGCCTTCCGCGTCGGTGTTGAGCACTTCGATGGTCTGCCCGGACATGCTGGTGACGATGTCACCTGGCTTGGTTGCCGAACCGCTGGGCATGTTTTCGCAACTCGGCACGATCGCAACGATGTTGAGCTTGAGCTTCATTTGCGCGGCTGCGCGAATCGTGCCCAATACGCTCGCGGCCCCGCACATGTCGTACTTCATTTCGTCCATGTCGGCGCCGGGCTTCAGCGAAATACCGCCGGTGTCGAAAGTGATGCCCTTGCCCACCAGCACGACCGGCTTCTTGCTTTTGGCGGCGCCTTTGTATTCGAGCACGATCAGCTTGGGCGGCTCGACGCTGCCGCGCGTCACCGAAAGGAGTGAGCCCATGCCGAGTTCCTGCATATCTTCCTTTTCCAGGATGCGCGAATCGAGCTTGTACTCCTTGGCGATGTCGAGCGCCTGGGTAGAAAGATAGGTCGGCGTGCAGACGTTGCCGGGCAGGTTGCCCAGATCCTTGGCGAGCTTCATCCCCTCTGCAACCGCGATGCCCTGCAGCAGCGCCTCTTCGACGCGCTTTCCCGACGCATGAAGGTAAATCTTCTTCAGCGCATCCTTCTTCTTTTCAGGCGAGCTCTTCAGCTTGTCGAAATGGTAGAATCCGTCCTTGACGGCGAGCGCCGCCTGATAGACGTTCCATTCGATGTCGCAATCCTTGACCGGCGTCGAGGTCAGGCAGAAGTATGCGTCCTTCGCGCCCGTTTTTCTGACCGCCTCCAGCGCTGCATGGATCGCGTCGAGATAGGCTTTTTCCGAGAATTCGGAGGCCTTGCCGAGCCCGACAAGCAGTACGCGTTCGGCGAGCACGCCGGGAACATGGTGAAGCAGCAGCGTGGAACCTGCTTTGCCTTCCATGTCGCCTTGCTTCAGGATGTCCGAGAGGTAGCCGTTCGAGCATTCGTCGAGCGATTTCGCCAGGTCGGTGAGCTTGCGCGATTCAAACACCCCGACCACGACGCATCCGGTTTTCTGCTTTTCCGGAAGGGTGGTTTTTATGCTAAATTCCAAGTTTATCTCCTCAAGACCCAACGTTCGGAGTCAATGACAAATTATCCACGGACTGTCGCCAAAAAGTCAAAGAAGCTGTTCGACGAGAGCGTGCAGCGCGAGCTGTCGAGCAATGCGCTCGCGGTCTTTTCCGTCCTGGTGGGAATCGTTCTCGTCACGCAGCTGAGCCGACTTCTGGGAGAAGCGGCGAGCGGGACGCTCGCGGCCAAGGGGGTGGTTGTCCTGCTCGGCTTTTCCGCGCTCAATTACCTGCCCGTGCTGCTGTCCCTGACCCTGTTCATCTCGGTACTGCTGGCCTTGACGAGAAGCTACCAGGACAGCGAAATGACGGTCTGGTTCGTCAGCGGCATCAGTTTGGCGCGATGGATCAGGCCAGTGCTTTCCTTTTCGCTGCCTTTCATCCTGATCATCGCCACCCTGAGCTTCAGCCTGACGCCCTGGGCGATCTCGCAGGGAGACAAGTACAGAAAGCAGCTCGAAAGCCGGGAGGAGGTGGCCAACATCGCTCCGGGGGTATTCAGGGAGTCCGCGCAGGCGGACCGCATCTATTTCTTCGAGCAGGGGCAGAAGAGTACGGTGAGCAATATTTTCGTCCAGTCGACACGGAACCACGAGGTGGGGACCATGGTCGCCAGTTCCGGATTCGAGGAAACGAAGGAAAACGGCGACAAATTCCTGGTGCTGCTGGACGGCACGCGCTATGAGGGGAGGGAAGGGTATCCCGACTACAGGGTCATGCACTTCAAGCGTTATGCCATGCGCATCGAGGTCGCCAAGGTGAAATCCGGACTGCCCGAGGTCAAGGCGCTCCCGACCTCTGTCCTTGTTCAGAACAGGACGCCGACCAACATCGCCGAGCTCGGCTGGCGGGTAGGCATGCCCTTGAGCGCGCTGCTTCTCGCCCTGCTTGCGATTCCGCTGAGCTTTGTGAACCCGCGCGCCGGGAGATCGCTCAACATCGTCATGGCCATACTTATCTATATGATATACAATAACATATTCAGCATGACCAATGTGTGGGTGATGCGCCAGAAGGTGGGCTTCTTCTTCGGTCTTTTCGGCGTGCATATCGGGATGGCGCTCGTGCTCCTGACGCTTTTCTATTGGCGTCTTTCCGTCTCGTCCATGTTCAGGTGGAGAAGATGAAGGTCATTCAACGCTATCTCGCCAGACAGATTTTTGCGAGCACCTTGCTGGTATTTTCGGCGCTGCTCGTGCTGTTCACTTTCCTCGATCTCATTCATGAGCTGAACGACATCGGGATAGGCAATTACCATCTGCTCTACGCTTTCGCCTACGTGCTGCTCGGCATTCCGGGACATGTCTACGAACTGTTTCCCATTGCCGCGTTGATCGGCACCATTTTCGCGCTTTCCCATCTCGGAGCGAATTCGGAGATCACCGTGATGCGCGTCTCGGGCATGTCGAGCACGGACATGGCCGGATTTCTCTTCAAGATCGGCCTGGTTTTCGTCGCGCTGACCTTCGTTTTCGGCGAAGTGCTGGCGCCCATGAGCGATGCGGCAGCCCAGAAGCTCAGGCTCAAGGCGACGAAGAGCGTGGTCGCGCAGGCATTCAGGTCGGGGCTATGGGTCAAGGACGAGGCCAGCTTCATCAATGTGCGCGAAGTGCTGCCCGATGCAACGCTTATGCACGTGCGGGTGTTCGAATTCGACGCGAGGCACGAGCTCAAGTCGATCAGCTTTGCCAGGGAAGGCACCTACAAGGGCAACAATCTGTGGATGCTGTCGGGCGTGGTCAGGACGAATTTCGGCAGCGGCGGGGTCACCGTCTCGAGCATTCCGGACTACATGTGGAAATCGGTGCTGACGCCAGACCTGCTCAGCGTGCTGCTGATTTTTCCAGAGCACATGTCCATCCTGACATTGCACCATTACATCGATCATCTGGTTGAAAACAGGCAGCAGGCGACGCGCTACCAGATCGCTTTCTGGACGAAGTTCGTCTATCCGTTTGCCGTGCTCGTGATGATGCTGATCGCGCTGCCTTTCGCGTACCACAGGCGGCGCCAGGGCGGAATCAGCGCCAAGATCGTGACAGGCATCATGATCGGCCTGGTGTTCTACCTGATGAACCAGCTTTCCGCGCGCATCGGCCTCATCAACGACTGGCCGCCTTTCATGAGCGCAGCCATGCCGACGATGGCCTTCTTTATTTTGGCTGTGGCAACGCTGTGGTGGGTTGAGCGGCGCTAGCTGGAAGCGGCCGGCGGCGCTTGGTCCCCTCGAATTGCCTGTATCTCAGCCATTTTTGCCTGACCGCGCGGCGCTCTTCCGGGGGGAGCTTCTTGAGGTTCCTGAAATTTTGCCTCGCTTGCATGCGCTCTTCGGGCGTGAGCTTGCTCCATTCGGCAAGCCTGGACTGAATACGCTTTTGCTGGATCGGGGAAAGCTGGGGGAAGCGCCTGGCCACCCCGAGAAGCTTCTTTTTCTGGAATTCGGGGAACTGGTTCCATTGTCCGGCGAGCGGCGCGAGAACGGCGCGCTGCTGCGGACTCAGCTGATCCCATTGCGGCATTTTCTGCGCCGCGGCGAGAAGGGGTAAAAGGAGCAGAAGCGAAATTACCGATCTGAACGTTTTAGCCATGAATCGAAAAATTTCTGATCAGTGTAGGCGGGGACGGGCAGATCGTCCGAAAGCAGGGCTGCATCGTCATTCGCATCCGGCGCAGGGCTTTCGTTTTTCATCGTGCCCCAGTAGAGGATGGCGCACAGTCCCAGGATGAGTGCTGCAGTGGGCAGCCAAACGCTGATCCTTGGGTGATGGAAGTGGAACAGGCCGTGCCCCTCGATGGCAAGTGCATGCGCGCTGTATCGGGAAAGCGCGTTTTTCCGCGCAGCCTGCAGGTCTTCGAGCGTCTTTTCGTCGATTCTTTCGAGCCCTGCATCAAGATATGCCTTTATTTTTTCTGAGTTCACAATTCAATCCCCTTGGATTTCAGGAATGCTGCGATGGCATGCGTGGCCCTGGAACAATGCGTTTTCACGCTCCCCTCGGAGCAGCCCATCACCGCCGCCGTTTCGGCGACATCCATCTCTTCCCAATAACGCAGCAGGAAGGCTTGGCGTTGACGCGCGGGCAAAGATTCTATGGCCTGCTCGATATGCTTGACGACCTGCGAGCGCTCGAGCATTTCCATAGGGCCATCGGCGGGCAGCGTCTCGCGCGTGTCGAGCAATTCGAGGGGATCTGTGTCTTCTTCGAGGCTGAACGAAGAGAGGATCGTCGTCCAGAGCGTTCTGACCTTCTGTCTGCGGAAATAATCTTTGATCGCATTTTGCAAAATGCGCTGAAAAAGCATGGGGAATTCTTCGGCAGGCCTGCCGGAATATTTCTCGGCAAGCTTCAGCATCGCATCCTGGACGACGTCTAGCGCGCCATGCTCGTCCCGCACCGCGTAAACGGCCTGCTTGAAGGCGCGCCGCTCAATGTTGGACAAGAACAGGGAGAGTTCCTGATAGGTGGCCAGCTTTTCAACCCTTGTAGCGTTTCATCATTGGACCCATTTTAGCAATTTTTCATTTTAATCAGTGCATTTTTTTCCTAGCGATTCTGTCGGACTTGACCAAAAGCGTGGCAAACGTTACTGTTCCATGTTCTGCATTCAACAATTTGGCTCAAGGTAATCATATGGAATTGACAGGCGCGGAAATCGTGCTGCGCTGCCTCCAGGAAGAGGGCGTCGAGCATGTTTTCGGGTATCCTGGTGGAGCGGTGCTGTTCATCTACGATGAATTTTTCAAGCAGGACAAGGTCAAGCATATCCTGACCCGTCACGAACAGGGGGCGGTGCATGCGGCCGACGGCTATTCACGCTCGACCAAGAAGGTTGGCGTGGCTCTGGTGACTTCCGGGCCGGGAGCGACCAACGCGGTGACCGGAATCGCAACCGCGTACATGGATTCCATTCCGATGGTCATCATCAGCGGGCAGGTACCGACGCCGGCCATCGGGCAGGATGCCTTCCAGGAGGTCGACACGGTGGGCATCACCCGTCCGTGCGTCAAGCACAATTTCCTGGTGAAGGACGTGAAGGACATCGCGCCGACCATCAAGATGGCCTTCTATCTCGCGAGCACGGGCCGTCCGGGCCCAGTGCTCGTCGACATCCCGAAGGACATCACGCAGCACAAGACGGAGTTCGTCTATCCTGAATCGGTCAGCCTGCGCTCCTACAACCCGGTGACCAAGGGGCATCCGGGACAGATCAGGCGCGCGATCCAGCTGATCCTGGAGGCGAAGCGTCCCATGGTCTATGCGGGCGGCGGGGTCACTCTGAGCAATGCGGCCGAGGAGCTTGCCGAATTCGTGAGGCTGATGGGCTTTCCCTGCACCAATACGCTGATGGGGCTGGGCGGCTACCCGGCGACGGACAATCAGTTTCTGGGCATGCTGGGCATGCACGGCACCTACGAAGCCAACATGGCGATGCAGGAATGCGACGTATTGATCGCGATCGGCGCGCGTTTCGACGACCGCGTGATCGGCAATCCTGACCATTTCTTCAGTTCGTCCCGCAAGATCATCCACATCGACATCGACCCGTCTTCGATCTCCAAGCGCGTCAAGGTCGACGTGCCAATCGTCGGAAACGTCAAGGACGTGCTGCAGGAAATGCTCAAGGCGCTGAATTCGAGCCGGGAGCATGTCGATTCTGCTGCACTGGATGCCTGGTGGAAGCAGATCGAGGAATGGAGAAGCCGCGACTGCCTGAAATACGACAGGAAGAGCGCGCTGATCAAGCCTCAGATGGTGGTCGAGAAGCTTTTCGAAGTGACCGGGGGGGACGCGTTCGTCACGTCAGACGTGGGGCAGCACCAGATGTGGGCCGCGCAGTTCTACAAATTCGACAAGCCGAGGCGCTGGATCAATTCGGGCGGGCTCGGCACCATGGGATTCGGCCTGCCGGCAGCCATGGGCGTGCAGATCGCCAATCCGGGCGCCAAGGTTGCCTGCGTGACGGGCGAGGGGAGCATCCAGATGTGCATCCAGGAGCTTTCCACATGCAAGCAGTACCATCTGCCCATCAAGGTCATTGCGCTCAACAACCGTTATCTCGGCATGGTGAGGCAATGGCAGGAATTCTTCCACGGCAACCGCTATTCCGAGTCGTACATGGACGCGCTGCCCGATTTCGTGAAACTGGCCGAGGCCTACGGCCACATCGGCATGCGCATCGAGAAGCCCGAGGACGTGGAAGGGGCGCTGAAGGAAGCGTTTTCTTTGCAGGACAGGTTCGTCTTCATGGATTTCGTCACCGATCAGACGGAGAACGTCTTTCCCATGGTCCCGGGCGGCAAGGGGCTCAACGAGATGATCCTGGTTTGAGGTCGACATGCGGCATATCATTTCATTACTGATGGAAAACGAGGCGGGGGCGCTCTCCCGCGTATCCGGCCTTTTCTCGGCCAGAGGCTACAATATCGAGTCGTTGAGCGTCGCACCCACCGAGGATCCTTCGCTTTCCAGGATGACCATCGTCACCAGCGGCTCCGACGACGTAATCGAGCAGATCATCAAGCAGCTCAACAAGCTGATCGAGGTCATCAAGGTCATCGACCTCAATGACGGCGAGCACATCGAGCGGGAAATGATGCTGGTCAAGGTGAAGGCAGGAGAGGCGGAACGCGAGGAAGCGAAAAGGATGGCCGACATCTTCAGAGGACGCATCATCGATGTCTCCGACCAGAGCTACACCATCGAGCTGACCGGAACGGTCGCCAAGCTTGACGCCTTCCTGGCTGCGATCGACCGCAACTGGATACTTGAAACCGTGCGCACCGGCGCCTCGGGCATAGGCCGCGGCGACAGGATGCTCAGAATATAAGTTCAACCGAAGAGGAAACTATGAAAGTTTATTACGACAAGGACGCAGATCTCTCCCTGATCAAAGGCAAGAAAGTCACCATCGTGGGCTATGGCTCCCAAGGGCATGCGCACGCGCAAAACCTGAACGATTCGGGGGTCAAGGTGACCGTCGGCCTGAGAAAAGGCGGCGAATCCTGGAAGAAAGCCAAGGCTGCAGGACTCAAGGTCGCCGAAGTGGCCGAAGCGGTCAAGGGCGCGGATGTCGTCATGATGCTGCTGCCCGACGAAAACATTCCCGAAGTGTACAACACGCAGGTTGGGCCGAACATGAAGGAAGGCGCAGCGCTCGCTTTCGCGCATGGCTTCAACGTGCATTACAACCAGGTCGTGCCCCGTGCCGATATCGACGTGATCATGGTGGCCCCCAAGGGACCCGGACACACGGTTCGTTCAGAATACCTCAAGGGCGGCGGCGTGCCGACCCTGATCGCTGTCTTCCAGGACAAGTCCGGCAAGGCCAAGGACATCGCGCTTTCCTATGCCTGCGCCAACGGCGGCACCAAGGGCGGCGTGATCGAAACCAACTTCCGCGAGGAGACCGAGACGGATCTTTTCGGCGAACAGGCCGTTCTTTGCGGCGGTGCTGTCGAACTGGTCAAAATGGGATTCGAGACCTTGACCGAAGCCGGCTACGCGCCTGAAATGGCCTATTTCGAATGCCTTCATGAGCTGAAGCTGATCGTCGACCTGATGTACGAAGGCGGGATCGCGAACATGAACTATTCGATTTCCAACAATGCCGAATACGGCGAATACGTCACCGGCCATCGCGTGATTTCCGACCAGGCCAGAGCCGCGATGCGCGAATGCCTGAAGAACATCCAGTCTGGCGAATACGCCAAGCGCTTCATCCTGGAAGGCAGAACCAACTATCCTGAGATGACCGCGCGCCGCCGCCTGACCGCAGAGCATCCCATCGAGAAAGTGGGCTCCCAATTGCGCGACATGATGCCCTGGATCAAGAAGAACCGCCTCGTCGACCAGAGCAAGAACTGATTGAATGAAGCGCTATCCCCATCCCATCATCGCGAAGGAAGGCTGGCATTATCTTGCGGTGATGGTCGGTTCTTCCATGCTGGTAACCTGGGGCGTCGGATGGGCCTTCGCTTCCCCTTTCTGGATCGCGAGCCTGTTCGTCCTCCAGTTCTTCAGGGATCCGGGAAGGGCCGTACCAAACAATCCGGATGCGGTATTGTCACCCGCCGACGGCAGGATCGTGGCCGTAGAAAAGGTGAATGATCCTTATCTCGACCGGGAAGCGGTGAAGGTCAGCGTCTTCATGAACGTCTTCAACGTTCATTCGAACAGGAGCCCGGTCGACGGGGAAGTGAAGGGGATCTGGTACTTCCCCGGAAAGTTCGTCAATGCCGATCTCGACAAGGCTTCCCTGGAAAACGAGCGGAACGCCGTCTGGATCAGGACGCCTGACGGAATAGACGTCACGTCCGTGCAGGTCGCGGGGCTCATCGCAAGAAGGATTTTGTGCTACGTGAAGGAGGGCCAGCAGCTGGCACGTGGACAGCGCTACGGCTTCATCCGCTTCGGCTCACGGGTCGATGTCTATCTTCCTGCGGACACCCGGATCAAGGTCGGCATCGGCGACAAGGTCTATGCCACGGAATCCATCCTCGCCGAACTCAAATGAATTCCGAATACCCAGAGTCCGACCTGCTTCCGGTTAAACCCCGCAGGCGCGGCATCTATCTGCTGCCCAATCTGTTCACCACGGCAGCGCTTTTCGCCGGATTCTATGCCATCGTCCAGGCGATGAACGGCCATTTCGAGCGCGCCGCCATCGCCATTTTCGTGGCCATGATCTTCGACGGGCTGGACGGCAGGGTGGCCAGGCTCACCCATACTCAAAGCGCCTTCGGCGCGGAGTACGACAGCCTTTCCGACATGGTCTCCTTCGGGGTCGCGCCTGCGCTGGTGGTCTACGAATGGGCGCTCAAGGGGCTGGGCAAGCTCGGATGGGTCGCAGCCTTCATTTATTGCGCTGCCGCAGCGATGCGGCTCGCCCGCTTCAATACCCAGATGGACGTCGTCGACAAGCGCTACTTCCAGGGCCTGCCCAGCCCTTCTGCTGCAGCCCTGGTGGCGGGACTCGTCTGGCTGATGCTCGATTTCGAGGTGAAGGGCGGGGACGTCAGATTCATCTCCTGGCTGGTGACGGTTTTCGCCGGGCTCACCATGATCAGCAACATTCCCTTCTACAGCTTCAAGGATCTGAATTTCAGGAAGAGCGTGCCTTTCATCGCGCTTTTCTTCTTCCTTCTTGTGTTCGTGCTGCTGACCAGCGCCCCGGCGAAGGTGCTCTTCGCGATATTTCTGAGTTATTCCTTCTCGGGCTACGTGCTCTGGTTCTGGAAGCGCAGGAAAGGAGAAAAACATGAAGAAGGATAAGCTGATCATATTCGACACCACCTTGCGAGACGGCGAGCAGAGTCCGGGCGCTTCGATGACCAAGGAAGAAAAGGTGAGGATCGCAAGGCAACTCGAGAAGATGAAGGTCGACGTGATCGAGGCGGGCTTTCCTGCTGCAAGTCCCGGGGACTTCGACGCGGTGCATGCGGTCGCTGCAGCCGTCAAGGACAGCACCGTCTGCGGTCTTGCGCGCGCCATCGAGAACGACATCAGGCGCGCAGGGGATGCCTTGAAACCGGCCAAGTCCGGGCGCATCCACACCTTCATCGCGACCTCCCCCATCCACATGGAAAAGAAGCTCAGGATGTCTCCCGAACAGGTGCTCGAACAGGCCGTGAAGGCGGTCAAGTGGGCCAGGGAATACACGGACAATGTCGAATTTTCGCCCGAGGATGCAGGGCGTTCGGATCTCGGCTTCCTGTGCAAGATACTGGAAGCGGTAATCGATGCGGGGGCCACGACCCTCAACATTCCGGATACGGTCGGATACAGCATGCCTGAGCAGTATGGGACCCTGATCCGGAACCTTAGGGAGAAAATCCCGAATTCGGACAAGGCGATATTTTCCGTGCACTGCCACAACGATCTTGGGCTTGCGGTCGCGAATTCGTTGTCGGCCGTCATGAACGGCGCGCGCCAGGTCGAATGCACCATCAACGGGCTCGGCGAGCGCGCCGGAAACGCCGCGCTCGAAGAGATCGTGATGGCGGTGAGGACGAGGCAGGACTATTTTCCCTGCGAGACGGGGATAGACGCGACCCAGATCGTTCAGGCGAGCCGCCTGGTTTCCAGCATCACCGGCTTCGCGGTGCAGCCCAACAAGGCGATCGTCGGCATCAATGCCTTCGCCCACGAATCGGGCATCCATCAGGACGGCGTCTTGAAGAGCCGCGAGACCTACGAGATCATGCGAGCGGAAGACGTGGGCTGGACCGCGAACAAGCTGGTGCTCGGCAAGCACTCCGGGCGCAATGCGTTCAGGACGAGGCTGTCGGAACTCGGCATCGAGCTGGGGTCGGAAGAGGCGTTGAACGCGGCATTCGCACGGTTCAAGGATCTCGCAGACAAGAAGCACGAGATCTTCGACGAAGACATCCAGGCGATCGCATCCGACGAGGCTGTCGCATCCGCACCCGAGCATTACAGGCTGCTTTTCCTGAAGGTCTGCTCGGAGACGGGGGAAATTCCGCTCGCCACCGTGAAGCTCATGGAAGGCGGGGTGGAGCGTGAAGGCAAATCAGACGGAGGCGGGCCGGTTGACGCGGCATTCCGCGCGATCGAATCCATCGCGCAAAGCGGATCGGAACTGCAGCTCTATTCCGTCAACAACATCACCAGCGGGACAGACGCCCAGGGCGAAGTCACGGTGAGGCTGCACAAGGACGGGCGCATCGTCAACGGCCAGGGAGCGGACACAGATATCGTCGTGGCTTCCGCCAAGGCCTACATCGGCGCGCTCAACCGCTTGAGAAGCGGTCCGGGCAAGCTCAATCCCCAGCTCTAGCGCTTGAAGCGCGCTTCAAGCGTCTCGAGGATCTCCATCGCTGCCGCGAGTTTCTCGACCGGCAGCCCTTCGAGCGCTTTCTCGAAAAAGGACTGCCTCAGGGGCTGCGCCGCCGCAACCATTCTTGCTCCCTTTGCCGTGAGCTGAACGCGCGTGATCCTGTTGTCCTCGAGCGCGCTCTCGCGCTTCACGATGCCCTCGATTTCCATCTGCTTCAATTGCCGGGTCAAGAGCCCTGGATCCATGGCAAGCAGGGCGGCGAGATCCTTCTGGGCCGATTCGCCGTTCTCAAAAATTGCCAGCATGATGCGCCATCTCGGCAGGGGAATGCCGACCGTTGCCTCGAATGCGGCATGCATGGCGCGCCCCGTCTTGCCGACCTGCTGAAGCAGATTTTTTTCGATCATGGCTTTTTCCTGGAAAGGCTCATGGGGGGGACGGATTTCGCCACCCACAACGACGCGAAAAGCAGGCCTGCGACGACCCACAGGCTTTCGTGAACCGCATCGACCAGGATCGCTCTCGCCTGGGCGAGCAGGCCCGCCGCATGCGCATCGAGCGTCGTGAATTTCGCTGCCAGCGCCTTGTTGACCAGTATCTGCGGATCTTCCAGCCTGGGATTGCCGATCATGCTCGCGATTCCAGCCGAATAATGATGCGAGACGAGCACGCCGACGAGCGCGGTGCCGATCATGCCGCCTATCATTCTCGTCGATTGCAGCATCGCCGTTGCGACGCCAAGCTGAGCTCTCGGCGCGCAGGCCTGAACGAAAAGCGTGAGATTGGGCATCAGGAGCCCGAGCCCGAGGCCGCCCGTCGCCATGCACAGGGCGACAAGCACATGACGGGTCTTGATGTCGACCAGGATCAGAAACAGGACGGACGAGAAGAACAGCACGAGGCCGATATGAAGCAACCTGTGCGGGTGTTCTAGGCGGGTCACGATCCTGCCGTTGACGATGCTGCCGACCGTGATGGAAACGGCGAGCGGCGTGATCAAGAGACCTGCTTGCTTGGCCGACAGCCCGAATCCGCCCTGGAAGAGGAGCGGCGCGTAATAAAGAATGGCGAAAAGCGAAAATCCCATGGTCAAGGAAAGGACGAAAAGCGGCAGCAAATTCCTTTCGGTGAGCATGGAAAGCGGCAGTACCGGATTCGGGCATTTCATTTCCCATTTGACGAGCAGAATAAGAGAGACGGAAGCAAGTCCTGCCAAAAATGCGAGCTCTATAGGCGATTTTCCGAGCGGCAGCCATTCGACGAAGAGCTGCAGGGATCCCAGAAAAAGCGCGGTCAGGATCGAGCCTTGCCAGTCGAGCGGGGAAGGGGGCGAATCCGAGTGCCTGATCCTGGGCAGATGACGCCAGACGAAATAGAGGCTCAGGAGCCCCACCGGAAGATTGACGAAGAACACCGACCGCCATCCCCAGTACTGGGTCAGATAGCCGCCCATGGATGGGCCGACAGCGTTGGCGAGCCCGAATGCTGAGCTGAACAGCACCTGCCAGCGCAGGCGTTCGCGGGGCTCGGGAAAGAGGTCAGGGACGCTGGCGAAGGCGGTGATGATCAGCATGCCGCCGCCTATGCCCTGCAGTCCCCTTGCCAGCACCAGCTCGATCATGCTCTGCGCCAGGCCGCAGAGCATGGAGGCCGTGGAGAAGAGGACGATGGCGACTAGCACGAAAGGCTTCCTGCCGTGCTCGTCGCCGATCTTGCCGAAGATCGGCACGGTGATCACGGAGGTCAGCAGATAGGCCGTCCCGACCCAAGCATAGAATTCGAATCCGTTGAGCTGGGCTGCGACGGTGGGCAGCGCAGTGCCGATCACCGTCTGGTCGAGCGCCACCATGATGAGCACGAAGCAGAGCCCGAGCATGGCGAGGAGCTTCTGGTTGAAGGAATATTCCATGGATTGATCGGTCAATAGTTGACTAATCAATTATCTTACTTGGGGGTTGGTTTGGAGTCAACGCTTCTTTCAGACAACCATGCGTGCGGTAAAGGGGAATTCGGAAAAGGGCAGGCGGGCGAAGCGGGGAATAGCCTGGGTAGCGGTCTCAATGCAGCGGCTTGAGAAGCGCCGAAAGCACTCTGGCCGGGGAAGGAAAGGAGATTTTCGGCATTTCCATTGCATCCAGCGTGTTCTTCGCTGCAAGCCCGAGCTCGGTGTCGCCTTCGACAAGCAGGCGCCTGCTGAAGAAGAGCGTGTCCGGATCCTCTCTGCGGCTCGCCAGAAGCAGGAAATCCTGCACATCGGCGGAAATGGAAAGATCAGGCGATGCATATGATCCGGCAGGGGAAAATCCCTTCCTGTCCACCCTGATATTGAGCTCCAGTCCCATGTCCAGTACGTTGATGCGGACGGTTTTCCCGATGAGCGGCGCCATGGAATTCTCCCTTGCGATGTTTCCCAAAACCAAATCGAGGACCCCGGCGAATGCCAGGGAAGGCGGATAGGCGGGAAGCAGCGAGATGAGCCTGGCCAGCGGTTTCATGTCACGCCTTTCATGTATTCCATTCCCGCGCTGCCTTGCCAGTAACCGTTGCAGGTTTCGACGGGAACGAGGTCCGAAATCAACGACGAAGCTTCGCTGCATCGGATTTTTCCGTCAATGGCCCCCCTGAAGAGCGAAATGGTTTCTTCCATGTGCATCGGCTGGGGACTGATCCTGGCGATGCTGACGCCCAATTTCCTCATTTCATCCAGCTCCCCGATCAGGTTGCAGAGACGGTAGGACTGGGTCTGGATGCCGTTCAGAGCGAGGAAAGGCTCGCCTTCCCTCGTCTTCAGCTCAAGCCCGAAGGGATGATCAAGACAGCTGAAGCGGCAGTCGTCCTTCGGAAGATTGTAATGGCGAGCTGTGAAGCAGCGCGCGGAAAAGGCTAGCGGCAGCCTTCCATGGACCAATACCTCGGTCTCCAGCGATTCAGGGCGCATTTCCGAGAGTGCCTGCTTCGACATCTCGATCGGAATCACCCAGCGCCTGGCGCCAAGCTCGACAAGGATCTCGAGGGTTTCCGGACTGTAGGCGTTGAGATGCGGGCCGGCGACGAAGCTTTTTCCGGAGAGCAGCCTGACGGCGCCCATGTCGTTCGCTTCCAGAGCGAATTCGCCGTTTTCTGCAAGACGCCTCAGCGCCTTCAAATCGGATTCGGATTCGATCAGGGTCTGGGTCGAAAGAACGACTTCCTTTCCCGCATCGGAAAGGCCTTTAGCTACATCCAGCCAGTCTTCGAAACGGAAGGCATGGCGCCTCGAGCAGACCGCCTCCCCTAGATAGACGATGTCGACGGAAGTACCGGCTATCGTTTCGTAGAATTCGAAAAGGGCTTCCCTTGGCCAGTAATAGAGTATCGGGCCCAGAGAGAGCTTCATGTTCACTTCCATGGGCGATGATAGGCACCCAGGGTATGATGCTGCCCCTCGGCGAGCTTGCTGAGCGCGCTCATCCATGCAGGGTCAGATCTTCTTCCCCCGTGGAAGGCGTCAATGGCCGAGCGCCATGTCTTCGTCACCTGGCCGACATAGGCTGGGCTGCGCTGCCGCCCCTCGATCTTGACGGCTGAGATGCCCATCCTGGCCATTTCCGGAATCAGTTCGATGGTGTTGAGGCTCGTGGGCTCCTCGATGGCATAATAGGTTTCACCGCCCACTTCGAACCTTCCCTTGCAAAGGGTGGGATAGCCGGCATTTTCTCCATCCGCATAACAGTCTAGCAGCACGCCGTTCAGCCTGGTTTCGAGGCCATTGGCGGTTTTCTGCCAGCGGACGGCTCTTGCCGGAGAGCAGACGCCTGCAGTGTTGGGGGATTCTCCCGTCACATAGGAGGAAAGCAGGCAGCGGCCCTCCACCATGACGCACAGTCCTCCGAAACCGAAAAGCTCGATTTCGACCGACGTGTTTCCAACCACATTTTCGACCTGCTGCAGCGACAGCACCCTCGGCAATACCGCTCTCTTGATGTCGAAATGCTCGCGATAGAAATTGATGGCCTCGTAATTGGTGGCCGATCCCTGAACGGAAAGATGGAGGCGAAGTTCGGGATGATTTCTCGAGGCATAACGCATCAATCCCATGTCCGCAAGTATCACCGCATCCACCCCCGCTTCCGATGCGGAGTCGACCGCCTTGTTCCATTCCGTGAGATTGGTGGCCTGGGGATAGGTGTTGAGGGCGACGAAGATCTTTCTTTTTCTTGCATGGACGAGACGGGCGGCTTCGATCAGTCCCTGAACGTCGAAGTTGAGCCCGGAAAACGCGCGCGCGTTGGTATTGCCTTTCAGGCCGACATAAACGCAGTCCGCGCCGTTGTCCAGCGCCGTTTTCAATGCAGGCAGACTGCCCGCGGGGCAAACGAGCTCGAGCGACATGTCATTCCTATGCTGGTGATCGATCCATCATAGGGCTCGGCGGAATCGCCGTCTTGATGTAAATCAAGAAATGCTGATATTCCTCGCGGCGATGCGTGGACAGCGACGAAGCAACCGGTCAGACCGCCATGGGCGCGGTGAGCGGGGGATGATGGATGTAGTTGTCCAGGGAGAAGTCGGCCGGCTCGACCAGTTCCAGCCATTGCGGCTCGTATTTTCCGGTATTCGAATAGTCCGGAATCCGCTCCGAGATGACGAGCTTCGGGGCAGGATATGGCTCGCGCTTCAGCTGCTCATGGAGCATGTCGAGATGGTTCTCGTAGATATGCGCGTCCCCGACGAAATAGGTGAACCAGCGCGGCGCATAGCCCGTGAGCCGGCCGATCAGGCTCAGCAATACGGCGCCTTCGGCGATATTGAAGGGCGTGCCGAGCCCGAAATCGTTGCTCCTGATGTAGAGGCAGAGCGAAATCTCGCGCGTGGCGACATTGGGGATGAACTGGTAGAGCAGGTGGCAGGGCGGCAGGGCCATTTCGTCGAGCTGCGCGCAGTTCCAGCCGTGAAAGAGGATGCGGCGGTCATATGGATTGTTGACGATGGTGTCGAGGCACTGCCTCAGCTGATCGATCGCCTTGTAGAGCAGCATTTTTTCGATGCCCATTTCGGAAAATGTCGCAATTGCCCGGTATCCCCTCGAGAGCGCATCCCCGATCTGCATCGAATTCGAAGCATCGAGCACCTTGTAGGCCGGCCATTTCCTCCACTGCACCCCGTATATTTCGCCGAGATCGTCGTCCCCGAGCCGGTAGGGATTGGCGAGCCATTGCGCATTCTCGTTCGCGTTCTGGTCCCAGACCTTGCATCCGAGTTCCCTGAATTCGGCTGCATTGCGGCTTGCTCGGAGGAAGCCGACCATTTCTCCTACTGCTGCCTTGAAGGCGAGGCGCCTCGTCGTCACTGCGGGAAAACCGTCCTTCAGGTCAAATTTCATCATCGCGCCGGGTATGCTTATGGTGCGGATGCCCGTCCTGTTTTCCTGCCATGTGCCTGTTTCGAGGATGGTTCTGACGAGATCGAGATACTGCTTCATGGATTTTGAGGCCTGTCCGAAAGTGCCATTATAATGCGGAATAGGCGCCAAAAACCCAAAATCGGGGCGAATCGGTGATAAAATGAATCGAAGCTGGCCAGACAGTCGCTGCCCGCAAGGGGAGAGGAAAGTCCGGGCTCCATAGAGCGGGATGCCGGTTAACTGCCGGAGGCCGCGAGGCCATGGAAAGTGCCACAGAAAACAGACCGCCGATGGCCCGCAAGGGATCAGGCAAGGGTGAAAAGGTGGGGCAAGAGCCCACCGCGTCCGCGGCAACGGGGACGGCACGGCAAACCCCATCCGGAGCAAGGCCAAATAGGGGAACGATAGCGTGGCTCGCGCTGTTCCCGGGTAGGCTGCTTGAGCCCTGGGGAGACCCAGGGCCTAGAGGAATGACTGTCCTAGACAGAACCCGGCTTATCGGCCAGCTTCTTCACATGTCGAGCTTCATCGGCAGGATCACCATCTGCTGCCCCTGAAGGTGCAGCCGCCTCTGCATCGATTCTGCGGTCTGGTTGTGCAGCCAGCGGGTGAAGATGTTGTCGTGCACGAAAATCAGCTTGCTCGCAAAGCAGATGCTCTGGGGATATTCCTGCATGATTTTTTCCGTGATCCTGAAGAGCTCTTCCAGCGGGTCGGTGCCGTAGGCTTCGAAGGACGCGGCAGCGAGCCCGTGCTGGTTGCAGAAATTCACGAAATAGCGCTGGGAATTCTCGATCTTGTATTTCAGCGTCCTCAATGCCCCCTCGCCGTCGTAGCTCTGCAGGTCGACTTCGCCCACTGCCACGAAAATGAAATTCCTGAAGTGGCCTGGGAACATCCTGACCACCCAGAGCAGGGCGTGCATGCCGAGTCCCCGGTTTTTTCCGGACAGGAAAACTGCGGTAGGCAGGGAGGGATCGAGCTTGGGCGGAGGCGTTTCGGGTTCGACAAGCTTCTGCCCGGAATAGAGCTCGTCGACCTTCCTGAGCTGCATCCTGGTCTCTTCGTAATGCCTGTGGATCAGGAGGAAGATCGCAATCACGATCAGGGTGATCAGGATGGTCATCCAGCCCCCTTCGGTGAATTTCTCTGCGGTCGTGACCACCAGAATGCCGGCGGTGACGCACAGTCCGACGAAGGAGAGGAGGAAATGGACAAGCCACTGCTTTTCGCTGCGCCTGTTGCGCCACCAGTGCAGGCACAGCCCGAAAATGGACATCGAGAAGGTCAGGAACACGTTGATGCTGTAAAGCACGACGAGCAGGGAGACTTGGCCTCTTGTCCAGAGCAGGACGAAGAAGGCGGACACCCCCATCAGGAAGATGCCGTTCTGCGTGACGAGCCTGCTCGAAAGCTGGCCGAATTGCCTGGGCACCCAGGAGTCCGCAGCCATGTTCGCCATGACCATGGGGCCTCCGAGGAAGCCCGTGTTGGCCGCAACGAGCAGCAGGCCAGCTTCGAAAGCCATGACTGCGGCGAGCTCGACGTGCTGCATGAGCGGGGAGCCCATGTGGAGATGGGAGAAGATCTGCTGGAAGGCGACCGCATTCAGCGTCTGTCCTTCGACAGGTTGAATGTGCCACAGCAGATAGAGCAGGATGATGCCGCCTGCCGTGAACGAAAGGGAGGCGGCCATGTAGAGCATGGTCCATTTGCCCGTTTTCACCCTGGGCTCGACCAGCATGTTGACGTTGTTGGAAACCGCCTCGATCCCCGTGTAGGTTCCGCCGCCCAAAGAATAGGCCCTGAGAAAGAGCGAGGCGATGAACACCCAGCCCAGGTCCCTGCTCATGTCCATGGTTTCGCTGATCGTCTCAGGAATCAGGGTGGGCAGCCGCTCGGCGTGGATCCAGATGCCGTAGGAAATGAGGAAGGCATGGGTGAGAAAGAAGCCGAGGAAGATCGGCATCAGGATCTTGATCGATTCCTTCATGCCGCGCAGGTTGAGCAGGATCAGCATGAACAGGACGAAGATCTCGGACGGAAGCTTTAAATGGCCCATGTGCGCCGGAAACAGGCTGAACAGGGCATCCACGCCGCTCGCGATCGAGATCGAGATGGTCAGCATGTAGTCGACGATCAGCGCGGAACCCGAGACGAGCCCGGCATAAGGGCCGATCAGCTGGGTCGCGACCTTGTATCCGCCCCCGCCGGAGGGAAAAAGCTCGATGACCTGGTTGTAGGCGAGAGAAATGATGAAAACGGTGACCGCTGTGACCGCCGCAAGATAAAGGCCGAGGTGGTGATGGACGCCCAGTGCGAGAAAGGCTTCCTCGGGACCGTAGCAGGAAGAGGAAAGGCCATCCGCGCCCAATCCTATCCATGCGAAGAATGCGATGAGCACGATGTGGCTGCGGGTGTCCGGATTCAGCGGGTCGCGGCGCGACCCGATCAGTAACCTGCGAACTTTCTCGAACTCGAGCATGCCGCTTACCCGCTGTTTCTGAGTCCTGCTGCGATGCCGTTGACGGAAAGCAATATGGCCCGTTTCACCTTTTCTTCGCTGTCTCCGGCCCTGAAGCGGCGAAGCAGGTTCACCTGGAGATGGTTCAGGGGATCGATGTACGGGCTCCTGTTGCGGATGCTGCGCTTCAGCATGGGATTGTCCTGGAGGAGTTCGCTGTTGCCAGTGATCCTGAAGAGCATTTCCACGGTCTTGTCGTGCTCAAGCGTGATTCTTTCGAAGATGCTCTGGCGCAACGCCTCGTCACCGACGAGCTCGGCATAGCGCGAGGCGATGTTGATGTCCGTCTTGCCGAGCACCATGTCCATGTTGGACAGCAGCGTCTGGAAGAAAGGCCAGGAAGCATACATCTCGCGCAGCAGTTCGAGGCCCTTGTCGCCTTCCTGTTCGAGGAAGGATTCGGCGGCCGTGCCGAAACCATACCAGCCGGGCAGCATGATGCGGTTGAGCCCCCAGCTGAACACCCAGGGAATTGCGCGCAGATCCTCGATCTTGTCGGATGCGCGCCGGGCTGCAGGGCGGCTGCCGATGTGCAGTTCGGCGATTTCGTTGATCGGCGTCGCTTCCCTGAAGAAACGGATGAAGCCTGGCGTCTCGTAGACGAGCTTGCGGTAGCTGGAATAGGCATCGAGGCTCAGCGCTTCCATCACCCGGAAATGCTCCGGATTGTGCTGCGGGGTATGATGGATCAGGGTCGCTTCCATCGTCGCTGCGACGATCCTTTCCAGGTTTCTGCGGCCTATCTCGGGATCGGAATATTTGCTCGCGATCACCTCGCCCTGCTCCGTGATGCGGATCTGGCCATTCACGCTGCCCGGCGGCTGGGCCAGGATGGCCTGGTAGCTCGGTCCGCCGCCGCGGCCCACCGTGCCGCCACGGCCATGGAAGAGGCGCAGCTTGACGTCGTGGCGCTTGAACACCTCGACGAGTTCGACCTCGGCCTTGTAAAGCTCCCAATTGGCGGTCAGGAAGCCGCCGTCCTTGTTGCTGTCCGAATAGCCGAGCATCACCTCCTGGATTCCGCCACGGCTTTGCAGCAGCTTCATGTAATAGGGGATGGAGAACAGCTTCTCCATGATGGGGCCGCAGCCGCGCAGATCGTCGATCGTCTCGAAAAGCGGGATGATGTTGACGTGAAGCTCGGGCTTGACGCCGGGCTTCAACAGGCCGCCCTCCTTGAGGAGCAGTGCGACTTCCAGCATGTCGCTGACGCTGGCCGTCTTCGAGATGATGTAGTTGGGCAGCGCCTGCCTGCCATAGCGCCTGTGGATGTCGCCCGCGGTATCCAGGATGCTGAGCTCGCCCTCGACCTTCTGGCCGTATTCGGCATGGATCGAGCGCAACGGTTTGGCCACGGTGATCTCGTCCAGCAGCCAGGCGCAGCGCTCTTCCTCGGAAAGTTCAGCATAACCGGGGCGCCCGGCATGCTGGAAAAGCTCGCCCACCGTCTCTTCGTGCACGCCGCTGTGCTGGCGCATGTCGAGCGGCGCAAGATGGAAGCCGAATACCTCGATGGTCCTGCGCAGCTGGCGCAGCCTGCCGTTCACGACGCGCGCGGAGCCGTGCGAATTCAGGGAATCCGCAAGGATGTCGAGGTCGCAAAGGAGTTCTGATGCGGCGCCATAGGGCTCGGAGATGCCGACCGGCGCGCGTTCCGCGGCATGATGGTCGAGCTTCTGGGCGGTTGCGGCCAGCCTCGAATAGATTCTGATCAGGGCGCGGCGATAGGGTTCGTCCACCCTATGGTCGGACTTGTCCGGGGATTCGGTCGCGAGCTTCTCGAGATCGGGGGTGATGTCGACGAGGCGCACCGACTGGCTCAGTTCCTTGCCAAGCCGATGGATTTCCGCCAGATAGAAATCCAGCGCCATGGTCGACTGGCGCTCGGCCGCGCGCAATGTCACCTGATGCGTGACGAAGGGGTTTCCGTCCCGGTCGCCGCCGATCCAGCTGCCGATATGCAGGAAGGAGGGAATGGAAAAGCGCTTCTTGAGCCGCGCCTCCAGGGTGTCCTCGATCTCCGCGTAGAGCGCCGCCACTTCGCGCAGGAAGGTGTATCGGTAAAAGGCGAGGCCGTTCTCGATCTCATCGGCCACCGTGAGGCGCGCAGAGCGGAGCACCCTCGTTTGCCAGAGGGTCAGAATGACGCGGCGCAGCGCTTCCTCGTTCTGGACCTTCTCCTGGGGGGTGAGCTGGATGCGATCCCGATTGGTCAAAAGGTCGGCGATCTCGCTTTGCCGATCGAGTATGCTTTTCCGCTGCACTTCGGTGGGGTGAGCTGTCAGCACCGGGACGATCATGGCATTTTCGAAGAATTCCATGATCTTTCCGCTATCGATCCCGGTATCCATAACCCGGTCCAAGGCGAGCGAAAAGCTGCCCGGCTGGGGCTTGGAGCCTGCAATTTCGTGCGCGCGGCGGCGCCTGTTGT